>JAGRFZ010000119.1 GCA_020445785.1 Rhodocyclaceae bacterium
CGCCCGAAGCGGGCGCTGCCCTCCCCTGGGGAGGGTGTCGCGCAGCGACGGGGGGGCGTCGTGATCAGGTGCTACCAGGCCAGCTCGCCGGTCGCGACCTTGGCGCCGATGTCCAGCGCGATGCCCAGCCCCGCCTCGGGATAGGCGCGTTGCATCGCGGCGATCAGCGCGCCGCTGTCCTTCGCCTGTCCGGCCTCGGCGTCGAAGCGCAGCAGGTAGTCGCGGGTGAAGCCGACCGCCGACAGGTCGGTGGCGCTTCCCGCCGCCATGTGGCCCGGCACCACGGTCTCGGGCGCAAGGGCGGCGATCTCGTCGAGCTGGCTCAGCCAAGCCTGTCGCAGACCCTCGCCCGGGGTGTCGGCGGTCCACACGTGCAGCCCGGAGAACACCGCGATGTTGCCGATCACCGCATTGTTCGATGGGATCCAGACGTAGGGACGGTGGGCCAGCGGTCCCTGCAGGCCGCGGATCTCCAGCACCTCGCCGTCGATCGACAGCGTGCTGCCGGAGAGCGGTTGCGGCAGCAACACCCGCTGCGGCGCGTTGGCGCCCATCTTAGGCCACCAGAACTCGCGCTTGGCCTCGGCCTTGGCGCGCATCCGGTCGAGCACCGCCGGCGCTGCGACCACCGGCACGTCCGGGAAGATCGCCGACAGGGTGGCGGCACCGAAGTAGTAGTCGGGATCGGCCTGGCTGACGTAGATCGCCTTCAGCCGCTTGCCGCTGTCGAGCACCCGCGCGGCGATGCGCAGGGCATCGGCGCGGGTGAAGCCGGTGTCCACCAGGACTGCCTCGGTGGGGCCGCTGACCAGCACGGCGTTCACGTGGAAGCTGCCGGCGTCGCCGTTGATGACGTCGAGTTCCAGGGCCTGCCGGGCATGGGCGGCGACGAGGGTGGCGGCGAGCGCGGCGCCGACGATGGTGCGTTTCATGATTGGAATCCTCCTGTCGGGTGAGTCGGGGCTTGTGGTACGACTGGGAGGACTTTATGTTCACAATGCTGCCGGATAAACCGGTATATTCAGCCATCTTTGTTGCGTAAATCGGACAAATGGATGGACCGACTGACTGCGATGCGGGTCTTCGCCGAGGTCGTCGAGCGTGGCAGCTTCAGTGCTGCGGCCGAACGCCTCGACCTGTCGCGGGCGATGGTCACCCGCCACGTCGCCGCACTCGAGCACTGGTTGGACGTGCGTCTGCTGCAACGCACGACCCGTCGCCTGTCGCTGACCGAGGCCGGCGAACAATGCCTGCGCCGCAGCCGGCAGGTGCTGGAACTGGCCGATGAGCTGGAAGCCGATGTGGTGCAGCAGGCGGACGATTTGCGCGGTGAGCTGCGCATCACTTGTGCCGCTTCCTTCGGCCAGACGCATCTGGCGCCGGCGATTGCCGATTTTCTGACGCCACACCCGCGCCTGACAGTGACGCTCGAGGTCGGTGACGCGGCGGTCGACCTGGTGCGCGATCGCATCGACATGGCGATCCGGATCACCGCCGAGGCCGATCCGGGCCTGGTTGCGCGTCCGCTGGCTCGTTGCCGCTCGCTGCTGGTGGCGGCGCCTGCCTACCTCGCCCGGCAGGGCGTGCCTGCTCGGCCCGAGGACCTGGGCGAGCACCGCTGCCTCGGCCATGCCCGCTTCGGCCGCGGCCTGTGGCGGCTGACGCGTGACGGCGAGGTGCGCGAGATCGCGGTGCCGGTGCGCTTCGCCACCAACGAGACGATGATGATGACCAGCGCGGCCCGGGCCGGTGCCGGCATCGGCCTGCAGCCACGCTACCTCGCTGCGCCGCTGATCGCCGATGGCTCGCTGGTGGTGGTGTTGCCCGACTGGCAGCCGCCGGAGCTGACCATCCAGGCGCTCTATCCGTCCCGTCGCCGGTTGAGCCCGGCGGTGCGCGCGCTGCTGGACTTCCTGGTGGTGCGCTTCGCATCGGAAGCCTGGTAGCGTATTTAGCGCTCGTCAGCGCCGCCGCAGTTGCCGTGGCACACTCGGCACCTGGTATACGACGATCAGGGAGCGACGATGTCGAGAGGTGGCGAGTGTGCGTGGGATCCCGTGCAGTACCAGCGCAATGCGGGCTACGTGCCCGAACTCGGCGAGCCGCTGCTGCGTCTGCTGGCGCCGCAGGCCGGTGAGCGCATCCTCGACCTCGGCTGCGGCGACGGTGCCTTGACCCGGCATCTGGTCGATGCCGGCTGCACGGTGGTCGGGGTGGACGCCAGCGCCGAGATGATCGCGGCCGCGCAGGCGCGCGGCATCGACGCGCACGTCATGGACGGCCATGCGTTGCATTTCGACGCGCCCTTCGACGCGGTGTTCTCGAACGCCGCGCTGCATTGGATGACTGAACCGGATGCGGTGCTCGCCGGCGTCCATCGCGCCCTCGTGCCCGGTGGGCGCTTCGTCGGCGAGTTCGGTGGCCATGGCAACGTGGCCCACATCGTCGCTGCGCTGGTGGGTGCCCTTGCCGCCCGCGGCATCGACATCGATTGCCCGTGGTACTTCCCGACGCCGGAGGACTACCGCGTCCGGCTCGGGGCCGCCGGGCTGGTGGTGGACGCCATCGAGTCCTTCGCCCGACCCACCCCGCTGCCCGGTGACGTCGGCGGCTGGCTGCAGACCTTCGGCAAGCCTTACCTGGCACGCATGCCGGCTGCCGGCCGCGACGCCTGCGTCGCCGAACTCGTCGAAACCCTGCGCAGCGACTTGTGCGACGAAGCCGGCCGCTGGCACGCCGACTACGTGCGCCTACGCTTCGTCGCCCACCGGCCCGCCGGTGGCTGAGGTCTCGTCGCTTGCGGTCGTCGGGCTGGTGTTGGCCGCCTTCACCGGCGGCTTCGTCAGTTCGATCGCCGGCGCCGGCGGCATGATCGTGCTGCCCTGCCTGCTGTGGGCCGGCCTGCCACCGGTGCAGGCGCTGGCCACCAACAAATGCCAGAGCGTGTTCGGTACCGTGTCGTCGGCGATCAACTATTTCCGTAGCGGGCAACTGCAATTGGCGCCCCTGCGCGCCACCCTGGCGTGGGCGCTGGCCGGTGCGCTGGCCGGCACCTGGCTGGTGCAGCAGCTCGACGCCGCGCTGCTCGAAGCGCTGTTACCGCCGATGCTGATCCTGCTGGCCGCCTACTTCGCATTTTCGCCGCGCATCTCGGACGTCGACAGTCCGCCGCGGATCTCCGCCCGCCTGTTCGCGCCGTTGGTCGGTGGTGGGCTGGGCGTCTATGGCGGCTTCTTCGGCCCGGGCATGGGCTCGATCTCGGCCGCCGCCTTCTCCGGCCTGCGCGGCTTCAACATGCGTCGCGCTACGGCCAGCACCAAGCCGGTGGTTCTGGCCACCAACTTCGCGTCGATGACCGTGTTCGTCCTCGGCGGCCATGTCGTGTGGTCGCTGGTGGCGGCGATGGCCGTCGCCCAGATCATCGGCGCCCGTCTCGGCTCGGGGCTGGTCATCAATCGCGGCACCGCGCTGGTACGGCCGGTGATCGTCGTGACGACGGTGGCGATCGCGCTGCGGCTGATGCTGCGGTAGGGCGTCGATCGCCTCGAGAACCGGCAGCCATGGTCGATGGGCCGACAAGCGCGGTCGGTTGCCGGTCCGGATCGTCCCGCTACGGCCACGACCCCGCCGGTCTGGCGCATGGGTCGGGGGATTGCACGTCGAACCAGACCGATTGCCCGACGCGGGTGAAGTGCCTCGCGCGCGCGAACGGTGCGCGACCGAAAAGCCGCGAATCGTGTCCTGATGTTAAATGGTTCGCATGCGTGGCCGCGCTCGCGGGCTATGCTCTTTGCAAGATCTTCCTGGCTTCTCGGGTTGCCGCAGGGCGAAAGTCAGCTTCCCGGCGTATCGATCGGCGCCTCGGTTCCGGTCCGGTGAAGGTCCCAGGCGCCGATGCCGGATCGGTGCGCGTTTCGACCGTCCGCCAACGGATGCTCGATCGGCTCATGGCGGTCGTGTCATCTGGTGCTGAGCGAGGCCGATGAAATGACGACACAGTTCATACGAGATTTGCATCAGTTCGCCCTTGCCGTGGACATCGTCAGTACCGAGCTGCTGCAGGAAGTAGGGAAGCTGCTGGACGACTATTTCCGCAAGACGCTGCGTACGGGTACCTACGAAGTGCGCATCGAGGCGCCGCCGGGCACCGATGGCGAGAGGTTTCTCGCGACGCTTTGGAGTTCGGATGGCAAGAAATACACGGCGCCGCTGCACAAGGCAGACGGTAGTATCAGGGGCCATACTTCATATGCGGTGCAGTTCGACAAGCCCTTGTGGATTACCGTCGCGGACGGTTCCGAAAGCCTGCTGCAGGCGACTTCCTACTGCGAGATGTGGTCCGGCGCAGACGACCTGCCGGCGTATCGGGACTGGGCCGGCGAGCCGTTCCTGACCTCGGTGATCGTGCCGATTGGCCGGCCTGCGTCCGGATTCCTGAATCTGGAGTTCGAGCAGCATCTGGATCTGTGTTCAGGCGCAAAGGCCGAATTGCTGCACGTGGCAAAGATCATCGAAATATTCTGCCGCTCCCACGATTCCCATCGCGCACAATTGGACAATACCCACAACGCGTTTCAGAATCTCAACGCGAAGATCATCCAGAGCCCGCTGCTGAAGCCGAAGCTGTTCCTGGCATTCTCCAGTCGAGCGGACGCGGAGGTCGTCGGCGCCGTCAAGACGATCCTGGCCGAGCGCAGCGCGGACTTCGACGTCGTCTCGTGGGACGAAATGCATGAAAGCGGCAATGTGAACGCCCAGATTGCAGATGCGATTTCCAGCGCTGCATTCGGCGTGTGCTACATGTCGGAACCCGCGGGCGCGAACGGGCGGTTCCAGGACAATCCGAACGTCGTCTTCGAGGCAGGCATGTTCCACGCAATGAACGCCGCGGATGTCGGCGGCACGCTCTGGGTGCCGATTCGCGAGGAATGCTCCGGGCCGCCGCCATTCGACTTTGCCGCAGAACGCCTGCTGGTCGTGCCGCGGGGGAAGGGCGGCAAGCTGAACAAGCGGGCGCTTACGGCAAATCTCAGGAATCGCGTGAATTCACTGCTCGAGTCCCGTTGAGGTGGCTGCTCGACTGCGCGCGGATCACGGCGAGAGTCGCCTGAAGCGAGCCGGTGCAAGTCTCTGCCGCCGGCTCGCGAACCCCGGCCTCTGGGCCGCCGTGACTCGCCTTATCTGAAAAAATCCAGCCCTTCCCGCAGGACCGGCCGCCATAGCTGACTCGTATAATCGATGTATTGGCGAATGAGCAATCCGGTGTTGGTGATCTTTCCATCAGGTGGGTTCAGTTCTTCGATGGCGACGTTAATCAGCCAGTCGCCGAATGGAAGCTGGCGCACGTTTGCCTTTGTTACATCGAAATTCTCGAGGAACGCCCAGGGCAGCAGCCCGATCGTAGCGGTGTTTCCGGCCTTCCGGAAGGCATACTCATGCAAGGCGTAACTGAATTCGCCCGTGGTGAAGCGCTTGAAGTCGCGGCCGAAACAGATGATGTATTTGAGCAGGACCAGTTGAAGGTAATACCTGGTCTTGTTGTCAACAGGAGAGTGCGCGGTGTATAGGGCCGCGCTCCTGTAGTTTGCCTGCATTGGGCCCGGCGCGAGAATCTGGCTGTAGATCTCGCCGAAATACTGCTCCGGTTTCTCGGTGCTCATCCTCTGCAAGAGGGCCCGGAGCGTGGCTTCCTCTTTTTCTATGCTGTAGTGGGCTGGCAGGTCTTCGTCATTTCTTTCGGCGATTTCGGCAATCAGCTTGCCGGCTTCCGTTTTCGTATGAACGGTATTGTAGCGAGTATAGCTTTCTGACATCTCGTTTGGTGTCCCCGTCTCTGAGCCTGGCGGGCAAGCGCGCTCCACCGATTTGGCTCGAAATCTACCGGATTGTAGAGGCCGCAATAGATCGTGGCGCCAGTTCGAACTTCCGGCCGATATCGGAAGTTCTGGTCGAATCGCTGGCAGTATAGGCAGCGGACAGATTCGGCGCGAGGCCCATCGGGAAACAGGCCGTCGGTTGCCTGTCGAGCGAAAGCCGACGGTGGCAATCGAAAGTCGCTGGTCGCCGATGCGGATGTTCGCAGGCTCAGGCCCGATCCACGCTCGGTCGGGCCACGATGCCCCGTTCGTACCACGCCTTGCTGCGATTGACTGCGCGCACCACCAGCAGCATCACCGGCACTTCGATCAGCACGCCGACGACGGT
>JAGRFZ010000222.1:0-339 GCA_020445785.1 Rhodocyclaceae bacterium
TCTATCGCAAGGGTTTCCGCTATGATCTGCCGCAGTTGGCCGAGGGCCTGAATATTGCCGTCGGTTTCGCCAACGACGAAATCTACGATATCGCTGCCAAGTACACCACCGACATGAGCGGCCTGAAGGTCATGCTGCATGGTGGCTATGCGATCAACGTCGGCAACGGCGGGGCGAACGTCGGTGGCAGCCAGTCCGAAACCTTCCAGGTCCAGGTCGGCGTGATGGATGCCGCAACGGGCCTCTTCGGCACGCTGGCCTATCAGAACGAATCGGCCGACGATGCGGCCGCGGGCTCCGGCGATGACACCGACGCGTATCACCTCAAGTTCGGCATCA
>JAGRFZ010000222.1:506-1906 GCA_020445785.1 Rhodocyclaceae bacterium
ACGAGAAGCTGAGTCTCGACGTCGATTGCAATTCCGCCGCCTGTTCTGCCGCCTATGACGGGGCAAAAGATCTGGATAGCGTGATCCTGGGTGGAACCTTCTTCTTCTGAGAGAACGGTCGTCTCGATGAGGTCTGATTCGACCGCCGTTGTCGAGGAAGCAACCGTGGCCACGAACTGCGGTGGCATTGCGGGAGCGGCACCGATGGCCGGCCTCTGAAAGCGCGCATGTAAGTCCCGGTGGCCCGATGAGTGGGGAGAATCCTTGCCACTCATCGGGCCACCGCCATCTGAACGGCTGTCAGGCATGATGCCGGTGCGGCGAACTCGGCAGCGCAGATATTTCGACGATCTCGTGCCGGCAAGCGCAGAATGCATGACCATTCGCCCAGGATCAGACCAGACAGGGATCGATCTCCGGCGAGCAAATCGTTTCGGCAGCGTTTTCGAGGGAAGCAATGAAGAGCACATCAACCACGCTGATCGCCACGCTAATGATGGTGGGATGCGCATTCACCCCACCCGGCCAGCAAGTGTCCACACCCGCTGAGAGGGACTACGGCGCGTATCCAAGCGAGTACAAGTCGATCGTACTCGACTATCTGAAGGAACATCCGCCCCAGGACAGCATCGAGTCCGACAGCATTTATTTCCTCAATGCGCCGGACCGCTATGCCGACAGGTCGTACGCCTCGTCGACCACGCTGTACGGGTATCGCGTTTGCATTCAAGGCAGAACCGACGGCATCACCAAGAAATCCAATCAATTGCATTTCTTCCTGATCAACAACAACCAGGTCGTCAAGCACGCCTCCAAGACCGGGCTGGCGACCTATTTCGATCGCCAATGCAGCGTCGGCCCGCAGCAGGCCCAGGCCACCGCACCGGCACCGGTGGCGCCCGCTTCGACCGCAGCGCCGCCAGCCGATGCGGCACCGGCGAATCCGCGAGCGATCGCCGCGGCTACAGCAGCGACGGCCGCCGTGGCGGCGCCAGCGGCACCGCAGGTGGCGGAGCCGGCACGTCCGGGCAGGGCCGTGACCGGGGCTGCGGTGCGACCATTGAAGTACATCGTCTGCGAGGTCGACGACAGTGAGATGCTGCTGATCGTCGACCAGGATGCGAATGAGCTGCGCAGGGAAGTGGAAGGCGCGGATGCCGGCACCCTCACGATCGAAACCCTTTCGGACACGTCGATCGTCGCCACCGACCGGAAGGGCCGGCTCTTTCTCAGCCGTGTCTCGGGCAAGCTGATCTACCGCAGCAACGGCCAGAAGCTCGTGGGCCGCTGCGAATCTTCGGACCGAACGAGATACTGACGCAGAACCCGACCGTGGGCGGGCGGCCGATTCGCACGAGTTGACGGCCGCCGCTTCGGCGCGCCCCGGGCGTCGCCGCCCG
>JAGRFZ010000021.1 GCA_020445785.1 Rhodocyclaceae bacterium
CGTTCACCGAATAGCCCAGCACGGCGAGTACAGCGGCCAGCACCGCCAGCGAGAACTCCCACTGGAAGAATGCGAAGAATCCGAGAATGATGATCACGTCATGGAGGTTGGCGATGATGGCCGCCACCGAAAAGCGCCACTCGAAGCGCAGCGCCAGGTAGATCATGATGCCGACCACCACCAGCAGCAGCGCCATTGCACCGTCGGCGGCGAGTTCTTTGCCGACCTGGGGGCCGACGAACTCGACCCGGCGCAGCTCGGGCGTGTCGTCGCCCACCTTGGCCAGCGTCGCCATGACGCGCTCACTGACCCGGGAAGACGCCAGACCTTCCCGGTTCGGCAGACGAATCAGCACGTCGCGGGCACTGCCGAAGTTCTGAACCTGGGCGTCCGGATAACCGTCGTCCGAAAGCGCTTGGCGAACCGGTTCGAGCTGGGGCGCTGCGTTGTAGTGCAGTTCGACGAGGGTGCCGCCGGTGAATTCGACCGACAGATTCAGGCCCCGCGTCGCGAGAAACAGCACCGCCAGCACGAAGGTGAGCAACGAAATGACGTTGAACACCAGCGCGTGGCGCATGAAGGGGATGTCGTTCTTGATGCGGAAGAATTCCATGATCCGTTCCCGGGCCCGCGGCGCCGGGCGCCGCGATGCCTGCTGCTGATTGTCAGTTCGAAGGTTTCCAGACCTGGCCGATGGAAAGCTTGTCGAGCTTGTGCTTGCGGCCGTAGATCAGGTTGACGAGCATGCGCGAAACGAGGATCGCGCTGAACATCGAGGTCAGGATGCCGAGGCAGTGCACGACCGCGAATCCACGGACCGGGCCCGAGCCGAACACCAGCAGCGCGATACCGGCGATCAGCGTCGTGATGTTGGAGTCGAGAATGGTGTCGAAGGCACGCTCGTAGCCGGCGGTGATGGCCGCCTGCGGGCTTGCGCCGTTGCGCAACTCTTCCCGGATGCGCTCATTGATCAGCACATTGGCGTCGATCGCCATGCCCAAGGTCAGCGCGATCGC
Source organism: Rhodocyclaceae bacterium (assembly GCA_020445785.1). GTDB lineage: Bacteria > Pseudomonadota > Gammaproteobacteria > Burkholderiales > Rhodocyclaceae > Cognatazoarcus. The sequence continues at coordinate 1,017 of JAGRFZ010000021.1, forward strand.
GGCAATGCCCGGCAAGGTCAGCGTGGCCTGCAGCATCGACAGCAGAGCCACCAGCAGCAGCAGGTTGGAGGCCAGTGCGATCACCGACACGGTGCCGAACAGCATGTAGTAGACGATCATGAAGGCAGCGATCGCCGCAAAGCCCCACAGCGTCGAGTCGAAGCCCTTCTCGATGTTCTCGGCGCCGAGGCTGGGGCCGACCGTGCGTTCCTCGATGATCTCCATCGGCGCAGCGAGCGAGCCCGCCCGCAGCAACAGGGCGACGTCGGTGGCCTCCTGGGTGCTCATCTGGCCGGAGATCTGGACCCTGCCGCCGCCGATCTCGGTGCGGATCACCGGCGCCGTGATGACTTCGCCCTTGCCTTTTTCGATCAGCAGGATGGCCATCCGCTTGCCGACGTTTTCGCGGGTGACGTCGCGGAAGATCCTGGCACCCGCGGCGTCCAGGGTCAGATGGACCGCTGGTTCCTGGGTCTGCCCGTCGAAGCCCGGCTGGGCATCGGTGAGGCGGTCGCCGGTTAGCACCACCTGCTTCTTCACCAGCAGTTCGCGGCCGCCACGTTCGGTATACAGTTCGGAGCCGAAGGGCACTTGGCCATTCATCGCCGCTTCCAGCGCGCCCGGCGTCTCGTCGACCATCCGCACTTCGAGCGTGGCGGTGCGGCCGAGAATGTCCTTGGCCTTGGCCACATCCTGCACGCCGGGCAACTGCACGACAATCCGATCGGCGCCTTGCTGCTGGATCACCGGTTCGGCGACGCCGAGTTCGTTGATACGGTTGTGCAGCGTCGTGATGTTCTGCTTCAGCGCGAAATCCTGGATCGTCTTTTCGGCCTGTTGGGTCAGTGTCGCAACCAGTTCGGGCATGCCGCCGGTGCCGTCGCGCTCGCTCAGTTGCAGATCGGCCGTGAATCGTTCGATCGCCGTGCGCGCCTTGCCTTGCAGCTCTGCATCGCGGAATCGCACCGTAATGCTGCGTCCATCGCGCTCGATGCCGGAATGGCGCACGCCTTGATCGCGCAGCAGCGTACGCAGGTCGGCGGCAGTGGCGTCGAGCCGCTTGGTGAGTGCCCCCGGCATGTCCACCTGCAGCAGGAAGTGCACGCCGCCGCGCAGGTCGAGCCCCAGGTACATCGGCAGGGCGTTGATGCGGGTGAGCCAGCCGGGCGAAGCCGACAGCAGGTTCAAGGCCACCACGTAGGCCGGATCCGTGGGGTCCGGATTGAACGCCCGCTCGATCACGTCCTTGGCCTGCAATTGCTCGTCGGTGGTCTCGAAGCGGGCGCGAACACTGTTCGGATCGGCAAAGATGCCGGTATGCCGGATACCGGCCGTGGTCAGTGCCTGTTCGATTCGTGCCGTGGTGCTGGCGGCGTCGAGCTTGAGCGTGGCCTTGCCGCTCGAGACCTGCACGGCCGGCACCTCGCCATAGAAGTTGGGCAATGTGTACAGCAACCCGACGAGCAGCACGATGCCGATCATCAGATTCTTCCAGAGGGGATAGCGGTTCATGGCGCGGACAATGCTCGGCTACGTGGGCGGGACGGGGCCGATGCCGACCCCGCGGGAGTGAAGGTCGCGGGGCTCAGGCCGATTTGAGGGTGCCCTTGGGCAGCACGGTTGCGACCGCCTGCTTTTGCACGATGATTTCCACTTGGTCGGCGATCTCGACGTGGACGAACTGTTCGCCGACGTCCGAGATGCGGCCGGCCATGCCGCCCTGAGTGATCACTTCATCGCCCTTGGCCAGCGCCTCGACCATGGCCTTGTGCTCCTTCGCGCGCTTCATCTGCGGGCGAATCATCAGGAACCAGATGACGACGAACATCAGGATCATCGGCAACAACTGAAGCAGGCCGCCGGTGGGGTCCTGGGCCGCGTCGGCGGCCTGAGCGTAGGCAGAGGAAATCAACACGATCGAAACTCCCGGGTACAAATTCGCGAAGCGCGGATTATATCAGCAGGCCGGATTTCGCCGCGGACCCCGGGATTCCTCAGGTTTCGCCGGCTCGGTCGGCCGCGAAGCGGCGGGCGAAGGCGTCGAAGCAGCCGCCTTCGATGGCCTCTCGCATCTCGTGCATCAGGTTCTGGTAGAAACGCAGGTTGTGGATGGTGTTGAGCATCGAGGCGAGCATTTCGCCGCTGCGGTGCAAATGGTGAAGATAGGCCCGCGAGAAGTTCCGGCAGGTGTAGCAGTCGCACGAAGGATCGAGCGTGCGTGTATCGCGGCGATGGGCCGCATTCTTGATCTTGATGTCGCCAAAGCGGGTGAACAGCCAGCCGTTGCGCGCGTTGCGGGTCGGCATGACGCAGTCGAACATGTCGATGCCGGCAGCGACGCTGGCGACGATGTCCTCCGGCGTGCCGACGCCCATCAGATAGCGCGGGTGTGCTGCCGGCAGGCGGGGCGCGGTATGGTCGAGAATGCGGCGCATGTCCTCCTTGGGCTCGCCGACCGATAGTCCTCCGACGGCGTAGCCGTCGAAGCCGATGTCCTGCAGGCCGGCAAGAGATTCGTCCCGGAGCTCTTCGTACATGCCGCCCTGGACGATGCCGAACAGCGCATTGGTGTTCGCCAGCCGGTCGAACTCCTGGCGCGATCGGCGGGCCCAGCGCAGCGACAGCCGCATGGAATCGGCCGCCGCCTCTCGGCTCGCCGGGTAGGGCGTGCATTCGTCGAAGATCATCGCGACGTCGGCATCGAGGTGGGTCTGAATCTGCATCGAGATCTCGGGCGTGAGCATCAGGCGAGCGCCGTCGATCGGCGACGCGAAGCGCACCCCTTCTTCGGAGATCTTGCGCAGCGCGCCCAGCGAGAACACTTGGAAGCCGCCGGAGTCGGTCAAGATCGGCTTCGGCCAGTGCATGAAGCGATGCAGGCCGTGGTGGGCATCGATGACCGCCATGCCGGGGCGCAGCCATAGGTGGAAGGTGTTGCCGAGGCAGATCTGGGCGCCGATCTCGTCGAGCGCTGCCGGCGTCATGGCCTTGACCGTACCGGCCGTGCCGACCGGCATGAATACTGGCGTGTCCACGCTGCCGTGGGCCAAATGGAGGCGGCCGCGGCGGGCGCCGCCGTCACGGTTCAGGAGTTCGAATCGCATGGTTGTCGCGTCAGGAACATGGCATCGCCGTAGCTGAAAAAACGATAGTCGGCAGCGATCGCGTGGGCGTAGGCGGTACGGATCGGTGCCATGCCGGCGAACGCCGAGACCAGCATCAGGAGCGTCGATCGCGGTAGGTGGAAGTTGGTCAGCAGGGCGTCGACCACCCGGAAACGGAAGCCCGGCACGATGAATATGTCGGTCTCGCCGCTGCCGGCGGCGAGCTGACCGCGCAGGGCGGCCGCCTCGAGGGCGCGCAAGCTGGTGGTGCCGACCGCGACGACGCGGCCGCCTGCTGCCCGTGTCCGCGCGATCGCAGCGATCGTCTCCGCGGGCAGCAGATAGCGTTCCTGGTGCATGCGGTGCCCTGAAAGGTCGTGGCTGCGTACCGGTTGGAACGTGCCCGCGCCGACATGCAGGGTCAGGTAGGTGGTCTCGATGCCGGCGCCGTGCAGCGCTTCGAGCATCGCTTGGTCGAAATGCAAGCCCGCGGTGGGCGCGGCGACCGAGCCCGCGTGGCGTGCATAAACGGTCTGATAGCGGTCCTCGTCGCTGCTGCCGGCGTTGCGAGTGATGTAGGGCGGCAGCGGCAATTCGCCGTGGCCTTCGAGCAAATCGTCGAGCGGCTGGTCGGTCGGAAACGCCAGATGGAAAAATTCGCCGACGCGGCCGAGCACCCTTACCTCGAAGGCATCGGCCAGGCGCAGCGTGGAACCCGCGACCGGCGACTTGCTTGCGCGGACCTGGGCCAGTGCCTGGTGGGGGCCGAGGGCGCGCTCGACCAGCACTTCGACCCGCCCGCCGGTCTGCTTGACGCCGCGCAGCCGGGCGCGGAGGACACGAGAATCGTTGAATACCAGCAGGTCGCCGGGCGCGAGTAGCGTCGGCAACTGGCGAAACCGCAGGTCGCGGGGCCGGCCGTCGGCGAGGCTCAGCAGCCGGCTCGCACCGCGCTCGGTGGGCGGGTGCTGGGCGATCAAGCGCTCGGGCAGCGCGTAGTCGAAGTCGTCGAGGGTCAAGGGCATGCGCTTGCTGGGGCAACCATGATGGGGGATAATTCGCCGCCTTCCTGGCCGGGGTGGCGGAATTGGTAGACGCAGCGGACTCAAAATCCGCCGCTGGCGACAGCGTGAGGGTTCGAGTCCCTCTCCCGGCACCATGTCCCGTGTTCAATGCGGCGCCAAACCTTCGATCATAGCCCGCATTTTGCGGGCGGGTCCACGGTTGCGTCCGCCTGTGTGGTGTGACGATGCTCGACGCCAATGCCCGCGCCCTGCTCGATATGGTGTATCGGGTCGGCGCACCGAAATTTCACCAGCTCGACGAAGACCAGGCGCGGCGTTCGATGGTCAAGTTGCAGAACGCGTTCCAGCCCGATGCGCCAGCCGTCGCTTCGGTGCTGGAAGTGCCGATTCATCGACCGGGCAGGGGGCAGGGGACCCTGCTCGCCCGGGCCTACCGGCCGATCGGATCCGCGCCGTCGCAGGCCCTGCCGGTACTGCTCTTTCTGCACGGTGGCGGTTGGTGCATCGGCAGCGTCGACACCCACGACGTGATGTGTCGCGAGTTGTGCAACGTCGCCGGCGTGCTGGTGTTTTCGGTGGATTATCGTCTGGCGCCGGAGGATCCATTTCCGGCGGGGGTCGAGGACGCTGCACTGGCGTTGCGCTGGCTTCAGGGCAACGCCCACGAGATCGGCGGGATCGGCGAGCAGCTCGCCATTGGCGGCGACAGCGCCGGCGGCAATCTGGCACTGGTGACGACGCTGACGGCGATCGAGCAGGGTTGGCCGGTACCGCGACTGCAGTGCCTGATCTATCCGTGCGTCGATATCTATGCGCGCACGGCTTCGCGCGATCGCTACGCCCAAGGCTATTTTCTGGATGCGGAGAGCCTGACCTGGTTTTTCGAGCGCTACCTGCCGCAGCCGGGCGACGCCTTGGACTGGCGGGCGTCGCCGGCGCTGGCCTGGGATCTGTTGGAGCGTCTGCCGCCACTGTGCCTGGTTGCGGCCGAGTGCGATCCACTGGTGGACGAGGGACGGCAGTTGGCAGAGCACCTGCGGGTGGCCGGCATCGAGGTCGAGCGCCACGAATATCCGGGTCTGGTGCATGGCTTCATCACCCTGGGAAAGCTCTTTCCGCAGGCGACTCTGGCGATTTCGGCGATGGCGGCGGCCATCGGTCGCCACCTGCATTTTCCGGGCCCGGCAGACACGATTTGACAGGAAATCGTCCGGTGGGCGGATGGCCGTTCACGGGGAAGGTTTTTATTCGTGTCCAAAGTCGTGCCTCGTGATCTCTTTAACACCGGCGTAGCGATCTCGGGCGTAAGGTTGCGACTCGCGGAAAAGAACGAGGCGACAGGGAGAGGGCGCGTAGAGCTGCCCTCCCGTCAGTCAGGCACTGTCGACCCACGACAAGATTGATGTAATGCAGTCGAGTCCATAAATGCTAAAAATCTTCAGCCATCACATTTCTTCCCAAAGTCTGGTCAATCTGCTGATCGATGCCCTGGTGCTCGCGATCGGCGTGTTGATCGGCTTTGCCCTGCAAAGTGGCACGGGCACGACCCTGGATTGGCGCATGGCCGTTCCCTCGGCGCTGGCCTTCGCCGTCACGATGATGGTGCTCAACAGCGCGTTCGGCCTATACAAGCCCTTCGCCGACGCATCCCTCCGGAGCGTCGTCGGCAGGCTCACGCTGCCCGTCCTGGTCAGTATGCCGGTGGCGTACGGCGTGTATCACGTGCTGCCGTGGGGGCACTTCGCGCCCGAGGCCGGCGAGATCACCGCGGTGCTGCTGCTCGGTTTCGTCATGCTCAATCGTGGCATCGTCAATCGCGGGCAGCGCTCGGCGCTGATGGCCCGGCGCGTGCTGGTGCTGGGCGCCGGCGAGGACGCCGCACTGGTCGAGAAGGTGCTGACCGCGCCCGAGTCGCGGGCGCTGTCGGTGGTCGGATTCATCCCCACGGCCCAGGACGGTGAGCGCGCCGTCTCCCCGTCGCGTGTGCTCGAGTTCCCTGGCCGACTGGCGGAGCTGGTTCGGCGCGAGCAGGTCGACGAGGTCATCGTCGCGGTGCGCGAGCGGCGCGGTGGCGTGCTGCCCTTGCGCGAATTGCTCGACTGCAAGATGCTCGGCGCCAAGGTACTGGATCTGAGTACGTTCTACGAGCGGGTTCAGGGGCAGGTACGGATCGAGTCGCTCAAGGCGAGCTGGCTGATCTACGGAGAAGGCTTCCGTCAGGGGCTGGTGCGCAGTTTCGTCAAACGCGTATTCGACCTGATCGCGTCGCTGATCCTGTTGGTGCTGGCGACGCCGGTCATGATCGTAGCGGCGATCGCCATCCTGATCGAGGACGGTGCGCCGCTCTTCTATTTCCAGGAGCGGGTCGGCCAGCGTGGGCGCAGCTTCCGTGTCATCAAGTTCCGCAGCATGCGTCGCGACGCGGAAAAGGACGGCAAGCCGAAGTGGGCGCAGTCCAACGACGATCGCGTCACGCGGGTCGGTCGTTTCCTGCGCAAGACGCGGATCGACGAACTGCCGCAGCTGATCAACGTGCTAAAGGGCGAGATGAGCATGGTCGGTCCGCGCCCGGAGCGCCCCTATTTCGTCGACAAGCTGACCGAGGAGATCCCGTTCTACGCGGTGCGCCACTGCGTCAAGCCCGGCGTCACCGGTTGGGCGCAGGTGCGCTACCAGTACGGTGCGTCGGTCGACGATGCGCTGCAGAAGCTCCAGTACGATCTGTACTACGTCAAGAACCACACCCTGTTCCTGGATTCGCTGGTGCTGTGTGAAACTGTCCGGGTCGTGCTGACCGGGCAGGGCGCGCACTGAGTCCCTGCCGGTCAGGCCAATTTGCCGGTCCGGGCGCTGCGCCCGGACCCTTTTCGTTTTCAGAGTCCGATGCCTGAGCTGATCGGCGAGTTGCAACTGCTGGATGTCGGCAAGGCGGGCTACCTGCTCGCCGCGATCGCCCACGGTCTGTTCGCCCTCTACCTGCTGCTGGCATGGCGTGGCGGACGCGCCGGCGCGACCTTGCTGGCTGCCGTCCTCGGTGGCGCCCTGTGGTCGATCGGTGCCTATCTGGCCCTCGCCAGCGGCGAGCGTTGGCTGCTGGTGGCGACCGGTCTGCTGGACTCGGTACGCATCGCCGCGTGGTATGCCTTCCTGCTGGTCCTGCTCGAATTGTCGGGATCCGACCGCATGCTGATTCGGCGCATGGCGAGCGCTGCGGTGGTCGTGTCGGTCGCGCTGGCGGTGTTCCAGATTCCGTTCGATCCGTCGGCCTGGTCGGCGCGTGGCGTTATGTTGTGCAGCCTGTTGGCTGCGGTGTTCGGCCTGGTCCTGATCGAGCAGTTGATTCGCAACCTGCCGCCGGACGGCCGCTGGGGCCTCAAGCCGATGGCGATCGGCCTGGTCGCGGCCTTCGCCTTCGACGTCTACCTGTATGCGGAAGGGCTGATGTTCCAAAGCGTCGACGGCGCGGTATGGGCTGTCCGGGGTTTCGTCCATGCATTGATCCTGCCGCTGGTGGCGCTCACGGTGGCGCGCAACCCCGGCTGGCGGATCCACATCAGCGTTTCGCGCCAGGTCGTCTTTCATACCTCCGCGCTGCTCGCCTCCGGCGCCTACCTGCTGGTGGTGGCCGGCGCCGGCTACTACCTGCGCATCTTCGGCGGCGACTGGGGGCGGGCCTTTCAGGTGGCGCTGGTGTTTGCCGGCCTGTTGGCGCTGGTGGTGGTGGCGGTGTCGGCGTCGTTGCGGGCGCGCCTGCGGGTGTGGCTGTCCAAGCACCTGTTCGCCTACAAGTACGACTATCGCAGCGAGTGGCTCGGCTTCACTCAGGCGCTGGCCGGTTCGAGCGGGCAGCGTTCGCCGCAGGAGGCCGTGATCAAGGCGCTTGCCGACCTCGTCGAGAGCCCGGGCGGGGGGATTTGGTTGAAGGGCGTCGGTGGCGGGCTGCGTTTCCAGGGACGATTGAACATGGCCGAATGCCATGCCGACGAACCCGAGGATGGGCCTCTTGCCTCCTTTCTCGAGGCCAGCGGGTGGATCGTCAATCTCGCGGAGTATCGCTCCCGTCGGGAACTTTACCGGGGCCTGACGCTGCCGACCTGGCTATCGCGTCTCGAAAATGCGTGGCTGGTCGTTCCTCTGGTGAGCAACGGCGAATTGGTCGGCTTCGTCGTACTGCTATCGCCGAGAACGCCGATGGAGGTGGATTGGGAGGTGCTCGACCTGCTCAAGACCGCACAGCATCAGGCGGCCAGCTTCCTGTCCCAGCTGCAGGCGCAGGAGGCCTTGCTCGAAGCCAAGAAGTTCGATGCCTTCAACCGCATGTCCGCTTTCGTCGTACACGATCTCAAGAACCTGGTGGCGCAGTTGTCCCTGCTGATGAAGAATGCCGAGCGCCACCGCGACAATCCGGAATTCCAGCAGGACGTGCTCGACACCGTCGCCCACGTCGAAAAGCGCATGCGTGCGCTGATGGCCCAGCTTCTGGAGAAATCCCCGATCGACCCCCGGCGGGCCGTGGATCTGACGGCGCTGGTCGCGCGTATCGTTGACAACAAATCGCGCCAGAAGCCGGCACCGGAGATGACGGTGAGCGCCGACGTGACGGTTCTGGCCCATGCCGATCGCCTAGAGAGAATTCTCGGGCATATCGTGCAAAATGCAATGGACGCCACCGCTGACGACGGTAAGGTAACGATCCGTGTCGCCCGCGTCGAAAGCCGTCGTGCCCTCGTCAGCGTCAGCGATACCGGTTGCGGTATGAGTGCCGAATTCGTGCGTGACGGGCTGTTCAAGCCGTTTCAGTCCACCAAGTCGAGCGGCATGGGCATCGGTGCCTACGAGAGCAGGCAGTACCTCCAGGAGATCGGTGGCTCGATCGAGGTCTCCAGCGAGCCTGGCGTCGGCACCGAAATGAAGATTCTTCTCCCGTTGTGCGTCGACGAGGGCGCCGACGCGGGAGCAGACAAAGCGAATTAGCCATTGGAACGAATGGAAGAAAAGCGCAGACCGTTGCTGCTGGTCGAGGACGATCCGGCCCTGCTGAAGCAGATGCGCTGGGCCTTCGACGGTTACGAGACCTTGCCTGCCGAAGATCGCGAGAGCGCGATCGCCCTGCTGCGTCGACACGAGCCGGCGGTGGTGACGATGGACCTCGGGCTGCCACCTGCGCCCGACGACGTCACCGAAGGCTTTCGGCTGCTGACCGAAATCCTGCAGCTCCAGCCGTCCACCAAGGTGATCGTCCTCACCGGCCAGCACGACCGCGAGAACGCGGTGCGGGCGGTGGGCATGGGGGCCTACGACTTCTTCGCCAAGCCGTTCGAGCCGGACCTGCTGTCCCTGGCGATCGATCGCGCCTATCGCCTCCACGAACTGCAGCAGGAGAACCTGCGCCTGCAGATGGAGACCGGTTCGCCGCTGGACGGATTCCTGACCCGCGACACTTCGGTGCTCAAGCTCTGCCGCACCGTCGAGAAGGTGGCTTCGGCCAACGTCACGACGATGCTGCTCGGCGAGAGCGGTACCGGCAAGGAAGTCCTGGCACGCGCGATCCACAATCTGTCGGCGCGCAGCAAGGAGCGATTCGTCGCGATCAACTGCGCGGCGATCCCGGACACCTTGCTGGAAAGCGAGCTGTTCGGCTACGAAAAGGGCGCCTTTACCGGTGCCGTCAAGCAGACCCTGGGCAAGATCGAGGTGGCCGGCAAGGGCACGTTGTTCCTCGACGAGATCGGCGATCTGCCCATGCCGTTGCAGTCCAAGCTGCTGCGCTTCCTTCAGGAGCGGGTGATCGAGCGCATCGGTGGGCGCGAGGAGATCCCGGTGGACGTGCGCATCGTCTGCGCGACTCACCAGGATCTCAAGGGCCTGATCGCCGAGGGACGCTTCCGGGAGGACCTGTACTATCGGCTGGCCGAGATCGTGATCGACATTCCGCCCCTGCGTGAACGCTCCGGCGATGCCAGTCTGATCGCCCATGCCCTGGTCAAGCGCTTCGCCAGCGAGAATGGCCGCGGCAGCCTGCACCTGGGCGAAGACGCCCTCTCCGCGATCGAAGCCCACCGGTGGCCGGGCAATGTGCGCGAACTCGAAAACTGCATCAAGCGTGCGGTGGTGATGGCGGACGGCAACCGCATCTCCGCGGACGATCTCGGCTTCGAGGCGGTGGATGACGATCTTTCGATGCTCAACCTGCGCCAGGTGCGGGAGGAGGCCGAAAGAGCTGCCGTCCTTCGGGTGCTGGCGCGTACCAACGGCAACGTCGCCAAGGCGTCGGAAGTACTCGGCGTTAGCCGGCCGACCCTGTACGACCTGATGAATCGCTTCGGTATCAAGAAAGAGGCCTAATCACGTGAACAACTTCAACGGAGGCCGCACGCAGGTGTCGCGGCTGCTCGGGACGGCCCTGGTCGGATTGTCGCTGCTGACCGGCTGCGGCAACGATCCAGACGAGATGGTTGCTTCGGCCAGACAATATATCGCCAGCAACGATCGCAAGGCGGCAGAGATTCAGCTCAAGAACGCCTTGCAGGAGGTGCCGAGCCATGCCGAGGCGCGATTCCTGCTTGGTCAGATTCATGCCGAGGGCGGCGACTACGCCGGGGCAGCCAAGGAGTTCGAGCGCGCACGCGGTTCCGGCTACGCGGAGGACCGGGTCGTGCCGGTTCTGGCCCTGGCGCTGCTGAAGACCGGCGAGACCCAACGACTGATCGACGAATTCTCGAGCCTGGAAATGGGCAACCCGGCGGCCGAAGCGGCGCTGAAGGCCGTGGTCGGCGATGCGCTGTCGATCGCCGCTCGACCGCTGGAGGCACGGGCAGCCTACATGCAGGCGCTCGCTGCAGTGCCCACCGAGCCGCGTGCGCGGATCGGCCTGGCGCGGATCAAGGCCGGGGAGAAGGACTACGACGAGGCGCGCAGGATCGTCGCCGCCGTACTCGAGGAAAGCGGATCGTTCGCGGAGGCCCACGAGCTGCTCGCGGGCATCGCGATGATGGAATCCGACCTGCCGCAGTCGATGGATGAACTGCGCAAGGCCATTGCCGCCGATCCGAAGCGGCCGGCCAACCACTTCCGGCTGGTGTCATTGCTGATCCAGCAGCGTGAATTCGAGCAGGCCCGCGCCGCGCTCGACGAAATGAAGGCCGCCACCGGCGGTAGACAGGTCTATGCGGTCTATCTGAACGCCTACCTCGATTTCCTCGAAGGAAAGAACGACGAAGCGCTCGACGGCGTCAGCAAGGTGGTCGGCGCGGTGCCGGATTTCCTGCCGGCACGATTGCTGATCGGCGCCATCCATCTTCGTCAGCGTGAATTCAATCAGACGCTTCAGCATCTGGGGGTGGTGCTGGCGGCGCAGCCGAACCATCGGATTGCCCGCCAATTGGCGGCTTCCGCGCACCTGATGTCCCGCAATCCGGGGGCTGCGCTCGATCTGGTCGAGCCGATGCTCGACCGGGGCAGCCTCGACCGGGGGCTGCTCCAGCTCGCAGGCCAGGCGCACCTCGCACAAGGCGATTTCGACAAATCGGCCGAATATTTCGCCCGTGCCCTGGAAAACCGCCCCGACGACACCGCGGCACGCATCCGGCTCGGCGTGAGTCGTCTCGGCCTCGGTGAATCCGAGCAGGGCATGGCCGATCTGGCGGAAGCCGCCCGCCTCGACGAGCAGGGCATCCGCGCCGACATCGCGTTGGCGATGGCGAGGCTCAAGCAGGGGCGAACCGACCAATCGCTGGAAGCGGTAGCCGGCATCGAACGCAAGCAACCCGACAATCCGTTGGGCCCCAATCTGCGTGGCGGCGCGTTGATGGCGAAGGGCGACATCGACGGCGCCCGCAAGGCTTTCGAGCAGGCGCTCGCGAAGGAGCCGAGCTATCTGCCCGCCGCAGTCAATCTGGCGCGTCTGGATCTTGCGGAAAGGCAAGGAGCGCGCGCGCGCGGCCGCCTGACCAAGATCGTGGAAATGCGGCCGGACGATGCCAACGCGCGATTGGCCCTGGTGGATGTGATGACCAAGGCAGGCGCCGGCCCGGACGAGCTCGAGAAGGAATTGCGGGCAGGCATCCAGGCGGCACCGACGTCGATTTCTCTCAAGGTCGCGCTGGTGCGCCTACTGACTTCGCGCGGGCAATCGAAGGATGCCCTGGCGGTGGCGCAGGAAGCGCAGTCGCAGGATCCGGATAACGTTCGTGTGCTGGGCGTCCTGGGTGCCGCGCAATTGGCGTCCGGCCAAGCCGAACAGGCCGTATCGACCTTTGGTCGATTGGTTGCCCGGAATCCCAAGTCGCAAACCGCGCTGCTGCTGCTCGCCAGTGCCCAGAACGCGGCCGGCAACCTGTCCGGTGCCGACCAGACCCTGCAGAAGGCGCGTCTCCAGTTCCCGGACGAATTGAAAGTGACCCGGGCGCTGGTCGCCCACCGCCTCAAGCATCGCGATTTCAATGGTGCGGCGCGCGCAGCGGATGACTGGCGCCGGAAGTTCCCCGATGCGGTCGACGGCTACCTGCTGACCGCGGATGTCGCGATCCGCAAATCGGACTGGCGAGGCGCGATCGAGAACCTGAAAAAGGCGCAGGCGATCGACCCGCAGGCCAAGACCGTGATTGCGCTGCACGCGGCGTACAGCGCATCCGGCGACGACAAGGCGGCCGCCGGGGCGGTCGCCGACTGGATCGAGGCGAACCCGGAAGATCTGGCGGTGCGGGGCTATCTCGCCGAAAGTGCGCTCCGGACGGCCAGCTACGAAACCGCGGTCCGCTATTACAAGGACATGGTCGGCGTGGCGCCCAACAATGCGCTGTTGCTCAACAACCTGGCTTGGGCGGCGGCCAAGATCGACGACCCGAAGGCCCAGCAATATGCCGAGAAGGCGCTCGAGCTGGCACCGGAGAATCCGGCCATTCTCGACACCGTCGGCATGTTGAGTTCGGCCAAGGGCGAGCATTCGCGGGCGGTCGAATTGCTCGAGCGGGCTGCCGAGGCGGCGCCCAAGTCGGTGACCATCGCCCTCAATCTCGCGCGCGCTCTCGCCAGGGCCGGCGACGGGGATCGTGCGCGCGAGCTGCTTGACCGGCTCGAGAAGGAACATGCCGGAATGGCGGGGCTGCGGCGCGAGGCCCAGCGAATTCGGGCGACGCTGTAGGCGCGGAATTTATGCAACTGAACCATATCGAGGTATCACTTTGACGACCGTTGCTGTAATCGGGCTGGGCTATGTCGGCCTCCCGCTCGCCGTGGAATTCGGCAAGAAGTACCCGACCATCGGTTTCGACCTGTCGGAATCCAAGGTCAAGGCCTATCGTGACTTCGTGGACCCCACCGGCGAAGTGAGCGGCGAGGATCTGCGGGCTGCGACGATGCTGAGCTGCCATACCGATCCGGCCGAGATCGCGCGCGCAGATTTCATCGTCGTTGCGGTGCCGACACCGGTGGACGAGGCTCACCAGCCGGACCTCACACCGCTCGTCAAGAGTTCGGAGACGGTCGGCCGCCACCTCAAGCGTGGCGCCGTCGTCGTGTTCGAATCGACCGTCTATCCGGGTGCCACCGAGGAAGTCTGCATTCCGATCATCGAGCGGCATTCGGGCATGCGCTGGAAGCAGGATTTCTTCGTCGGCTACTCGCCGGAGCGGATCAATCCGGGCGACAAGGAACGTACCGTCACCAAGATCGTCAAGGTCGTCTCCGGTGACTGCGCCGAGACCCTGGCCAAGGTCGAGCAGATGTACGGCTCGGTGATCACGGCCGGCGTCTTCCCGGCCAGTTCGATCAAGGTCGCCGAGGCGGCGAAGGTCATCGAGAATACCCAGCGCGACCTCAACATCGCGCTGATGAACGAACTCTCGCTGATCTTCCACAAGATCGGCATCGATACCGTGGAGGTGCTCGAGGCGGCCGGCACGAAGTGGAATTTCCTGCCCTTCCGGCCTGGCCTGGTCGGCGGCCACTGCATTGGCGTCGATCCCTATTATCTGACCTACAAGGCCGACATGCTGGGCTACCACCCGCAGGTCATCCTCGCCGGCCGGCGCATCAACGACGGCATGGGCAAGCACGTCGCCGAGCAGACCATCAAGGCGATGATCCAGGCAGGCAGCAACATCAAGGGCGCCCGAGTCACCGTGCTCGGCCTGACCTTCAAGGAAAATTGCCCCGACCTGCGCAACAGCAAGGTGATCGACGTCATCCGTGAGTTGCAGAGCTTCGGTTGCGAAGTCACGGTACATGATCCGGTGGCCGAGTCCCGTGAGGCGGAAGAGGAATACGGCGTCGGCCTGACCGAGTGGGAGGCCGTACCCGAGTCCGACGCCATCGTCGCCGCGGTTGCCCACGCGGACTACGATCGCATGGGTCTCGACGCGCTGCTCGCGAAGTTGCGTCCGGGCGGCGTCTTCGCCGACGTCAAATCGGCCTTCGACCGCGGGGCGCTGGAGGCTGCCGGCGCCGTGGTCTGGCGGCTGTGAGGCGATGAGCGCAGCCGCCGCTCCGCTCGCCGTGCCGATCCCCCGGCGGCTGTTGCGCCGGGGCCTGCTGGCCCTGTCGCTGGCTGCCGGCGGCGCGTGTGCCCATGAGCGCACCGCGGACGTCGCTGCGCCTTCGATGCTCGAGCAGGCTCGGGCGCTGGAGCACGGAGAGGGCGTTGCTCGCGACCCGCTCCAGGCGCGCGCCCTTTACTGCGACGCCGCGCGCAAGGGCGATGTCGAGGCGATGCACGCACTCGGCTGGATGTACGCCAACGGCCGCGGCGGCGCACGTGACGACAGCATTGCCGGCACCCTGTTCGCGATGGCGGCTTTCCGCGGTCACGTGCAGGCCGGCAACATGCTCCGGTTGATGGGCGGTCACCGTGGCGAGGTGCCCGAGTGCCTGCTGCCTCCGCCGTCCGAACGCAAGCGGGTGCTTGCCGATCGCGACGATTGGCGGCAGGACGATTACATTGCGCGGCTGAACGTCGCGCAGCGCCCGCACGCCATGCTGGTGGCGCGCCTGGCTTCCGAGTACGGCGTCGCGCCCCGGCTGGCGCTGGCGATCGCCCGGGCGGAATCGGCCTTCGACGCGACGGCGGTGTCCGCCCGCAACGCGGTGGGGCTGATGCAACTGATGGCGGAGACCGCCGCGCGCTTCGGCGTCACCGATATCCACGACCCGGAGCAGAACGTGCGCGGCGGCCTCGCGTACCTGCGATGGCTGTTGGCGTACTACCGAGGGCAGGCCACCTTGGCCATCGCCGCCTACAACGCCGGCGAGGGTGCGGTGGATCGATTCCGCGGCGTACCGCCCTATCCGGAAACCCGACAGTACGTGCGCAAGGTACGCTCGCGCTATCCCTTCGCGCAGCACGACTTCGACGAGGCGGCGGCGCTCACCACTTCGCCGGCGCTGAAGGGCGAGCCGGCGCTGCTCGCCACCGGGACGAAGCGATGAGGCATGGGTTCGTGCGGGGCGCATTGGCGGTCGGGACGGCGCTCGCGCTGCTCTTGCCGTTCCGTGCGGATGCACAGATCGCCAAGTCGTTGCTCCGAATCAAACCATCGGTGGTGGCGATCGGCACCTTCCAGCGGACGCGCAGCCCGGCGTTCAAGTTCCTGGCCACCGGCTTCGCCGTCGGTGACGGGCTGACCATCGTCACCAACGCGCATGCGGTGCCGGCGGTGCTCGATGCGGAAGCGTTCGAGCGCCTGGCGGTCGCGATTCCGTCGGACGGGGGCGGCAAGACCGAGATCCGCTCGGCGCGCGAGCGGCGCGTCGACAAGGAGCATGACCTGGCGTTGCTCGAGATCGGCGGCAAACCACTGCCGGCCCTCGTCCTCGCCGGCGATGCGCCGGTGGCCGAGGGCACCGAGATCGGCTTCACCGGATTCCCGATCGGCAGCGCCCTCGGGCTGACGCCGGTGACCCATCGCGGCATGATTTCTGCGCTGACGCCGATCAGCATTCCCCAGGGCAACGCGCGTCGGCTCGATCCGCGCATGGTGCGCAGTCTGTCGGCGCCGTTCAAGGTGTATCAGCTCGATGCCACCGCCTACCCGGGCAACAGCGGCAGTCCCCTCTACGACGCGGAATCCGCCCGAGTCGTCGGTGTCATCAACGGCGTCTTCGTCAAAGGCACCAAGGAAAACGTCATCTCCGAGCCGTCCGGCATCAGCTACGCGATCCCGGTACGTTATCTGCGCGAACTGCTCGGTCGCTGACGCGCGTCTCCCACCCGGCTGCACGGCGCTGGCGGGTCCGGGCCGCGATCGCGGATTCTGTGGTGGCGAAATCGTGGGATCCGAGCGCCACGGCCGGCCATAAAAGAACCGCGCCGGGCGGCGCGGTAATGAGGAGCTTCGTGAAGAAAAATCAGGACGGCTTCTCGGCCGTCCAGGACCCGACGACGCGGGTCCAACTGCTCGGATCGGCGCCCGTGGACCGGACGCCGGACCCGATGCCCGGGGTCGCCTGCCACCGTCACGGCGCTGGGCCGATCCCGCGGCGAAACGAGGCGCATTTACCTTCTTACTAGCAGATCTGCAAAGGTCTTGCCGAGTTCCCGGAGGGCGTCGTGGGCCGGGAGCGGCGGCCGCCCCACTGGCGCGCGGCCGCTGCGATGGCGCGCGGCGACTGTGCCACAATAGGGCGACACGCGGGGTGGAGGGCGCGATGCGATTCGAGAACGGGGAACGAAGCAGCAACGTCGAGGACCGGCGCGGCTCGCGATTCGGCCGCGGCAGCCGCGGCCGTCGGGCGGGTGGCATCGGTATCGGCACGATACTGATCGCACTGGTCGCGATGTATTTCGGGGTCGATCCGTCGGTGGTGCTCAACAATGCCGGTGTCGGGGGTGTTTCGACGGGACCGAGCGCCGAGATCACCCCCCAGGCGCCGGTCGACGACGAAATGGGGCGCTTCGTGTCGATGGTGCTGGCCGATACCGAGAAGACCTGGCACGGGCTGTTCCGCGCCGGCGGTCAACAGTATCGCGAACCGAAGCTGGTGCTATTTACCGGCGCCACCCGTACGGCATGCGGTATCGGCCAGGCGGCGATGGGGCCGTTCTATTGCCCCGCCGACCAGAAGGTCTATATCGATCTGTCGTTCTATGACGATCTGCGCAGTCGCTTCCGTGCGCCGGGTGACTTCGCGCAAGCCTACGTCATCGCCCACGAAATCGGACACCACGTGCAGAATCTGCTGGGTATCTCGTCGCGGGTGCAATCGGCACGGCAGCGCATGTCCGAGCGAGAAGGCAATCAGCTCTCGGTCAAGCTCGAGCTGCAGGCCGACTGTCTCGCCGGTGTCTGGGCCCACCATGCCGATCGCGCGCGCAACGTGCTCGAATCGGGCGACATCGAGGAAGGCCTGGCCGCCGCCGCAGCGATCGGCGATGACCGATTGCAGCGTCAGGCCCAGGGCTACGCCGTGCCCGACAGCTTTACCCACGGGAGTTCCGAACAGCGGGTGCGCTGGTTCCGCACGGGCCTCGCCAGCGGCGAAGTGTCCCAGTGCAACACCTTCGACGGCGGGCGGCTCTGAGCGCCGAGCCCGAATCGGTCGGCAAGCGCGGGGACGCTCCGGCAGTATCGTCCGGCGTTGGTCCGCTGGCCAGCCTGCGTCCCCTGCTCTGGCTGTGCCTGGCGGCAACCGTGGTGTTGGCGCTGCTGCCCCACCTGATCGGCGCCGAGGCCCAGCGGCAACTGCTCGAAGAACATGGCGTGCTCGAGGTGCTTGCCGCCCTGTGCTGG
This sequence comes from Rhodocyclaceae bacterium, assembly GCA_020445785.1. Classification (GTDB taxonomy): domain Bacteria; phylum Pseudomonadota; class Gammaproteobacteria; order Burkholderiales; family Rhodocyclaceae; genus Cognatazoarcus. Next base: position 18,870 of record JAGRFZ010000021.1, read on the forward strand.
TTGCTGGCAGCGGTGGCGGCGCTGGCGCGAAGCCGCCGACCGTCGCTGCTGATGGTCGCCTACGCGGTGGTGTTCTGCCTGCTCGCGGTACGCGAGTCCGACTTGTTGACCGCGTTGGTGACCGGCGGCGGCAAACAGGCGGTTCGCTCCAGCTACTATCTCGGGGCCACTGGCGCCACGCTGCCGGAGCGCATCGGCGTCGGGTTGCTGCTGGCCGTGGCCGTGGCATCCCTGGCGGTCAGCGTCTGGGGCAGCCTGCGCGAACTGCGCAGGCCCGCCCAACTGGCGCCCCGGGCGATGCGCATGCTGATGCTGGGCGGCGTCGTGCTGGTGGTGAGCCAACTGTGCGAGAAGATGCTCGACTGGGCGGAGGACTGGGGTGGGCCGCCGGGCCTCGCGCTGGCACGCAGCCTGTGGGCGCTGGAGGAGGGGCTCGAGGCGCTTGCGCCGCTGATCATCGCGCTGGCGTTGTTGCCGGCTCGCCCGCGCAAGATCGATGAGGGCGCCGGCCCGTAGCGCCGTCGCGAAGGCTCACGGCCCGCGGCGGTAGGCCTCGACCGGAATCGTCAACTGCACTTCGTCGGCGACGAAGGGCACGTACTTCTTCAGACCCCATTCGGCGCGGCGGATCGTCGCGGTCACGTCGGCGCCGCACTTGTGGCGCTTGGTGCTGAACTCGAGCCCGCAGCGCACCGGCGAGACCGCGAGTTCGACCGGCCGTACGACGCCGAGCAGGGCCAGCCGGCCTTTGACCCGGGACGGTGCCGAGGCGTCGAGAACGATGTTTTCGGCGCGGAAGATCAGCGTCGGATACGAGGTCACGTCGAAGAAGTCCGGGCCGCGCATGTGCTCGTCCCAGTCGTCTGCCCCCATGTCGATCGAAGCGGCCTCGACGGTCACGTCGATCGAAGCGGTGCCGGTTTCCGGGTCGTAGTCGATGCTGCCGCGGACCTCATTGAAGCGGCCGTGCTGGGTCGAGAAGCCGAGGTGCTTGACCGCGAACACCGGGCGGGTATGGCGGCCGTCGATCTCATACCGTTCGCTGCCGGCCTGGGCGGGCAGCGCCCACAGCAATGCGAGGGCGGGGCCGAAATGTCGATACGATGGGATGGGCATGCGGTGTGTCTCCCCGAGGGTCGGTGCAGCGATTGCCGATGGCAGGGTGCACGATACGTTGCCGCCTGTCGACGGGCCAGCGTGCGCAAGGTCTTTTGCGGCAGGATCGGACGCCGGCGAGCGGCGCAGCTGCCAAATGCGTTGCCTCGAAGCAGCCCAGGATCGGCGCTGCCCGGGGCTGGCCAGTGGCGATGCGCGGGGGGCGCGGACGGTGGGGCGAGCGCAATGCCCCGGCCCGCGCGGTTTCCGGGCAATCGAAGTTGATTGCACGAGCCGCCGGCGAGTGATTGCAAGTTGCGGAAAACAAACAAGAAATCCAGGGTGTCGAAATTTTCCCGGCAGAAGCTACTTGAAATACCCAAAACCCGCCCCTACTATTGGCACTCGACAGGGGAGAGTGCTAACAATCGCCGCCCCGTCCTTGTTTCGATCGGGCGTTCCGGCCCCGCCGGCGCCCACAACCAAGACCTCTGTTAGGAGACTGCTACATGAAGATTCGTCCTTTGCATGATCGAGTGATCGTCAAGCGCCTGGAGGCCGAGCGTACGACCGCCAGCGGTATCGTCATTCCGGACAGCGCCGGCGAAAAGCCCGATCAGGGCGAAATCCTGGCCGTCGGCAACGGCAAGATCCTCGAGGACGGCAGCGT
>JAGRFZ010000120.1:0-3441 GCA_020445785.1 Rhodocyclaceae bacterium
CGGCGCCTTCGGACATGTCCAGGCAAAGGGCGGTCTCAGCCACGTCCAGGCCCTCGACGGCGCGCAGCATGAAGACCGATCGGCAGCCGTCGGGCAGGTCATCGATCGAGCGCTCGATCAGGCGCCCGAGTTGCCGCCGCATCGCGATCGCCTCGGGCATATCGAATGCCGGTGCGGCCGGCTCGCCGGTGCCGTCCTCGGCCGAACGCGCGGCTTCGCGCGAGGCCCGCCGCCGCAGCCGAGTGAGGGCTTCATTAACGACGATGCGGGTCAGCCACGACGCCAGGCTCGCGTCGCCGCGGAAGCGATCGAGGGCGTGGTAGGCACGAATGTAGCCGTCCTGCACCGCGTCCTCGGCTTCGGCGTCGTCCCGCAGAATGCTGCGGGCGGCGCGGAACAGGCGACGGTTGTTGGCCCGCATCAGGCGTTCGAAGGCGGCCGGCCGGCCGGCGAGCACCTCGCCCACCAGCAAGCGGTCGTGCTGTCGGAACTCGGTACGGCAGGGGTCGGTGGCGGTCATCGTCGTGCTCCCGGTGGCTGTCCTTGCCCATTGGATGCGGCAACCACCCCCGAGGTTACAGACGAGTGCGCTCGGCGCACTCAGGTGGGTTTCGTCATCGGTGGTCCATCGACCCGCCGGAACCAACCCTCGAACACGCTGTAGAGACCGAAGGCCATCAGGCCGCAGCCCATGGTGCCGAGCAACACCATGCCGAATCGTTGGCGCGCCAGGTGCTGCAGCACTTCCCGCAGCCCGCCGGCCTCGCTGGGATCGTGGGTCAGGCCGGCCCAGGCCAACAGCGCCCCCACCAGGATCAACGTCAGCCCGCGCGAGACCAGCCCGAACTTGCAGATCGGCGCGAGCCAGCGATGGGCGGCGGGCGAGACCACGAAGCGGTCCGAGTAGCGTCGCCCGAGACTCGCCAGCAGATGCGCAACGCCAGCGGCGGCGACACCACAACCGCCGGCGATGATCCACCATGGCCCGCCCGGCCAACCGAGCGCAGTCGCCGCGAAGGCCTTTGCCGACTGGCCGGCATCGCCACCCGAATGGAACGGATGCGAGGCCAGGTAGGCGGCGAAGATCGCCAGTCCGGTATGGCTCAGCGCACTGACGAAGAAGCCGGCGCGCAGGCCTGCGGCACGCCAGCCCGCGCCACGGCGATCCACGTCGAGAATGGCCTGGCACAGGCGCCAGACCGCGTAGCCGATGAGGCCGGCAGCCAGCAGCCACAGGGTGGCGGTGCCGGCCGGCGAGCCCAGCAGATGGATCAGCGCATCGTGCGAATCGGCGGTGGCGCCGCCGAGCCCGAGGGCGCGCAGCAGCGCGAGCCCACCCACGATCAGATAGAGCAGGCCGCGGGCGACGTAGCCGAACTTGGCGACGAACACCAGCCACACCGGCGCACGACTGCGTCGCAGCGCGCGCGCGGCGTCGTCGATCACATCGGGGAATGCCGGATCCTTGCCCAACTCGACTCCTACGGTCACGGGCCGAAATGCCCGGCTCGCATAGGTTCGAGACCACTCGGTCGGACAGCCGTTCCGCCGGTCTCCGGCCGCGCGCACGGCAACGCCTCGGCCCGGATGCACCACGTGTCATGCCCTTCCGCGATCGGCGCGGATCATGGTGAGGTGCGCCATCCGCCAGCGGAACCTGTCGCTTCGAGCCGCCGGATCAGGCCGCCTCGAGCGTTTCCGCGATGCGCCAGCCCTCGGCCACGGCATGGGCGCGCAGGCGGTCGTCCGGGCGCACCGCGACCGGCTCGGTGACGTAGCTCAACAGCGGCAGGTCGCTGATCGAGTCGCTGTAGAAGCCGCTCCAAGAAAGCGAGCCCCAATCGAGTCCGCGCTGCGCCAGCCAGTGGGCGACCAGGCGGACCTTGCCGAAGCCGTGGCAGGGTTCGCCGTCGATGTCGCCGGTGTACTGTCGGCCGGATCTCCCGGCGCGGCTGGCGATCAGCGCATCGAGGCCGAGGGCCCGAACGAACGGCAGGGCAACGACATCGCTGGTGTTGGTCACCAGGCAGCAGGTGTCGCCCCGTTCGCGGTGACGGGCCACCAGCGCACGGGCACCCGCCGGCAACTCGGCGGGCAGCACCTCGGCCTCGAAGCGGATCTGCCAGGCAGCGACCTCGTCCACCCGGCGGCAGGCAAGCGGCGCCAGCGCGCAGGCATGGGTGCCGGCCACGTCCATGACACCGGCCACGTATTGGCGGCAGCAATCGAGATAGGCCTCGTCGCGGCCGGCCTCGATGTCGCCACGTGCGACCAGATCGCGCAGCCACAACAGGGTGCTGTCGAACGGGATCAGGGTGTGATCGAGATCGAACAGGGCGAGGCGCATCACAACCGGCCGGCCAGGCGGGCCGGCACCGCCCCGCGTAAGGCGTTGCTCACCAGCATCGCTTCGGCGCGTTCGAGATCGGCGATCGACAACGAACGTTCGCAGGCGTCGAAACCGGGGTCGTCGAGCAGCACGCCCCGCATCACGCCCGGCAGCAGGCCATCGCGCAGCGGCGGGGTGTACCAGCGCCCGTCGAGCCGCACGAAGACGTTGCTGCGCGCGCCCTCCGCGAGCCGTCCGTCGCGATTGGCGTAAAGCACGTCGAAGGCGCCGCGGGCGATCGCCGCGTGGAGGGCGCGGTCGTAGCCGCGCCGGCGGGTGGTCTTGTGGCCGAGCAGCGGGTCGGCCGGGTCGAGCCGCTCGGCGGCCAGCAGCAGGCCGACACAGCCATCGGGATAGGTCAGCAATTCGTCGAGCGGCGCCAGCACCAGATCGATGCGTCCGTCGTGGTGCAGCGCCAGCCGCAGGCGCATCGGCCCCGCCTGGACGAGGCCGTCGGCCTCGGCCTGGACCAGCGTCCGTGCGCGCGCGACGTCGCACCTGAAACCCAGCTTCGCGGCGCTCGCGGCGAGCCGGGCGAGATGACGTTCGAGGTGGCGCACGCCCTCGCCGCGGCGGGCGTACATGGTCTCGAACAACTGGTAGCCGGGGTCGAGGCCGGTCAGGAAACGCGCCTTCAACACGCACTCCTCGTACTCTTCGGCGGCACGGCTGTCGATCGTGATGCCGGCGCCGATGCCGAGGCGCCCATGTCCAGGACCGTCGTCGCCGGAGGCCAGCGTCAAGGTGCGGATCGCTACCGACAGGCAGAAGTCGCCGCACGCGCGCCCGGCCGGCGGCGCGTCGAACCAGCCGATGGCGCCGGTGTAGAGGCCCCGCGGCGTGTCTTCGAGGGCAGCGATGATCTGCATCGTGCGGTGCTTCGGTGCACCGGTGATCGAGCCGCACGGAAACAGCGCCCGCAGCAGGTCCGCGAAGCCGGTGCCGGGCGGCAGCCGGGCGTCGATGGTCGAGGTCATCTGGAACACGGTCTGGTAGGGCTCGACCGCGAACAGGGCCGGTACCGTCACGCTGCCGGTCTCGGCGATGCGGCC
>JAGRFZ010000120.1:3514-20385 GCA_020445785.1 Rhodocyclaceae bacterium
GCGATCTCGCTGTCGCCCTCGGCGACCCGTGCGCGCGAGGCCGTGCCCTTCATCGGGCGCGCCGACAGCCGCCCATCCTCGTGCGCGAGGAACAACTCCGGCGAACACGACAACACGTGGCTCGGACCCTCGCCCGGCGGCAACGCGATGAAGGCGCCGAAGCGCACCGGCTGGCGGCCGCGCAGGCGCCGGTAGAGCGCCACCGGCGAGCCGAAGGTGGCGAAGTCGAGGCGGTACGTGTAGTTGACCTGGTAGGTCTCGCCTGCGGTGATCGCGGCGTGGATGCGACCGATCGCCTGTTCGAAGGCAGTACGGTCCACGCTCGGCACCAGGTCGAGGGCACCGGCCGGTGCCGGCCCGCCGCCCGCCTCGCGCGCCCCGTCCTCGCCGTCTCCCGCCTCGCAACGGGCCAGCCAGGCCGACACCCCCGCCTCGTCGAGCCGCGCGAGGTGAGCGAACAGCAAGAAGCGCAGGCTGCCGGCAGCGGCTTCGGGAATCGCCTCGTGGCCGGCACCGAGCAGGCGGGCGCCCCATTCGTAGTCGGCCACCACCACCGCGTGCAGGCCGTCGCCGAGGGCAGCGTCGAGTGCCGCGCAGACGGCATCGAGGGTGGCCGGGTCCTCGCAACGTAGTTCGCGCCGAAAGCCGGTGTAGAGCCGGCTGGTCGGCACCGCCGGCGTCGCGGCGCAATCGTCGAGCAGGGCAAAGCAGTCCATGGCGCGGAGTCTAACCGAGCCGCTGTGGCGGACCGGTGGGGTGGAGCGCGGCCTCAGGCGCTCCAGTCGTCCATGTCGTGGCGGATTTCGTGGCGCTTGGCGATCAACTCGTCGATCGTCGGCTCGTTGGCCAGCGCGCGCCGGATCGCCAGCTTGGTGGCCTCGTAGTTGGTGCGGTACATGTCCTTCTTGTCGAGGTTCGGATGCTTGGCGCAGCCGGGATCGATCCACACCAGACTGATGATGCACAGATCATCGACCCGGTCGCGCGGGATCAGCCCTTCGATCACGCAGTCGAGCACCGCGTCGGCAGTGGCCGCCTGGACGACGCCGCCGAACAGATCGATGTTGGCCATGTCCTTCAACGTGACCTTGGGCACCATGATCGTCGCCGGCCGCACCATCTGATTGCAGGCCCGGATCGCGAACATCGCGGTGTGGCCCTTGGTCTGCGCCATCATGTTGGCGAAAGCCTGACCCACCGGACCGTCGGTGCGACCGATCAGGATCTCCGGCATGGCGTCGGTGCACTGACCTTCGGCGGCGAGCACGGTGGCCTCGCCGGCATGGAAGACGTACTTCTCGCTCATGGTTTCTCCTGCAGGTGGAATTGCGAAACAGGTGAGGCTCGCTCAGGCCGGCAGCAGCCACTCGCCCTTGCCGTCGGCGCCGAGATCGCCGACGACGCGCTCGGGCAGGCGGCCGGCGAGGCCGCCGAAGGGCGCCCCGAACGCCGCCAGACTGCGGGCCAGCAAGGCCCAGAAGACCCGGATGTCGTGGCCGGTCGGCGAAAAGGTGTCCGGCACGCGGGGGCGGTCGCCGGCAAACACCAGGGTCCCGCGGCGCATGCCGAAGCCCGGATGCTCGCCCACCGCACCGGCCAGCGCGATCGTGCCGGCCACCATGCGCGAGGCGAGGAAGTCGCCCACCGCCCCGTGGACCACCGCGGTGCCGCGGCGCATGCGGTCGCCGAAGCGCTTGCCGGCACTGCCCCGCACCACGAGCACGCCACCACGCATGCCGTCCATCGCCCCCGGCAGCGCCGAGGCGGCGAAATCGCCGACGTCGCCGCCGATCTCGATCCGGCCGCCGGCCAGCGCGCAGGCGGCGAGCGCCCCGGCATCGCCGTCCACCCGGATCTCGCCGGCCGTCATCTCGGCGCCGAGGTAGTCGCCCACCGGCCCGTCGACGACGATGCGACCGCCGTCCATGCCGCGGCCGATGCCGTGCAGGCGGCTGCAGTCGCCCTCGATGCGCAGTGCCGGGCCGTCGCCCTTGCGCACCACGACCTCGAACAGTTCGCCCAGTGCGACCGCCTCGCGGCCCATCGGCACGGTCAGCCGGGCCACTTCGTCGGCCGACAGCGCGGCGACGCGGCTCGGCGACACCGCCGAAAAATCCACGCCCAAGGCGGGGACGCTGCGCTGACGCAGCAGCCAGGCTTCGCTCATGGCGCGCCCTCCCCACCATGCAGGCGGTGCAGGTGGAAATGGAAGGGGCCGAGCTTTCCGCCGTAATTGCCGGCCGACAGACGCACCACGCCGGCTGCGCTGCCGCGATCGACGATCGCGGCCATGCCCGCGCGGGTGGCGGCGGCGACATCGGCATCGGTCAGGCCGTCGATGACGATCTCCATCACGCAGCGTACCTCGTCGGTGAGTTCGGTCTTCTTCGCCAGCGGGGTCAGCGCCGGGCAGAAAGCGTCGTTGGTCGAGGCCATCAGCGCCGGATACTTGGCGCCGACCTTCGAGCCGGAGCGCACGACCCCACCCGGAAACGGCATGATCACGTTGGGCACCTGCCGCATCGCCGCCACACCGGCCTCGGCGGCGGCCAGCGCCGACGCGGTGTCGCGGCCCAGGATCAACAGATTGCCACCGCCCACGCCCTTGACCACCGGCGTGGTCTCCTCGGCGACGAATTCGCCGTCCATCACCGGCACCCGCCAATAGCGCTTGCCGTCGATCATCTTGGAGATCTGCCAGCCGTCGCCGAAGAAGCGCAGGTTGCGGCCCAGGGCGATCGGCTCGCCCTCGTCGAGGCCGGCAAAGACCGCGGTGGTCGGGCAGGTCAGCACGCATTGGCCGACCCGCCGCTCGACCTGCTTGGCCAGTTCCTTGCCGGACATCGCGAAGATCAGCACCGACACGCCCGGCCGGCCGTCGGGTGTCTCGTCGGGCGACAGGCTGCGTTCGATGCCGGCTTCGCAGCCGCAGGCGATCACCGAGGTGGCGAAGCCGGTCATTGCGACTGCGGCATTCGAGGCCCAATTGGCGTCGAAGGCGGTGATGAGGAGCCGGGTCGCCTTCATCGGAAAGGCCTCGGCGAAGGTGTCGTCGATGACGACGCCGTTGTCGATGATCGGCTCGGCCATCAGGCGCCCTCCCCCGCCGTGCACGGCACCACATGCACCTGGCCACAGCGGCTGCACTCGCCGAGTTCGTCGCGGCTGATCGCCAGGTGCTCGAAGCGGACGCTGCCGTGGGTGTCGTGATGGGCCTTCAGATGCTTTTCGACGGTGCGGTCGTAGTCCGGCTCGACGACGTGGGTGGCGCCCACCGGCGACGCGGTGATGCGGCCGCGCCGGGCGACTTCGACGCCATCCTTGAAGACATGCTCGGGCGTCGTGAACATCGACTCGACGTCGGCTGCCTGGCGATATACCGCGATGTCGGCCGCCGCACCCGCCGCCAGGTGACCACGGTCGGCAAGCCCGAGCAGGCGGGCCGGACCGGCCCGGGTCATGATGGCGATCTCGTCGAGGCTGAGTTCGCGGGTGATGTCCTTCAGCGCACAGTGCTCGGCCACCTCCGGGTGGATGCGGGCGAGCTGCTCGTTGCGGAACTCCCGGTCCATCAGCAGGCGGATCAGGTGCGGGTAGCTGGTGAACGGGCCACCGTTGGGGTGGTCGGTGGTCAACACCACCCGCCACGGGTCCTGCACCAGCAGGAAGATCTCCAGGCCGATCGCCCACTGCAGCGCATTGACGTAGCTCTGCTCCTTGTAGCGGAACGGCACCACACCGCAGCCGGCGTCGCACTCGATGTCGGCACCGATCCACTTGCGCGGGCTGGCGTGGTCGGCGTTGGCGAGCTGGCGCATGGTGTCGCCCGACGCGGTCACGGTCTGGCCGAACATGATCTGGCCGACGTCGATGCTGATGTTGGGGTTGGCATTGACCGCCTCGACCAGTTGCAGCGCGGCCGACGAGAACTTCTTCGGCCCCTCTTTGCCGTAAGCGTGGAACTGGATGTGGGTGAGGTGGCCGGGCAGGCCTTCGAGCGCATCGATGGTCGCCAGCGTCGATTCGATATTGCCCGCCACGCCGAGGTTGCTGCCGTGAATGTGCAGCGGATGGGGCACCCCCAACTCGACCAGGCTGCGCGCCAGGGTGTGCAGGATCTGGCGCGGCGTGGTGCGCCAATGCACGTGCTCCTCGTCCACGTCGAGCTTGCGCTGGTTGAACTTGAAGGCCGAGATGCCGCCCGGGTTCACCACCTTGAGGCCGAGCGCCCGGGTGGCGTTCAGCGTCCAACCGACGTAGTCGCGGATCTGCTCGAAGGGCTTGCCCTCGGCCATCCAGCGCAACAGCAGTTCGTCGCTGCCGAGCATCACGTAGGCGCCGTGGTCGAGGATCGGCACGTCGCCCATTTCCATGTGGGCATGGCGGGCGTTGGCCGGCACCATCGCCGGCTCGAAGGCCGAGGTGTAGCCCATCTGGGCATAGCGATAGCCGGTCAGCAGCGTGCCTGGCGTGACGTGGGCGGCCGGGTCGAGGCGGGCGGGCCAGGCCTGTGCCGCATCCGGGTGGCAGCAGTCGCGCTGCAGCTCGGGCAGCAACAGCCGGGCGAGATTGACCTTGCCGCCGCCGATGTGGGTGTGGAGGTCGATGCCGCCGGCCATCACCAGGCAGCCGCCGCAGTCGATGGTCGCATCCGCCGGCGCGTCCGCCGCCATCGCGACGATGCGGCCATCGCGCACGCAGACGTCGCGGAGCGCACCGCTGTCCGGATTCGCCGGGTCGATGACCCGTCCGCCGGCGAGTCTCAGGCTGCTCATGACGACGCCTCCAGCTTGGCCGCGATGCCGGCAACGAGCGCGGCGACGGTCGGCAGTTGCGTCGTGCGCAGCGGGTGCAAGGGCATCAGCACGACACCGTCGGTGCGGAACAGATGGCCGCCGTGATCGACGCCCGGCATCGCCGCCGGCAGAAACACCGTGCGCGATTCGTCGCCGAGCGTGGCCGCCAGCGATGGTGCACCGATCACCACCCGCGGCAGGTCGGTGGCCGGCGGCGGCTCGCCGGGAAAGGGGTTGAGCCACAGCAGCAGGTCGGCGTCGTGGGCGGACAGAATCCGGTCGGCGCCGTAGCGCAGCGGCTCGTGGCGTACGCCGTCGGTCGCGATGCGGGAACGCAGCGGCAAGCCGCCCAGCCACGTGAACACCTGGTTGGCGGTTGCCGTGCCGCCCGAAGCCGCGAGCGGAAAGCCGGCCGCCCGGGTTTCGCGATTCAGGGTCACGAGCAAACGCAGGATCTGCTCGATCAGCAGCGCGCCTTGCTCGCCCAGTTGCCCCGGCTCCCACACCACCACCGCGTAGCGGGCGGCGTGCAGGCGCTCGGCCAGGGTCTGCAGTTCCGGATTCGGCTGTCGCAAGCGACGCCCGGCGACCAGCGCGGCGAGCATCGGCAAGCTGTCGGCAAGGGCCACCGAAGGCAGCACCGCCTCGATGCCGGACTCGCCCGGGTCGACCCCGAGGGCGACCACGGCCGGCTGATGGTCGCGTCCTCGCGCGAATCGCTCGAGCAGGCGCGGCGCTCGCGCCGCCGGCCAACTGCCGACGAACAGGATCAGATCGGCGCGCGCATGCACCTCGGCGATCGTCGCGGTGAAGCCGCCCCGATCCTGCTGCACGCGCAGCCCCCGCATCAGGGCCTCGCCGCCGGCGGCATCGCAGATCGCGCCACTCGCGGCGGCCAGGCGAAACACCGCGCGTGCGCCGGCGACGTCGCCGGCCAGTCCGGCGAACAGCGGCTGTCGGCTCGCGCCGAGTCGCGCCGCCGCAAGCGCGATCGCCTCGGCATGATCCGCCGCCCGACCATCCACCCGCGCCCCGACGGCGGGACGCAACCGCAACTCGTCGAGCCGGGCACTGGCCAGGGCACACGCCTTCGGCGAAAGGGACGGCCCGTGCGGATCGGGCTGGAGGTCGTCACAAAGCAGGGCGCAGAACGGGCAGGTCCAGGGGGCGTTCGTCGCCGTCGCTGCCGCCGCCCCGGCATCGGTCGTGTCGGTCATGGGCCCGCCAGTGCAAGACATATGCCATGCGCCCGGCGCTGGATTGGCGAGAGCGGTGGCAGCGACACGGCGTCCACTGTGTCAAATGGCGCTCAGGCTGAAGACACACTGTGTCACCGCGCACGCCTGACCGCCCCTTCGGGCGCTGCGGCCGATGACGCCCTCGCAACGCCGGCCGCAGCGCGCTGCAGGCCTCCGGCGGCGACCCCCGACGCGATTGGCACGAAACCTGTTTGATCTACGCCCGTGCCATTCCGAACCCCAACCCCTTCGGTCCGCATGCGATGCTGCGCCACGGCCCTGCTCTGCCTGTGCTGGACAGGTGGTGCCCCGATGGCCGCACCGTGGGCCTTCGTCACCAACCAGGGTTCCAACGACGTCAGCATCGTCGACGGCGAACGCCTCGCCGAGACCGCGCGGGTGCCGGTCGGGCCCTCGCCGGCCGGCGTCAGCGTTTCGGACGCCGCCGGCCGGGCCTACGTCAGCAATCCGGACGGACCATCGCTGTCGGCGATCGATCTGGCCAGCGGCCGGGTCGTCGCCGAGACCCCGCTGCCGGGTGCGGCGGTCGGCATCGCGACCTCGCCCGACGGCCGCCGGGTCTACGCCGCCGACTGGTACGCCCACCGCCTGCGCGCCTTCGACGCCGAGCTTGTGCCGCTGGGCAGCGTCGCAGTCGGCCGGGCGCCGGCCGGCATCGCCGTTTCGGCCGATGGCGGGCGCATCTACGTCGCCAATCGCGACGACAACGACATCACCGTGGTCGCTGCCGACGGCTTGCAGGCACTGGCCCGCATCGGGGTCGGCGAGCATCCTTTTGCGCTGGCACTGACCCCCGACGGTCGACGACTGCTGGCGGCCAACGTGGTCAGCAACGACGTCAGCGTGATCGACCTCGCCCAGGCGCGGGAGATCGCCCGCGTCGCGGTGGGAACGGCCCCCTACGGCATCGCCTTCGACGGCGACGGCGCCCGCGCCTTCGTCACCAACCAGCACGCCGACTCGCTGTCGGTGATCGACATGTCGCGCCTCGCGGTCAGCGCCACCTGGCCGACCGCAGAGTACCCCGAGGGTATCGCCTGGTCGCCCCGCCGCGTATGGGTGGTGAGCTGGATGGAGGAGCGCCTGCAGGTGCTCGACGACCGCAGCGGAGAACCACTGGGCAGCGTCGATCTCGGCACCAACCCGCGCGGTTTCGGCAATTTCCTGAGCCTCGACGCACGCCGGCCGGAGCCCACGCGATGAGGCCATGTCGGTGGCAGTCCACCCGTTTCCTCCTCGCGGCACGAGGGACCGTCTCTCCCGACGCCGCATTCCGTCCCCGGCCGTCTCCTGCAACGGGCCGGCCGGGGTTGCTTTTCACCTGATGGAGAATCTTCCGATGCGAAGCACCGCGCTTGCCGCCGCGTCCCGTTCCCTTGTCCTGCCACTGGCCCTGCTGCTGGCCGCGCCGGTCGCCCTCGCCCACGGGCCGACCCGGCAGAAGGTCACCGAAACCATCGAGATCGCCGCGCCCGCCGGCAAGGTGTGGGATGCGATCAAGGATTATTCGGCGCTGCACACCTGGCATCCGGCGGTGGAGTCGTCGGAGACCACCGCCGGCAACGAGCCCGGATCGATCCGCACGCTGCACCTCGGTGGCGGCGCGACGATCGTCGAAAGCCTGAAGAAGTACGACGCGGACGCGATGCGCTATTCGTACAAGATGGAGGACCCCGGGCCGGTGCCGGTCACCAACTACAGCTCGACGATCAGCGTCGCCGGCAAGGGCGACGGCAGCGTGGTCACCTGGAAGGGCGCGTTCTACCGCGGCGACCCCAACAACAATCCACCCCCCGAACGCAACGACGAAGCCGCGATCAAGGCCATCACCGGCATCTACCAGTCCGGCCTCGCAAATCTCAAAAAGCAGGTCGAAGGGCAGTAACCGACCTTCCTTTGGGCGCGGCCCACGGCGGGCCGCGCCGACACTTGCTCACGACATGCCGTTTTCGTCCACCCGCGCGCGGGCCTCGAAGTGCCCGTCCTCGGTATCCTCGGCCCGCACCACCAGCACGCCGGCGCCGTCGTGGCGGAAATTGAAGCGGAAACTGGGATTTTCGGCGATCGCAAAGGTGACCTCGGCATTCATCACCGGTCGGTCGCGATAGCGCACTTCGATCTTGCGCACGTAATGCGGCTGGGGATACATCCGCGTGAGCTGGTCCATCGCCAGGCCGGTGACGTTGGGATGGCGGATCAGCACCTGCGCCCGCGCCGCACCGCCCGGTTGCGGCGGCGGATCGATGCGCAGCTTCATCCGGCCCATCGACTGCGCCGCCGCCGCAGGGTCCTTCGACGCCGGCGCGGAGCATCCGCCCGAGGCCTTGACGAAGTTGGCGGTCATGTACAGCTTGTCGTCGCTGGTCTCGGCGATCGCCCGCACGAAGGTGTAGTCGTTCACCCGGACCCGGGTCTCGACATCGGCGCCACCGCTTTCGGGGAAGAATTCGAACACGCCGACCACCGGCGTCGGGTTCTGGTCGATCAGCAGCCACATCCGCTTGATGTAGCGGCCGTCCGCGCCATCGAGATGACCGCGCACCGCGATCGGCACCGAAGCGGCGTCGGCAGCGCGGTAGGGCGTCTCGAGCCCGATCACGGCATCGACGTCGATTTCGATCGCGCGCTCGCCGAACAGCTGCCGCCGCAGCCCTTGCCACACCTCGACATCCAGCGACTCGGCCGTTCCCGGCCCCTTTTTCGGTGCCGCGACCGCAAGGCGTGCGCCCAGCGTCAGGCCCAGGCCAGCCGCGATGAATTCCCTGCGTTTCATGTCTGCCTCCTCGGGATCGTGCATCCGCCCCTGCCCGCCAGGGACGATCGGCCGATCCTCTTCAGTCTTCCCACTCCAATTCGGTATAGGCGGCGCTCAGATTGCGGGCATGGAAGCGTTCCGCCAGGGCCCACTCGGCGGGCGCCGATCCCTCTTCGGCGTCGAGCACCTGCCGCAGGCTGTCGCCCCGGCCGATCGCCTTGCGCACGGTATTCGCCACCCCCGCGAGATAACCCCGTTCCGCCGCCAGCGCAGCGCCGCCCGGCAGGTGGATCGCGCCGTGCCCGGGCACCATTCGCGCCGCGGGCAGCTTCGCCAGTCGTTCGATCACGTCGAGCCAGCCGCGGATGCTGCCATCGACGATCGGCACGAAGCGCTCGAACAGCAGATCGCCGGTCCACAGCGTGCGCGTGCGCTCGTCGAACACGGTCAGGTCGTTGTCGGTGTGGGCGGTCGGCCAGGCCCGCAGCGTCAGCGTGCGACCGCCCAGGTCGAGCGACGCCTCCGCTTCGACGAGCATCGTCGGATAGACCGCACGGGTGCCCTCGGCCGCCTCGCCGACTTCGTGGTCGAGGGTTCGCAAATAGCCCTCGGCCCGCGCCGACAGGCTCGCCGGCATCCGCGCAGCGGCGACGAATGCAACGCCCGCTTCGCCTTCGAAAGCGGCATTGCCGAAAACGTGGTCCAGGTGCATGTGGGTGTTGATCACGTAGCAGACCGGCAGTTCCGTTCGCGCCCGCAGCGCGGCGAGCAAGGCCTCGCCGATCCGTCTCGTGCTGCCGGTGTCGATCACCGCCACGCAGCGCTCGCCGACGACGAAGCCGATGTTGGCGATGTCGCCGCCGTTCTCTTCGGCGAGATCGGCGATACGGCCCTGGTGCACGAACACTCCGGGCGCCACCTCGTCAACGGCAAAGGGCGCCTGCGCGCCCCATCCCTGGACCGCCACGGCGGCCAGCAGCCATGCTGCCGAGAATCCGGCTATTCGAGAAAGCACGCCTTGCGGGCCTCGTGCTCGACGGTACGCAGTTCGCGCGCCAAGCGGCGGCCGTCCACGTAGGCGCGCATCACCTCACCCCGCTCGCCGCCGATCGACAGTGCGTTGGCGGTGGTCGAGTCCTTGGTGAATTCCTCGTAGCTCATACGCTCGGCGATCTTGTCGATCACGCACGAGCACTTGTAGAGCAATTCCTGCTGCGGCGCCGTGCCGTCCCGCATGCAGGCCAGCACGTACTCGACCTTCTCGCGGGTGGGATAGTCGTCGGCCGCCGCCCAAGTCGGCCATGCCGCAGCGATCGCGATCGCGCCGGCGCGGAAGATGATGTGTGCGATGGGGTGTGCCAATTTCGTCCTCGTCACGGTTCGCTGTCCGACAGGGTCAGCACTTCTTCGATGCGTGGGCCCTCGGCGCCTGCCGGGGGTTCGACGCTGGTCCTGAGCCGATAGATGCCGCCGGGCACCTGTTCGGACAGGGTGAACTCGTAGCGCTTGCTGTCCATGCCTCGGAAGCGATGCTGGTTGGGATCGCCGCGGTAGGGATCCACCGCGACACGCGAGCCTTGGATCCGGCGCCCACGATATTCGAAGGTCACCGGCTCGATGCCCGCATCGTCGGCCAGCGCCAGACGAATCCGCTTGCGAAAGTAATTTTCCATACCGCCGAGGCGCCGCCGCATCTCGCGCACGTCGCGTTCGAGGAAATAGAGCACCACCGGGTTGGCTTCGGCGTGATCGACCTCGGGCAGGCTGAGCTGGTTCTCGCCGTGCAGGAACTCGGCATTGACGACACGACCGCGATCGGCGTCGTGCCGGACGTCGAGCGTCACGGTGTCCTCGACCACCGCCACCGCGTTCTCGCGCAACACGAAGTCGTAGCGCAGGCGGTGCCGGTCGTCGAGACCGCGCAGGTGCTCGTCGAGGAACACCGCATGCTCGGCCGCCGAGATGTCGTCGCCGGCCGCGGCGGCGAGCGGCGCGCCGAGCGTCAGCGCCAACAGGCAGGCCCGCAGCAGTGCGCCGGCACGGCCCCGTTCAGCGGGACGCAGCGGCATCGGCGCCCTCCAGCGAGAGCTGCGGCACGCCGTAGTCATCCAGAATGGCGGCGATCGCATCGCGATTCTCGTCGATCAAGCGCTCGACCTCGGCCTTCCAGGCCGCTTCGCCACGGCGCACGCCCATTGCCATCGAGTATTCGAACTGGACGCCGATCTCGGATTCGAGGGGCACCACGCGCAGTGGCGGATCGCTCACGCGCTTGGCGAACCAGGCGCCGACCGGGCCCCACACCACGGCCACGTCGATCTTGCCCGAAGCCAGGTCGCGTTCGACGATCTGTCCCGGATATTCGTCGGGATTGGGGTTCATGGTCTTGTACGGCACCCCCGAATCCACCAGGCCATGCCGCGCCACCCAGGCCGATCCGGGCGAGCGGTCGAATATTCCGATCTTGAGTGCCGCGAGGCGATCGGGCGGCAATGCCAGGAACTCGGCCTCGGTGCGCACCGCGTCGAGGTCGCTACGGCCCGGCGCGAAGACCATCACGTAGGTCGACCGGTAGTAGGGCTTGGTGGAAGCCACCTGCCCCCAACCCGCGGGCACGCCCATGACGATGTCGCAGGGATAGTCCTGGCCCGGGATCTTGTAGCGGAGCGTGTTGCGAATGAAGCCGAGGCGTTGAGGGAAGGTGAAATACTCCAACTCCACACCCAGCTTTCGCGCGAACAGTTCGGCGATGCGATCTTCGAAGCCCTCGCCCTGCCGGTTGGCGAAGGGCATGTTGTTCGGGTCCTTGCAGACGCGTAGGTTCTTGTTCGGCATCGCATCGGCAGCCGTCGCTGCGGATGAACCGACCGCCAGCAACGCGGCGGCGAGTCCCGAAAGGAGAGTGCGGCGCATGGGCGAGCCTATTTCATCTTCTTGACTTTGGCGCTGGTAATCGCACCGTCGGAGCGC
Source organism: Rhodocyclaceae bacterium (assembly GCA_020445785.1). Lineage (GTDB taxonomy): Bacteria > Pseudomonadota > Gammaproteobacteria > Burkholderiales > Rhodocyclaceae > Cognatazoarcus. The sequence goes on from JAGRFZ010000120.1 coordinate 15,295, forward strand.
CCTTTGAGATAGGCGTAGAGATCGTCGAGGTTGTCCATGACCTTCTTGTTGGTGTTCCAGGCCGGCATGCCCTTGGCCATACGACCATCGGTGAGCACCTGATTGAACTCGTCGCGCGTCAGCACCTTGAGGCTGTCGATCAGCGACGGGCCCACCATGCCTTCCTGGTTCGGCCCGTGGCAGCGGTCACAGGCGGCCGCGCGCCAGACCTTGAAGCCGTTGTAGGTGGCCGGGTCCACCTTGTTGCCGTCCTCCACCGTATAGAGCGGCTTGTCGCCGCCGGCCAGTGCCGCCATCGGTGCGGCGACCGCCACCGCCAAGCTCGCGATCCGAAGGATGAATCCTCGCTCCATGAACAACCCCCCAGTATTCTTTGGTTACCGTCGCGCGGATCGATGCCGCGCCTTGTGCTGACCCCGCCACGGAGTGCAAGTTCAGATGTTGGAACGAGCCCCCGGCTCGATACCGGGGGCTCGTCGGGATGCAGGCTCTGCGGATTCGCTCAGGGAATCGCGAAGACCGTCAGGGAACCGCCGAGGTTGGTGAACTTCTGCAAATCGCGGTAGCCACCGACCGCACCGAGGCCGTCGCTGTCCTTCTCGAGACCCGCCGCCATGCCGATGCCGGCCCAGCCTCCGATACCCGAGTACACGCCGACGTACTGCTTGCCCTTGTGCAGGTAGGTGAAGACGTTGCCGATGATGCCGGACGGGGTCTTGAACTTCCACAGCTCCTTGCCGTCCTTCAGGTTCACGGCCTTCAGGTAGCCTTCCAGCGTGCCATAGAAGATCACGTCACCGGCCGTGGTCAGCGCGCCGCTCCAGACCGAGAACTGCTCGGGCTTGGACCAGACGATCTTGCCCGCACCAGCATCCCAGGCGATGAAGTTGCCCATGCCGCCGTGGCTGTTCGGCGCCGGGTACATCGCCAGCGTGGCACCGACATACGGCTGGCCAGCGGTGTATTCCACCTCGAACGGCTCGTAGTCCATGCAGACGTGGTTGGTCGGCACGTAGAACAGGCCGGTCTTCGGATGGAACGCGGCGGGCTGCTGGTCCTTGGTACCCAGCGCGGCCGGACAGATGCCCTTGGAGTTGACGTCCTCGCCGTTGTGCTCGGTACTGTACTGGGCCACGACCTGCGGACGACCGGTCTTCATGTCGACGTGGGTCGCCCAGTTCACCACCGGGTCGTACTTCTCGGCCACCAACAGTTCGCCGCTGACGCGATCCAGCGTGTAGCCGAAGCCGTTGCGGTCGAAGTGCACCAGAGTCTTGCGCTTCTGGCCCTTGACGTCGATGTCGGCGAGGATCATCTCGTTGATGCCGTCGAAGTCCCACTCGTCGTGCGGCGTCATCTGATAGACCCACTTCACCGCGCCGGTGTCGAGGTCACGTGCCCAGATGCTCATCGACCACTTGTTGTCGCCCGGACGCTGGGTCGGGTTCCAGGTACTCGGGTTGCCGGTGCCGTAGTAGAGCAGGTTCTCGGCCCGGTCATAGGAGTACCAACCCCAGGTGGTACCGCCACCGATCTTCCACTGGTCGCCCTTCCACGTGCTCAGCGAGGAATCCTTGCCGACTGCCTGCATCTTGCCGTCGGCCCAGGTCATGGTCTTGGCCGGATCGATCAGCATCTCCGCATCCGGACCGACCGAGTAGCCACGCCAGGCCATCTTGCCGTCCTTGATGTTGTAGGCGGAGATGTAGCCGCGCACGCCCCACTCGCCACCGGAGATGCCGGTGATGATCTTGTCGCCGAATACGTGCGGCGCGTTGGTGTTGACGGCGCCCAGTTTCGGATCGCCGTTGGTGGCCTGCCAGACGACCTTGCCGGTCTTGGCGTCGAGTGCCTCCAGCACCGAATCCGCGCGCTGCAGGAAGACCTTGCCGTCGCCGTAGGCGAGACCCCGGTTGACGGTGTCGCAGCACATCTGGGCGATCACCGCCGAATCCTGTTTCGGCGTGTGCTTCCAGACGATCTGCTGGGTGTTCAGATCAACGGCGTAGACGTTGTTCGGGAACGGCGAATGGATGTACATCATGTCGCCGATGACCAGCGGCGAGCCCTCGTGACCGCGCAGCACACCGGTCGAGAAGGTCCATGCCACCTGAAGCTTGTCCACGTTGCCGGCGTTGATCTGATCCAGCGCGCTGTAGCGCTGGTTATACTCGTCACCGGCTTGCGATGCCCAGTTGCCGGGATCCTTCATGGCACGATCGAGATCGGCGTCTGCAAACGCCATTCCCGTCGCAGTCATGCAGGCCACCGCGGCCGCCACCTTGTGCTTAAGCCCTGCGATCATTCATGTCTCCTTTTTTCTTACCCCCCAGGATGCCGACGCCTGTCGAAAGCCCGGAACCTGTGCTCCCGCCGGATCGGGCATGTGCCCGGGACGGGCAACCGCCCGCCCGACGACGGAACCTCGGACAAGACTCGTGTGAATCTTTCCGACCCCCGCTCCTGCAAGTCATGTGCCACGGGCAGGGCCGCAAGCACGCCGGAGCACCGTCCAGGCACTCGCGTTCGCCCGAGTGCGCATCGTTGCCGCGAGAACTGTGCGCACCGCCCGCCATGCCCGGCCGGGCCGCGCCAGCCGCACCGTCGGCGCGACCGGCGCCTCACGGCACCTCCGGTTACACACTGCGACGTGACACTTTGCTCCCGGAAGCGCACAACGCACCGAAGCGGCGTGCGGACGCGAGTTCGCCGCGCCGACGGCCCGATCGGAGCCGCCATGCCAGTCCGCCGGGCGCTGCCGTCCCCGGCGGCCGGTCGGCGGATTTCGACTGGCATGGATCGTGATTCGGCGCAGTGGCTGCGCAGTTCGGGTCAGGGCCTCACGGGAGGAATGCGAAGATCATGAAGCACGGATGCCACCAGCCAGGCGGTCGCCGGGCCGCGGGCCGCAGCGGCGATGTCGTCGGCGTCGCGTATGCCCCCCGCACCGACGTAGCGCAGGTCCGGGCGGAGGCGATGCAGTCGGGCGACGGTCGCCAGATCCGGGCCGCCGTCGCTGCCGACCCGATCGAGGTTCATCGCGATCACGGTTTCGGGCCAGATCCGAGGACTCGACCAGCAGTCGGCCCGGTCGGGCAACGGCTCGCGGCGACGGTCGAGGGAGAGCACGGCCGGCCCGGACGTCAATGCCTCCCGCGCCTCGGCGGGTCCGACCAGCGCCTCGCTCGCAAAGACCGGTGTCACGCGCGACGCGGCGGCGCCGAAACGGCGACGCAGGACATGCCAGGCAGCGAGATCGCGGAAGCCGGCATCGAGCCACAGGCGCACGTCGGGCTCGGCCGCGAGCAGCGCAGCGACGACCTCGGCCTGCGGCGGAGAACCGGTGAGCGCATCGAGATCGGCAACATAGAGCAGCCGAGCCGCGCAGTGGCGCAGCATCGCCCGCGACACGACGATCGGGTCGCTGCCCTCGCACAACTGCGAGGCGACGGGTCGGTAGCGCGCGCGATCGCCGCGACATGCACGCACCACGCACTCGGACATCAGGTCCACCACGGGAATCAATTGCATGACGGATGCAGCCAGCGTATTGGTGTATGAATTTATCACTGCCGGCGGTCTCACGGGTTCGCCCGATGCCGACGATGCCAGCCTGCTCGCGCAGGGTGCGGCGATGCGCAACGCCATGCTCGAGGACCTGGCGGCGATCCCGGGCCTGGCCGTCGCCTGCGCGACGTCGCCTGCCGACGAGTTGCCGGCATCGGCAGGCAATGTGGTCCGCGTCCGGCCCATCACGGGCGAAGCCCCCGTGGACTTCCTGCGCCGGATCTCGCCGCAATTCGACCGGGTCTGGGTGGTGGCGCCGGAATCGGGCGGCACCTTGGGGCGGCTGCAAGCCGCGGTCGGTCCGCAGCGCTGGCTGGGGGCCGACGCCGACGCGATCCGGGTGGCGTCGTCCAAACGCGCGACCCGGCGCCGGCTGGCGGCCTTCGGCGTTGCGGTCCCGTGCGACAGCGATCGCCCGCTCGCGCCCCACACGGCCTGGGTGGTCAAACCCGACGACGGCATCGGCGCCCAGTGCGTCAGACTCCACGACGAGCTGACCGAAGCCTGGCGCGATTTCGCGGGTCGGCTCGGTCGCGGTCAGGCGGCGACCCTCGAAGCCTGGGTCGAAGGCACGGCGATGAGTCTGTCGGTCCTGTCCGGCGCCAACGGCGTCGAAGTGCTCTCCCTCAATCGCCAGGCGATCGAGGTCGATGACCGGGGCCACGTCGCTTACCGCGGGGTCGAACACCAGTCGGCCTGTGCCGGCAGCGATCTGCACGACCTCGCCCAGCAGGTGCAACTGGCGATACCCGGCCTGAGCGGTTACTGGGGGATCGACCTGGTGTTGCGGGAACAGCGCCGGCCCGTCGTGGTGGAAGTGAATCCGCGGCTGACCTGTGCCTATGCCGGACTGTCGGCGCGGCTGGGCCGCAACATTGCGGCCGAACTGCTTGCCGGTCCGCGCAGCGAACCCACCGCCGCCGCCGAACGCCACCCGGAGAGCGGCATTGTCGGGGGCTGACGATCATGTCGTCGGCTGGGACGTCGGTGGTGCCCACATCAAGGCCAGCCTCGTTTCTCGTCGGGGCATCCTCGATGTCGCCCAATGGCCGGCGCCCCTGTGGCAGGGCCTGGCGCACCTCGACCGCGCGCTGCAGGCGGCGCGAGAACGCTGGCCTGGATTGGGCGGCTGCCGCCACGCCGTCACCATGACGGCCGAGATGACCGACCTCTTCGAGGATCGGGAGGCCGGGGTCGCGGCGCTCGTCGAGCGCATGCAGCTCGGCCTCGATGCCCACGCACGCTACTATGCCGGACCGGCAAGCTGGCTCGACGCGGCGGCTGCCCGGTGCCGCTGGCGGGCGGTCGCGTCCGCCAATTGGCTGGCCACCGCCGAATGCGTCGGCCAGCACCTCGGCGACGCCCTGCTGCTCGACATCGGCAGCACCACCACCGACATCGTGCCAGTGGTCGCGGGCCGTCCGCAGCCCCGTCGCGAAGGCGATTCGGAGCGTTTACGCAGCGGCGAACTGGTCTATGTCGGCGTCGCCCGCACGCCGCTGTGTGCGCTGGCCGAACGCATCG
>JAGRFZ010000121.1 GCA_020445785.1 Rhodocyclaceae bacterium
GCTGGGGCCGGATCATCAACATCTCATCGATGAACGGCCAGAAGGGACAGTTCGGCCAGACCAACTATTCCACCGCCAAGGCCGGCATGCACGGCTTCACGATGTCGCTGGCGCAGGAAGTGGCAGGCAAGGGCGTCACCGTCAATACCGTATCGCCCGGCTATGTCGGTACCGACATGGTGCGCGCGATCCGCGAAGACGTGCTCGCCAAGATCGTCGGCACGATTCCGGTCAAGCGCCTCGGCGAACCGGAAGAGATCGCCTCGATGGTCGCCTGGCTGGCGTCCGACGAGGCCGGCTTCGCCACCGGCGCCGATTTCTCGTTGAACGGCGGTAACCACATGGGCTGACCGGCGCTGCCGGCAGCTATGGGGGTCGGCGCGAGCCGGCCCTTTTTTCGTGGACGCGCCCGCGACCGGCCGCGCGTCAGTCGAGGCGCGCCAGCAGCGCCGCGAGGCCTGGGTAGTCGGCGGTGGAGAGCATCGTCTTGCGCGCGCAGCGGCTCCACGATTCGCCGGTCGGCAGGGTCGCGACGAATCCCTCGCGATCCTCGACCCAGGTGCCGCCGAAGCCGGTGACACCCCGCGCGAACAATGCGTCGGGAAGGCAGCCTGCACTGGGGCCGATCATGACGAAGCGTTGACTGCCGGCGCAGTGGGCGAGGACATCGTCGAGGGTGTCGTTGAGCAGGATCGTCGACGTCGACAGCACCTTGTTGCAGGCGCGAAGCCGGGTGGCGTCGAGCGTGATCTCGAAGCCCGGCTGAGGACCGGCCAAGTCGGCCCGCAGTTCGATCACCGTCAGACGCGCACCGCTGTCGACGATTCGGCCGGCGAGCGGCGCGAAGTAGCCGATCATGCCGACGTGGTCGCCGGCGCCCGGCTGCAAGCCGCCGACCGAATCGGTACTGTCCGGCGGCGCGAAGCCGGTCCGGTCGAAGAGGTGGCGGGTGATCGCATTGGCAGCGGCGAAGCCGAGCGTGCGCCTGAGATCGTGCCCGCCGGCATAGCCCCGCGCGATTTCGAGAGCGTCCGCACCCGTGATGCCGAGGGATTCGTGCGATTCGGTGAGGCGTTCGAGGGTGTCGCCGAGCATGACGTAGGACAAGCCGAGCGCGCCGTCCTCCAGCTCCAGGGCGCAGAATTCCCCCCATTTTCTGGCGCCTTCCGCCAGGGGCGGCAGATGCAGCGCGCGAACCGCGGGCAGCGACAGCCGCGCGCCGATCTGCTCGAGCTGGTGCAGGTAGTCGGTGGCAAAGGTCATCGGTCACTCCTTGATCGGCGGGCGGCCGACATGAATGGCGCCACTCAGTTCGGCGATCGTCGCCGAGCGCTCGGCGCTTGCTTCGAAGCCGGTGCCGATGGCGCTCCACTCCGGATGGATGCGGGCCTCGGCAAGTGCCCCCGGCAGCGTGCCGTCGCGCCACGACGATTCGTCGGTCGGCGCCAGGCTGACCCGCTCGACCGCGGCATGGCCGCGACGCTCCAGCGCTTCGAGCAGGCGTTGGCTGCGCAATGCCAGCAGGCGGACGATGGCGTCGTCGACGCTCAATTGACGATAACCGCGAAGCTTGCCACCGAGGCGCTCGCCATAATGGCTCACGGTCTGCCACAGACCGCCGGCGAGCGCACCGAGGGCTGCTGCCGCGCCCAGGGTCAGGCCACCGGTCACCAGATCGATGCCCATGCCGGCGGCGGCGCCGGCAGCCGCACCGGTGCCGACCCGCACTCCCGCGGCGCGCAGGGCTTCGGCACTGAACAGGTCGTCCTCCCAGCGGCCGGCGAGTTCGGGCAGGGCCTCGTCCGGCCCCTGGTCGCGGCCGAAGTCGTAGAGTTCCAGCAGCGAAGCGACCAATGTGCGTTCGCGCGTGCGCACGCGATCACGAAGCGACACCAGTACCGCCTGCTCCCGTGACTCGTCGTCCAAGGTGAGGCGGAGCGCGGCGACGTCGACAAGCAGTTCCGCGATCATGCGCCGACCCGCCTCGACCCGGGCGAGCGCTTCGGCAGCGCGTGACTCGGTCAGCCGCGCGAGTGTCTGCCGGTGGGCCTCGATCAACGTTCCCAAGGCGGTAAACAGCCGGCGCTCGCCGTCGATCGCCGGCGCCACGCTGTCGAACGCCACCACCGCGTGCAGGCCGAGCCGGGCAAGCATCTCCCGCCACTCCGCCTCCCGGTGGCCGGGGGTGGCGACGAAGTTGAGCACCGGCAGCAGCGGTCGTGCGCAGCGCGACAGGATCGCCAATTCCTCGCGAAACTTGGCGAGCACCGGGTCGCGGGCGTCGATCACGTAGAGGCCGGCGTCCGAGGCCCGCATCTGCCGCAGCACCTTGGCTTCCTGCTCGAATCGGCCCCGGGCCTGCGGGCTCGCGAGAAAGCGCTCGATCAGTTCGGGCCCGTCCGGCTTGCCGTCGCCGGTCAACTCGTCCATCAGATCGGCCAGGCCGAGCGCGTCTTCCATGCCCGGGGTATCGAACAGTTGCAGTACTGCGTCGCCGTCGGCCATCAGTTCGACCGCCTCGACGTGGCGCGTCGTCGCCGGCCGCTCGGAGACTTCGCCGAAGCGAGCGTCGCGGGTCAGCGTCCTCAGCAGCGAAGTCTTGCCGGCATTGGTGTGTCCGACCACCGCCAGACGTGGCAGCTCACTCATCGGCGTGCTCCAGCCAGAGCATGGCCGTCGCCTCGTCCGCCAGGATCAACGACGACGCCAGGCCCGCCTCGGCGAGGCCTTCCCGCCAGTGCTCGAGATGGGCGCCGCGGGTGCCCGCCGGGCTCGCCAGCCACGCCGCGGTCATCGCCGCATGGGCGGCGAGTTGGGCGAGCAGGGCGTAGCTGCCGCGATCCGGACTCAGGCGCGCGTCGAATGCCACCAGCAGCCGACGCGGGGGATCGTCGGCCAGGGCCTGCAGGGTGCGCTTGCGTTCGGTCCGGCTTTCGACCCGCTCGAGCAACTTGAGCGGCACCGGGGTTCGCGGCGGCCATGGCAGGTCCGGACCCAGTTCGACGGCGACCAGCGCGCCGCCCGCGCTGGCCTCCAGCCGCGGCGCCGGCGGCAGCTGCGCTCGGTCGATGCCGGCGGGCGCCGGATCGGCGACGTGGGCGCTGCCGTGCTCGGGCATCAACCGTCGGCGCAGCAGCAGATTGTCGGGCAGCGCCATGTCGAGCGACAGGCGCTCGCCGGCGGCACGCCAGCGCCGCTGGCACCACAACCACAGCAGGGCGCGCGGCAGCAGGCCGTAGATCACGAGGCAGGCCATCAGCCAGCGCGCCCAGGCCGCCCGTGCGGCATCCGGCTGCAGGCCGTCGAGCGTGCCGATGTCGGGCGCGCCGATGCCGATCAGGCGCGGCAACCCGTCGATCGCTGCGACCAATGATGCGAGTGCATCGGCGGATAGGATCGTAGTTTCCCAGACGAAGCCGTAGCGCCGCAGCGAGAACAGGGTCAGCAAGGCCAGCAGGGCGCTCGCCAGCAGCAGCGTCCACAGGCCGTGGCTGATCATGCCGAACAGCCAGCGTGCCAGTGCGCCACGGGCCAGCAGGCGGCCGAGGGCCTGGCCCAGCTCCGGCACCCGCCGGGCGGTCGGCACACGGCGCACCAGGCGCAGCCACAGGCGCCCCAGGGCGGCGCCCGGTTCGCCGACCGGCATCAGGCCCGCACCGAGCCACAGCAACAGGCTGAGCAGGTGCATGCCGAGCAGCCCCAGCAGTGCCCACACCAGGTTGATCGGGCGGGTCCCGTCACCGACTGCGGCCAGGGCCAGGCCCGCGCCGGCGCTGGTGGCCAGCGCCGCGAGCAGCAGCGCGGTCAGGCGGGCGTTGGCGTGCCATCGGCTGAGCGCCCGGTGCCAGCCGAGACGTTCCCCGAGGGCTTGCGCGCGCATCAGCGCGCGGGTTTCGAAATCGCCCGGCGATGCCTGCAGGGCGGGCAGCAGTTCGCTGTCGTCGAGGCGTCCGCCTTCTGCCTCGCGCAGGCGCAGGGCCTCGGCCAGCCAGTGGGCGTCGAAGCGGGACGCGGCCACGATTCAGCGCTTCACCGGAATCGGCTGTGCGCGGTCGACGGCGACTGCGGTGACGCTGTTTTCGGGGTTGCCTTCGATCAGCTTGTCGGAATAGGTCAGATAGACCAGTACGTTGCGCTTGACATCGACCAATCGCACGACCTGCAGCCGCTTGAACAGAATCGACATCCGCTGCGAGAACACCTCTTCCTTCTTCGGCAGCGGTTCGGACACCTCGATCGGGCCGACCTGACGGCAGGCGATCGACGCTTCCGCCTTGTCCTCGGCCAGGCCGAAGCTACCCTTGAGGCCGCCGGTTCGGGCGCGAGAGACGTAACAGGTGACGCCGCCCACCCGCGGGTCGTCGTAAGCCTCGACTACGACCTTGTGGTTGGCCCCGATGAGTTTCCAGGCGGTGGTGACCTCACCCAGGGTTTCCGCGCGGGCGAGGGGTGGCAGGCTGGCGATGGAGAACACGAGCACGGCGATTGCCGCGCGCGATGGGAAGACGGGCATGACGGCCTCCGGCGAATCCTTCAGCCCGTCTTATACAACATGCGCGCACCGATGCGCGCCGGAGTCAGCTGCCGAATCCGAGCCTCAGCCGGCCACCGAGTGCGCGCAGGCGGCTCGTCAGCGAGCGTGTCAGCGAACTCTCGCCGGCTGGCGCGGTGGCGACCCGCTGGCGCTGGGCCAGCTTGGGATCGGCGAGCATCCGCCGATGGTGCATCATTGCCGCGCGGATCGCGAGATCGAGGGCGCCGCGCTTGACCGGCTTGAACGACAACCGGCACACCTGCGCCTGGTTGATCAGCTTCATCACGGCATCGGAGTCCGCCTGGCTGGTCAGCATTACGGTCATCACCTGGGGGTGCTGTTGCTTCAGGATGCGCAGCAGGTCGAGGGTGTTCTCGCCGCCGACACGGGTGTCGGTGACGACCACGCCGACCTGTTTCTGCTCGAGCACGTCGAGGGCTTCGTCGATGCGGCTGGCCTGATGGACCGCGAAGGTCGATCCGAAGTGCTCCTTGAACCAGGCGCTTTGGGCGAGATCCTCGTCGAGCACGAGGATGCCGCCCATCGGCCCGATCTCGGCCTGCTCGGGCTCCTCGTCGGCCAACTGGGGCGAGGCTGCGGTGTCGCGGGCCGCTGCCGCGGCGTCCTTGACGATGGCGCGGATCTCCTCCTTGTTCCACGGCTTGCTGATGAAGCGGAAGATTTCGCCTTCGTTGATCGAGCCGACCATCGCCGCGAGATCCGAGTAGCCAGTCAGCAGGATGCGCATCGTGCCCGGCGAAAGGCGTCGGACTTTGGACAACAATTCGGTGCCGGTCATGCCGGGCATGCGCTGGTCACTGACGATGACGTCGACCTTGCGTGATTGAATGATGTCCAACGCGGCAGCGCCCGAGGTCGCGGAATATACCTCGTAATCGGCACGGAACATGATCTTGAGCAGATTGACGATCTGGGCCTCGTCATCGACGAACAGCACCGTGGGCTTTTCATTGGCGGACATGGTGTTCTCCTTCCTTCGTGTCCGTCATGCCGCGAGCAGCATGTCGTCGTCGTCGAATACGGCGGCGTCACTGTCATCGACGGGGGGGTGAATCGGTAGCTCGATGGTGAATACCGTGCCGACGTCGGCCTCGGTATCCACTTCGATGTGCCCGGCGTGCTGCTGGATGATCTTGTAAGAGATCGACAGGCCCATGCCGGTACCCTTGCCGACGTCCTTTGTGGTGAAGAACGGATCGAAGATCTTCGGCAGCACGTCGGCCGGGATGCCGCCGCCGTTGTCCTGGATTTCGATGCGTACGCGGTCGTCCCCGGCGCGCGAAGTGCGCAGCGTGAGCGTGCCGTCCCGGTCGTCCGGGATCGCCTGCGCGGCATTGCTGATGATGTTCAGGAAGACTTGGTTGATCTGCGACGGCGAGCAGGAGATCTGAGGCACGTCGTCGAACTCCTTCTCGATCGTGACCTTGTTCTTCAGCAGGTTCTTGGCCAGCAGCAGGGTGCTTTCGAGGCCTTCGCGGACATCGAACTCACTGACCTTGGCGCGGTCGAGGCGGCTGAAGTTCTTCAGGTTGACGACGATCTCGCTGATCTGGGTGATGCCGCCCGAGCTCGATTCCAGCAGTGCATCCATCTCCTCGAGCACGGTGTCCTGGGCGGTCTTTTTCGCCAGCGCCTCGAGCTGCATGAACTCCTCGCGGATCGCTGCCTTGTCGGCCTGGTCCCGCATCAGGCGGGTGAAGCGCAGGCAACTGCCGAGCAGTGCGGTAAGGCCATCGATCTGCTCGTGCATGACGTCGACCGTGCCCTTGACGTAGGCGAGCGGCGTGTTGATCTCATGGGCGATGCCGGCAACCATCTGACCCAGTGCCGACATCTTCTCGGACTGAACCATATACACCTGGGACTCCTTCAGCTCGGCGTGGGCCTTCTGCAGCGAGGCATTGCTCCGACGCAGCAGGCGGAAGCTGCCGATCAGACGCGAGGCGAGCCAGGCGAGGACCAGCAGGAGCAGGACCGAGTAGGCGATCAGCCACTGGCGCGCCTGCTGCTGGGCGAGGAGGGAATGGTTGTGCTGGGCGGCAACGGCGTCGGTGAGGGCGTCGATGCGCTCGGCGGTGGGCAGCGTCGCAAGTTCGCCGAGAATGCGGTCGCCGGCGTCCTGCTGTCGCAATACGGTCTCGACGTGGGAGGCGAACAGTTCGAGCTGTTCGGCCAGGTCCGCCGGCAGCGCGATCGGCATGCCGCGCAGCGCCAGCAGCCCGCCCTCGATCAGCTCCCGCCGGCTCTGCTCGGGCGCGAGGATGTAGCTCAGCGCGCGATTGACCAGATCGCCCAACAGCGGGCGGATCTGTGCGTCCGCCATCACGCCGCTCGTGACCACACCGTCGGCCAGTTCCTGGGCGGCGGTCGGCAGGTAGCGCGAGGAGTTGCGCAGAATCGCGTTCTGGGACTTGAAATGCTCGACGGCGTCGATCTTTTGCCGGATCGATTCACGATAGCTGGCCAGGGCCTGCGCGACCGCCTTGCCGCCGTCGCGCTCGAGCAGGCCGACGCTCTGTTCGTCGAGTTGCGACTCGAGTTCGGCGAGACGGGCCAGCGGGCGTGCGACGGCGTCGTAGTTCTCGCTGAAGCCGGTCTTCGAGCGCAGCACCTCGGTGTTCCACTCGGCGTCGAGCTGCTTCATCTCGCGCAAGGTGCCGACGATGCGGTTGTGGGCGTCGAGATCGACGCTTCGGGTCAGTGCGACCAGCACGATCAACACCGTGATCAGGCTTGCGGCGACGGCAAAACCCAGGATCTTGTTCTTGCTCATGGGGATCTCCTGTATCAGCGGGTTGCGACCAGCGACCGGGCCTGTTCGTCGCCGGTCAGGGTGTGCAGGAATTCGACGATCAGCGCCTTGTCTTCGGCGGGCGCGCTGCGGCCCAGCTGGTAGCGGAACATCACGTCCACCGCGTCTTCGAGAGTGGCCGCCGAGCCGTCGTGAAAATATGGGGCCGTCAGCGCCACGTTGCGCAGGCTGGGCACCTTGAATACGTGCTTGTCGGCCTCCAGCCCGGTGACGTTGAAGCGCCCCAGGTCGGCCTCGGTGGGCCCGCCGCGCTTGGCGAAATAGTCGCCCATGACGCCGAACACCTGGAACATGTTGCCACCGACATTGACGCCCTGGTGGCAGGCGACGCAGCCGTAGTCCTTGAACAGTTCGTAGCCCCGTGCCGCGCTGAGATCGATCGCCGAGCTGTCCCCGCGCAGATAGCGGTCGAACGGCGCCGGCGTGACCAGGGAGCGCTCGAAGGTGGCGATCGCATCGACGATGCTCTCTTCGGTCAGCCCCTGCGGGTAGGCCGCCGCCGCCTGGGCCGTCAGCGCCGTGTCCTGGCGCAGCTTGGCGAGCACCTGCTGCCAGTCGCTGCCCATCTCGATCGGGTTGTGGATCGGGCCGGCCGCCTGCTCCTCCAGGGAGCGCGCGCGGCCGTCCCAGAACTGGCGGAAATTGAAGCCGCTGTTGAGCACCGTCGGCGCGTTGATCGAGCCCTTCGCACCATCGATGCCGGTCGATACCGGAGTGTTGTCCACGCCGCCGCTGTCCAGCCGATGGCAGCTTGCACAGGCGATCGTACCGTCGCGCGACAGGCGCTTATCGTGGAACAGCTTGTCGCCCAGCGCGACCTTCGCCGCATCGAGTTCGATCCGCAGTGGCAGCGGCTCGATCGGCTCGGCGGCCGACGCGGCACCGCCGCCGGCCCAGATGGCAAGGCCGAGGACAAGGCCGGCTGGCCCGCCCCAGCGCTTCCGGTTCGTATGCATCGTACACCCCTTGTGTCTGTCAGGTTGGGTTCAAGGCTAGGGGTGTCTACGGCATTTCGAACGCAACTTGCGTCACGAAAAGGTCTGCGAATTGAAAATTCGGGTCAAAAAGCCTTGACTTTTCGACGGCCGGGCGGTTGCCGGTCATGAGCGGTCGGTGGCTTGCACACGGCATTGTTGCGATCCGTGCACAGTACGCGGCGAGGCTCAGTCAGTCGTTTCTCGGGTGAGTCGCCGCGACTCCGCCGGACCCCGGAACACGAGTGGATGCTCGCGCTGCTCGCCGCACTGCTCGGCGCGGGCGACCGCGTCGGCGATGACATGGTGATGCGGGCTTTTCGCGCACACCGGATCGGCGGCCGCCGGGTCCTGGGTCAGCATGTAGGCCTGACAGCGACAGCCACCGAGGTCCTTTTCCTTTTCGTCGCAGGAGGCGCAGGGTTCCTTCATCCAGCCGGTGCCGCGATAGCGGTTGAAGCCTTCGGATTCGTACCAGATGTCATGCACGTTCATGTTGCGCACATTCGGGAAATCGAGCCCGGGAAGCATTCGCGCAGTGTGGCAGGGCAGCGCGGTACCGTCGGGTGTGACGGTCAGGAAGACGTTGCCCCAGCCGTTCATGCAGCGCTTCGGCCGGCTCTCGTGGTAATCGGGCACGACGAAGAAGATGCGCATGCGGCCGTCGAGCTTCTCGCGCCAGGTGGCGGTGACGGCTTCGGCCCGTTCGATCTGCTCGCGGGTCGGCAGCAGGTGGTCGCGATTGAGCTGGGCCCACGAATAGTACTGACTGTTGGCCAACTCGAGGTATTCGGCACCCAGCTCGTCGGCCATGCCGATGATGCGGTCCATATGGTCGATGTTGAGGCGATGGATGACGATGTTCATCACCATCGGATAACCGTGGGCCTTGATCATCGCCGCCACCTTTTCCTTCAGTTCGAAGGTGCGGGTGTGGGACAGGAAGTCGTTGACCTCGCGGGTCGAGTCCTGAAACGAGAGCTGGATGTGGTCGAGTCCGGCCTGCTTCAGTGCCGCGATGCGCGCTTCGGTGAGGCCGACACCGGAGGTCAGCAGGTTGGTGTAGTAGCCCAGCCGGTGGGCCTCGGCGACCAGTACCTCGAGATCGTCGCGCAGCATCGGCTCGCCACCGGAAAATCCGCACTGTACCGAGCCCTGCTCGCGGGCCTCGCGCAAGACCCGTAGCCAGTCATCGGTCGACAGCTCGCCTTCGTGCTTCGCGAAGTCCACAGGGTTGTAGCAGAACACGCAGTGCAGCGGGCAGCGGTAGGTCAGTTCTGCCAGTAGCCACAGGGGCGGTCCCGGTCGCGAGCCCTGGCTCACCACTGTACCCACTTCTGCTGATGCGCCATGTCGAGGAAGGCGAGCACGTCCTTTTCCAGCCCGCTGGCACCGAAGCTCGCTTCGAGGTCGGCGACGATCGCGGCCACATCCCGCTCGCCATCGCAGCGCTTGAGAATTTCGCCGGCCGACTGGTTGAGCCTGACCATGCCCTCGGGGTAGAGCAGGACGTGGCAGTCCTGGGCGGCCTCCCATTGCAAGCGGAAGCCGCGGCCGATCATCGGGCGGGTGTCGTTGGCGGCGGCCGTATTCACGCGCTGACTCCGTAGCGCTGGGCCATCGCGTCGTTCATTGCCCACAGGATGTCGAGTTTGAATTGCAGAATGTCGAGCGCGCGCTCCTGCATCGCCCGCGTCTGGAAATAGCCGAGGGTGATCTCGAGGCCTTGTTCGACGTCGCGACGGGCCTGGGAGACCCGATTGCGGAAATACTGCAGGCCGCCGGCCTCGATCCAGGGGTAGTGTTCGGGCCAAGTGGCCAGCCGCTGCTTGTGGATCTGCGGCGCGAACAGCTCGGTCAGCGAGGAGCACACCGCCTCCTGCCAGGGCACGCGGCGGGCGAAATTCACGTAGGCATCGACCGCGAACTGCACTGCCGGAATCACGTGGCGGCCGTCGCATACTTCCTCGCGGGTCAGGCCCACCGCCTCGCCGAGCCGAATCCAGGCCTCGATGCCGCCCGGGTCGTCGCCGTAGCCATCGTGATCGAGAATGCGTTGGACCCAGCCCCGGCGAATCTCCCGGTCGGGGCAGTTGGACATCACTGCCGCGTCCTTGACCGGGATTGCGACCTGATAGCTGAAGCGATTGGCGACCCAGCCGCGAATCTGCTCGGGGCTGGCCTTGCCGGTATTCAGCATGACGTTGAAGGGGTGATGGATATGGTAGGCCTGCCCCTTGTCGCGTAGGCGGGCCTCGAATTCTTCACGGCTCCAGGCGGGCAGGCTCACAGGCAGATCTCCATGCCGTCGTAGGCGACCTCGATGCCGCGAGCGTGCAGTTCCGCGCGTTCGCGGCTGTCCTCGTCGAGGATCGGATTGGTGTTGTTGATGTGGATCAGTACCTTGCGGGTGCTGTCGGGCAGTTCGCCGAGCCATTCCAGCATGCCGCCGGTGCCCGATTGGGCGAGGTGGCCGATGTCGCTGCCGCGCTTCTTCGACAGGCCGAGCGAGATCATCTCGTCGTCGGTCCAGAAGGTGCCGTCCACCAGAACCGCGTCGGCCGCCTGCATCGCCTGCCAGACATGGGCCTCGATCTCCGCCAGCCCCGGCGCATAGAAAACGCGCTTGCCGCTGGCATTGTCGGTGATCGTGACGCCGATGTTGTCACCCGGGACCGGGTCGTTGCGGTGGGGGGAGTACGGTGCCGCGGCGCTCTTCAGCGCCATCGCGGCAAACGTAATGCCGGCGACGCCGGGGATGGAGAAGCGCGAACCGTCGATCGGCACGGTGTGGCGATCGACGCCGCAGAAGTGCTCGAGCACCCGCAGCAGCGGGTTGCCGCTGCTGAGGTCTTCGAACACCGGATCGGTGCACCACAGCGGCATCTTCTCGCCGCGTTCGCGCAGCATGTAGAGGCCGGTGGTGTGGTCCACCTGGCCATCCATCAGCACGATGCCACGGATGCCGGTGTCGCGAATCGCCCGACCCGGCTGGAGTGGCCGGAACTGCTTGATCTGCTGCAGGATGTCGGGCGAGGTGTTGAACAAGGCCCAGTCGGCGGCGCCATCGGCGCGCACGCAGATCGAAGACTGGGTGCGAGGCGTGGCGCGCACACTGCCGTCACGCACGCCGGCACAGTTGCGGCAGTTGCAGTTCCATTGCGGGAATCCGCCGCCGGCGGCGGCGCCGAGTACGACGAGTTGCATGATCGGGACGTCCAGATGACGAGGCCCGCATGCGCGGGCCCCGTTGTTTCACCGGTTCAGCAACTGGTGGTCAGCGGCTGGCGATGTACATGGTGATTTCGAAACCGAAGCGAAAATCGGTCGCTGCAGGGGTTTCCCATTTCATGGCTTGTCTCCTTGGTGGGCAGAACGCGGCTGCTCGCCGCGTAACGAGCGAATTGCCGCTACGTCATGGCTGAAGTCTGCACGCAAGATTGATCGCGATCATCATTCGCATCTGGATTCGCTTCTCAAGAAAATCTGTAGTTGCGCCTGGCGCATGCCGTCGGCGCTACCATCGGGGGCCATGGACGACTCCGCTCCGACCGCCCTCTACGAGCCCGGCGATCCCTACGACAGCCAGTGGCTGTCGGTCCCGGGGGGGCACGAGCTGTTCATCCAGCAAAGTGGATCGCCGGGCGGCCAGCCGCTGTTGCTGTTGCATGGCGGGCCGGGCTCGAAGGCGACTGCGATGCAGCGCCGCTTGTTCGATCCTGCGCGGTTCCGCATCGTGCAGTTCGATCAGCGCGCCTGTGGCCGGAGCCGTGCGCGGGCGCCATTGCTGCACAACCACACCGACGCCCTGGTGGCGGATATCGAACGCATCCGCGATCGGCTCGGCATCGTGCGCTGGCTGGTTTGCGGCGGTTCCTGGGGTGCGACGCTGGCGGTGCACTACGCCGCAACCCATCGCAGCCCGGTTGCCGGGCTGTTGCTGCGTGCCCTGTTCCTGGCGGGGCGCACCGACCTCGACTGGTTCTTCGGCGGAGCCGGCGCCTTGTTTCCGGATGAATGGCAGCGCTTCTTGGCGTGTGCCCCCCGCAGTCGCCGCCATCGGATTCAGCCGTGGTTGTGGCAGGTCTTCGCCAAGGGCGGCGATGCCGACATGCGCCGCGTGGCGGCGGCGTGGCGGCGCTGGGAGGCGGTGGTGCAGGGGCAGACGCCACCGCCGGCGGCGTTGGATTCAGAGGCGATCCAGCGCTACCGCATCCAGGCCCACTATCTCGCGCGGGCGTGCTTTCTCGGTGAGCGGCGGGTCCGGGCGGCGGTGGCCTCGCTGCATGGTCTGCCTGTGCTCTTCGTGCATGGCCGTCGAGACTTCGTCTGTCGCCCGTCGAACGCCTGGACGGCCTGGTGCAGCCTCAGCGGCAGCCGCCTGCTCTGGGTCGACGAGGCCGGCCACGACCCGTTCGCGCCGGGCATGGTCCGTGCCGTGCGCGAGGCCGCGGATCGCTGGCTGCGGGAGCAGGATTTCGACGGCATCGGTTTGTTGCGCCGCCCGCCCTGGTGACGAGGTTCCCGGCATCGCGCATCGGTCGTGCCGCCAATGGTCCGACCGTGACTAAAGTCTCGCTCAAACCGGCCGAAGATCCCGGGCAAGAGTTGCAGCCCACCGAGAGAGCCCAAATGAATCAATCCCTGAAAGTGCTGGTCGTCGACGACAGCCGGGTGTCGCGCATGATGAGCAGCGCGATGATCAAGTCCATCCGTGCCGGTGCCGAGATCGTCGAAGCCGACAACGGTGATGCCGCGCTCGTGGCACAGCAGGCGACGCCCTGCGACATCGGCATCCTGGACATGAACATGCCGGGCATGACCGGGCTCGAACTGGCCGCGCACCTGCATCAGTTGAACCCCGACATGCCCCTCGCGCTGCTGACCGCGAACGTGCAGGACTCGGTGCGCAACCGCGCCGACGAGGAAGGGGTGCATTTCTTCCGCAAGCCGATTCGCGAAGAGGTCATCGGCCAGATCCTCGATACCCTCGCGCCGCAACGATGAATAGCGCAGGAGAGACCACGACCGCGGTGGCACCGTCCCCGTCCGCCGCCGAGCGTCTGGCGATGACCGAGCTGCAGCTCGACGCCATGGCTGAGACCTTCAACCTGTCGCTGGGCGAGGCGGCCGCGGTGTTTTCGCAGCTGGTGCAGGAGGAAATCGAACTCTCGGTACCCACCGTCGAATTACTGCCCAGAGCGGAGTTGGTGGAGCGGCTGGAAATCATGCAGGACAGCGGCTCCCAGGGGCGCCTGTGCAGCATCACTCAGCGTTTCGACGCCGCCGGTGCCTTCCATACCGACACGATGCTGATCTTTCCGGAAGACGACTCCCTCGAGATCGTGCGACGCATGCTCGGCGACGAGGCCACCGCGGAAACCATCTCGGAGCTGGAGCAGGACGCCCTCGCCGAGATCGGGAACATCATCATCAATGGCTGCATGAGCAGTATCTCCAACCTTTTTCGCAAGGAGATCATCGGTACGCTGCCGGAGGTGGTGATCAATGATTCGCGCACGCTGATCATGGAACACTGCACGGCCGACGACGTGCTGGTGGCCCGCATCGGCATGCATCTGGCCGTGCACAACGTCAGCGGCTTCGTGCTGTTCATGATGGACATCCCGTCGATCCGCAGCTTCGTCGGCGAGATCGAACATCTCTTCGACATTTGAGTCCCACGTGCAGACCCTGATCGCCGACCATATCGCCAACGCCATCGCCTCGGGCCTGCTGGTGCTCGACGGCGGGGGGCGGATCCAGCTGTGGAATCGCTGGATGGTGGAACACAGCGGCGTGGCGGCCGACGAGGCGGTCGGGCGCCTCCTCAACGACGTCTTCCGGGGCCGAATCGACCAGCGCGTGATGATGGCGATCCGCGAAGCCATCGATTTCGGACTGGCGGCGCTGATGTCCCACGCCCTGCACCCGAGCCCCTTCCCGCTGCACGGCTACCGCAGCGCCGGCGACCGGCTCAAGCAGTCCGTCACGATCTCGCCGATCAGCGGCCAGGACGGTGGGCGTTGGTGCCTGATCCAGATCAGCGACGTCACCGCGCTGGTCAAGCGCGAGCAGTTGCTGCGCAGCCAGACGCGCCAGCTCAGTGAAAAGCTCAAGACCCTGACCCACGCCCAGGAGCAACTGCGACGCAACGAACTGCGCTTCCGCGAGCTGGCCCGCCAGGCGCCGGTGGGCATCTTCGAGACGGACCTGTTCGGCCGCATCGTCTTTGCCAACGAGCGCTGGCAGCACATGGTGGGCCACATGTGGGACCACAACCGGGTCGAGTCCTGGTACGACGTCGTCGCGGTCGAAGACCGCGAGGCGGTGATTGCCCAGTGGAAGGACGTTTCGGTGGCCGGCGGTCGTTTCCAGTCGGAATTCCGTTGTTCCAACCGCAACTCGATGCGCAAATTCTGGGTCAGCGTCGATGCCATGCCGGTGCGCAACGACGACGGCCAGACGGTCGGCTACATCGCCACCGCGATCGACATCCACGATGCCAAGGAAACCTCGCTGCGCAACGCTCAGCAGGCGACCTTCGATTCCTTGACCGGGCTGTACAACCGGACACCGTTCAACGAGCGGCTGACGCGGGCAGTGGAGACCTCGGCCGGTCGCCACAGCTTCGCCCTGATGTTCATCGACCTCGACCGTTTCAAGGAGATCAACGACACCCATGGCCACGAAGCCGGCGATCTGGTGCTCGCATCGATCGCCCGTCGACTGCGCCGCCTGCTGCGGGTGGACGATACGGTCGCCCGCTTCGGCGGTGACGAATTCGTCTTGCTGCTGGCGGATTTCCGCGACGAGCGGGATCTGGCGCGGGTGGCCGGCAAGATCGAGCGGGCCGTCTCCCAGCCGATCAACATCGGGACCTGCCACGTCGAACTCGGCTGCTCGGTGGGCTGTTCGATCTATCCGCGCGACGGCGCCGATCCGTCGTCGCTGATGCGTGCAGCCGATGCGCGCATGTACGAAGTCAAGCAGGGCCGCCGCCAGGTCGGCGACGACGAGCCCGCCGAGCTTGTACCGGCTCCGATCGAGCATACGACCGAACTCCTGCGCTGACGCCGAGCCGCTGCAGATGTGGCCGTCGGGCCTGTTGCCAGCGCCTCGTGGTGGTCGGCCTCGGGCTCAGCGAGGCGGGTCGGCCCGGGCGGCGCACGACGCATTGACCCGGAACCAGCCGGCGATGCTATAGCGATCGCGCTGCGCCGGCAGCACCTCGTGGGGAAACGCCTCGCTGAGAAACACCACCAGCGTACCGAGCGTGGGCCGCAGTCGCACGGTCTCTTCGTTGTCCGCGTCGAGATGGAGCACGAGTTCGCCGCCGTCATCCGGGCCCCAGGCCGGGTTGAGGTACAGCACGGTCGTCAGCACGCGGTTGGCTTCGCCACGAAAGGCGTCGACATGACGCTTGTAGAAGGCGCCCGGGGGGTAGTGGGCGAAATGACACTCGAAGGAGAACAGCCCGAGATACAGGCGCCGGTTGAGGGCCGTCTTGAGCTGCACGATCCACGCCAGCCAGTCGCGCTCGGCCTCGCTCTCGCCTTCGATCCAGCAGATCGCGTCGCGGCGCACGAAGCCATTCACCATCTGCGTCTGTTCGCGGCCGATCGACGCCCAGTGGAACGCGGTGGCGGAGCGTTCGCGCACTTCGATCGCGAGGGATATCGCCAGTGCCGTCGGCACGGCCCCGTCGATCACGCTGAAGCCCCGGGTAGCCAGATCCTCGGCAATGCGCTCGAATACAGACCCTGCGTCCGGCGGGACGGCGCCACGCTCGCGCACCAGCAACTCGCTCATTCTTGGCCCCCACAGCCGATGGCCCCGACCGGGGGTGGCCCGGCGGGGCGTGTCGAAACCGATTCACGATGGACGGATGCGCCGGCCGCAGGACACGACTCGACGGTGCGGACGCGGAGCGCATTCTAGCCGTGCTTCGTGTGCTGCGGATGACCGCATGTCGGGCCGGCGGCGTCCGCGGGTTTACAATCGCCGCTGCAGGCGTGGGGCGGTCGCGCCATCCCGGACAACCTCGAACACAGGAATCCGATGTCCAGCTATCCGGAACGGGCGCGCAAGGCGCTCGACAGGGCCCGCAGGCAATTGGGTGCGGGCGACCCGCAGGGTGCCCGCCAGGAACTCGAAAAGGTCGTCGCCAAAGTGCCCAAGGCCGTCGAGCCGTGGATGCTGCTTGGCCAGGCCTGTAGCCGTTGTGGTGCCCACGAGCGCGCACTGCAGTGCTTCGAACACGTCACGCGGCTTGCCTCGGCCGATCCTGTGGGCTGGTTCAATCTCGGGGTGGCGCGCGCCGGACTGGGTCGCCACGCCGAAGCGATTCAAGCCTACGGCAGTGCGATCGAGCGGGCCGAGGGCGACCACCCCGATGCGCTGCGCAACATGGGCTGGTGCTTCATCCAGCTCGAACAGTACGATCAGGCGGTCCAGGCGCTCGAGGCGCATCTCGGTGCCTTCCCGCCGGCGCGCGACGTATATGTGCTGCTGGGCGTCGCCGAGCAGGCCCGACAGCAAAGCGAAGCGGCCGCACGGGCCTACCGCGAGGCGCTGTCGCTGGGGGTGGACGACTATTCGCTGCACCTCAACCTGGGCGCCTGCCTGCACGTCCTGCACGACTACCAAGGGGCGGCCGACCACGCCGCGCGGGCGCTGGCCCACAAGCCGGGAGACGCAGTTGCCGCCTTCAATCTGGCAACCGCCTACTTCTCGCTCGGCCGCATCACCGAGGCGCGCGAACTCTTCGCGCAGGTGCCCCGCGCCGACGCCGAGGCATCGGCGCTCGCCGCACTGAGCTACCAGGATCCGTTCGATCTGGCCGCGCTGGTGGCCGCGCACAAGGAATGGGGGGACGGCGCTGTCGCCGCAGCCGGCGTTACCGAGCCGCCGACGCAGCCGCCGATCGCCCGCGGTCGGCGGCTGCGTCTCGGCTTTGTCTCGGCCGACTTCCGCGTGCACCCGGTGGCCTTCTTCGTCGAGGGCCTGCTGCGGCGTCTGGACCGTTCGCGCTTCGAGCTTTGCCTGTATTTCGACGCACCCAACCGCGATGCCGTCACCGACACCTTCGAGGCCATCGCCGACCAATGGGTCGATCTGTATCCGCTAGGGGACCAGGACGAGGCGGCAGCACGGATTCGCGATGACGATATCGACATCCTGTTCGATCTCGGCGGCATGACGTCGGCCAGGGTCGCGCTGTTCGCACGTCGCGTCGCGCCGGTCCAGGTTTCCTATCTCGGCTACGCGTGTACTACCGGGCTGCCGACCATGGACTACCTACTGACCGACGCGGTGCTCGATCCGGCCGGCGCCGAAGCCGCCTACCGCGAGCGCCTGCTGCGCCTCGGCGAGTGCTTCGCCACCTATACGCCGCCGACCACGGCGCCGGAGGTCCCGGCACGGCGGCCGGGCGTGCCCTGTCTGGCGTCGGTCGCGAGGCTCAACAAGATCAGCGACGGCACGCTGCGACTCTGGGCGCGTGCGCTCGCGGCGCTGCCCGCAGCGAGGATGGTGGTGCTGGCCCACGGCCTACAGAACGCGACCACCCGCCTGGTCTTTCGCGACCGCCTGCTGAAGTCCGGCATCGATCCGGACCGCGTCGAGATGAAGGGTTCGCTGCCGCTGGCCGACTACTTCGCGTTGCATGCCGAGATCGACCTGCTGCTCGACACCGTTCCGTGGTCGGGCCACACGACGACACTGCATGGCCTGTGGATGGGCGTAGCGACCGCCACCCTCGAGCAGAGCCACCATGCCGGTCGCTTCTCGGCGATGGTGATGAAGAACGTCGGCCTGCCCGAATTCGTCGCGCCGGCCGAAGCCGATTTTGGCGACCATGTGCGGGCGCTGATGGACGACCGGGCCCTGCTCGAGCGGGTGCGGGCGGACGGGCGCGCACTGCTGCGCCAGTCGGTGCTGTGTGACCATGCGGGGCTGGCCAGGCGATTCGAGCAGGCCTGTGATGCGATGTGGCACGCCCGTACCGGGGAGCTGCGCGAGGCCGCCAGCGGGCCCTATCGGGAACTCCTGATCGGTTGCGGCGCCAGCCGCGACAAGCGCCTGTCGGCGGACAACGATCCCGCCTGGAAGAATCTCACCACGCTCGACATCAATCCCGAGCACGCACCGGACGTGGTGTGGGACCTGACCGAGACCCGGCTGCCGTTCGACGACGGCAGCTTTGACGAGATCCACGCTTACGAAGTGCTGGAGCACACCGGCGCGCAGGGCGACTATCGATATTTCTTCGCCCAGTTCAGCGATTTCTGGCGCATTCTCAAGCCCGGTGGGCTGCTGGTCGGGACGACGCCGGCCTTCGACTCGCCATGGGCCTGGGGCGATCCTTCCCATACCCGCATCGTCAATCGGGAGTCGCTGACCTTTCTCGACCAGTGCGAATACGAGCGCCAGGTGGGGATCACCGCGATGTCGGATTTTCGCTACCTCTACCAGGCCGATTTCCAATTGCTGGCAGCCACGGTGCGCGATGAGAATTTCCAGTTCATCCTGCGCGCGATCAAGCCTTCGCGCCTCGTCCCACTCGAGCAGCGGCGTTGTCGTCAGGGGCTGGAACGGCGCTGAGGGCAGGCTTCGACGGCGGGTGCGTCGGGCGGTCGCTCAGCCTGCGCTGACGGTGAAGCCCGCCGGATGCACCTCGAAGAAGGTCACCGTCTGCCACCCGGTGTACCCCGGTGCTTCGGTCACCATGCCGCCGCGGATCAGCTTCGGGAAGTTGGCGTTGGTCACCCGGACGTAGCGCTTGGCATCGGGTTCGAAGGCATTGCGCTCGACCATGCCGGGATTGCCCTGTTTCCACTTCCAGAACGGGTCGCCGGCGAATCGACTGAGCTGCCGCCGCACGAAATGGAAGCCCGTATCGTGGGTCAGCATCGCGACCAGATACCAGCCGGCGGCCGGTACCGGAATCTGATCGCTCGACAACGCCGCCACGCTGAATTGGCCGATCTGGCGCGCTCGGGTGCCGGCATCGGCCAACACGCCTTGTTGCAGGGCCGCCAGATAGGCGGCGGCGTTGGACTGCGGCGTCGCCCCGCCTGGTCGGGCCTGACCACCACCCTCGCCATTGAGGGGGTCGGCGCACTTGGCCGCATAGCCATAGCAGTTGGCTCGGTTGCTGAAGAATTCGGTGTCCTTGCCGGCCATGGCTGGCGTCTCCGGAGGCGGCCATAAGTGCTGGCGGGCCACCATTGTGCCGTCCGTTGCGGCCGATCTCCAGGGTGCGTTGGGCCGCCTGGCACCATGCGATCGCAATACGCGGCTCGAACCTTCCGAGGCCGTCGGAGCCGGCCTCGGTCGGCGCGCCGGGCCGGGGCGCCTTGGGCCGCGCGGACGGCGCGAGCCTACGCCTCGTGCGAGCGGTTCGGGTGCAGCGAGATGTACTTGCGCATTTCGCAATATCGCGCGTCGAAATCCTCGCCGCGCAAGGGATCGAGAATGTCCCGCACCGCTTCCCGCGTCGCCGCCCAGTCGTCGCTCGTGAGAAGCGCCTTGGCGCGCGGCATGATGCTGCCCTCCTCGGTGGACAGGTGATGGCGGTAATAGACGAGGTAGGTGGCGGCGGCGGTTTCCACCGCCGCACGTTCGGTCATGACGTCGTCGGCGATCTCGCCGAGGCGTTCGAGCATCTCGGCGCCGGCGCGGGCGATCACGCGGTGCTCCTGCAACAGCCGGTTCACCGGCAGGCGCATGTCGGGGTCGCGCGCGACCAACCGCTGGAACGCGGCTTCCTCGCGCGGATGATGAAAGCGGTCGCCATATTGCTGCAGGTAATCGACGATGTCGGTCATCAACTGGTAGTTCGGCTGTTCGCCGGCATGAAACGCAGCGACCTGGGTTTCGAACAGGTCGAGAAGGCGCGCGAAAACGACGTGGTCCGCATGCCACAGGGCAAGTGGTTCGGCCATGGAGATCTCCCTCGAAAGTGGTCCGTCCATGGTTCCGGCGCGCAGCGCAGGCGGGGGCCAAAGCTGAACTCCGGTCCGCGCTGGAACCTCTTCTCACCGTTCAGTCTAGCTGGTGGTACGGCGGTGCTGGTGGCTCGGAACAGCGAAGCGTTGACCGAGATCACCTTGTTCGAGGTTCCGCGCCCGGAGCAGGGCCGATCGGGCCGCCGACGCCGAGGATGCGCCACGCCGGTGGGCGTCCACGTGCCAACCGACGCGGCTGCAGCGACGTCGAGCGTCCGTCGCAAGCGGCTCGATCGGCTGCCCCGGGGCCGGGCTTACTTGGTGGGCTGGCGTTTGCGGACCCGGATCTCCAGTGCGGCGGTATCGCTCAGCAGGCCATCCGAGACCGTCAGCACGGCCTGGAAAGTGCCTGCATCGACGTAGGTGTGCGCCGCGCTCGGGCCGGAGGCGGTGCTGCCGTCGCCGAAGTCCCACCCATAGGTCAGCGGATCGCCGTCGGGGTCGGTGGTGGCGCCCGCGCTGAAATTCACCGTCAATGGCGCGCGACCGGAGGTGACGTCCGCGGTGGCGCTTGCCACCGGTGCCCGATTGTCGGCCGGAGGTGGGGGGGCATCGTTGCTGAGCAGGAAGCCGTGCAGTTGGCCGTCCTTGATCGCGGTGCCGACGATCTCGCCACGCGCGTTGATGGCGGTTGCTGCGGTCAGCAGCCAGCCGGGCGCGGCGGCGAGATCGTTCAGATCCACCATGCCGCTTGCCGCATCCCAGACGAAGGCGTGGTAGAGGGTCGGATCGTACAGGCTGGTCTCCACCGTCGACAGCCAGGCGCTGCCGACGACCTGGTCGGCGTCGTTGATGTCGGCCGAGCTGCTACGCAGGCCGCCGTCGAGGGTGCCGAGGTCCGTGTAGGTGCCGCTGTCGACGGCATACAGGTAGGCATGGGCGTAGCGCTCGCCGTTGGTCCCGACCACCTTGTTGGCGTTGTTGATCGCGACCGCCGCGCCGCCGGAAGGGATCGGCAGGAAGGTGACGCCGTCGAGCGACGGGGTCGTCAGAATGGCGGCGGATCCGGCCAGGCCGTAGCGGCGCTTGCGACCCACCGCGTAGCCCGCGTCGTTGATGCCGAGCAGATAGTAGAGATCCGCATAGACGCCCTGGCGGGTCCCGCGCGGATAGACCTTGGCGACGTCGAGGACTTGCCAGTTCCGACCGTGGGCGGCCGGATCGTAGCGGGCGGGATTGACCGGCAATGGGCTGGCGCGGTAGGGGTTGGTGCCGACCGCGCTGCCGGCGACCACGCCGAACGCATTGATGTCGCCGCCGCTGTGGCCATCGCCGAGATCGCGCAGGCTGCCGTCATAGAGGAAGGCGCCGGTCAGCGTGTTGCCGGTGATGATCTCGTCGTCATTGACCGCAGTGGCGATGCTGGCGCCGTCCAGGTCTTCGACATTGCCGCCGCGCGGAATGCGGATCGCGATGCGGCCGCCGGCACCTGGCCGCCAGCCGACCACCGTACCGTTGTCGTTGATGTCGCTGGGGGAGACATCCACGCCCAGATCGATCAGTTGGTAGGCCGAGGCCGCGAATGCCACGACCGGTCCCAAAGCAAGCGCGAGCAACAGGTGGCGAAGGGTTCGCAGCGAGGCGGCTGGCGGTGTCGACAGGTGCATGAGGGTCACTCCCAATGAGATCCGAGGTGTTGCGGCGGCGAGCGCCGATCGTGGCGATGGTTTGCCCCTGCCCTTAAGAGGGTCTTAACGCCCCATGCCGGATTCGTAAGCGAGTGTTCCGGGTGGTGCGCCCCGCCAATCGCCGCCTGCGGCCTGGCGGGTGGGGCGACTGCCGTGCGCGCATGCCTGATGGGTAGCCGGCATTTGTGCAATAAAAGTTTAGGGGGCCGCTCTGCGGCATTTGGGGCCGTGTAGCCTGTCGGCACCGTGTGATGACCTGCCGTCGTCCGCCGACGAATCCTGCCTCGATCACGGCCTTCGAATCGAGGTTGCGGCGTACCGGCTCGGATGGCCGCCGTTTTTCGATCGCCCATGAATCCTTCGACCGCCTTCCCCTTTTCCGACACCGCCGGCCCCGACCTCGGGCGCCAGGCGGCCGAGGCCACAGCCTCCACCTGCGACGCCTTGCCGCCTGGTGCGACCCTCGATGAATTCGAACTGCGCTCGGTGCTGGAAGAGCGCGAAAGCGGGATTGCCTACCTGGCGATCGATCGCGCCTTGCGGCGTGATGTCGTCGTCCGCGAATACTTCCCCGGTGCGCTGGCGCGGCGGGGCGGCGCGAGCGCTCTGACGCCGCTTTCCGAAGACTGTGCGGAGCCCTTCTCGCGCGGGCTCGCGGCCTTCCTCGACGAGGCGCGGATGCTGGCAGGCATCGCCCATCCGGCCCTGCCCGGCGTCCATCGCGCGTGGGAGGCCAACGGCACCGCCTATGTCGCGATGCCGTTCGTCGAGGGGGTTCGTCTCGATGTGGCGCGCGCCGCCATGACTCGGCCGCCCGACGAAGCCTGGCTGCGCGCGCTGCTGCTGCCGTTGCTCGACGCGCTCGAACTGCTGCACGACGCCGGCCGCTACGACTGGGAGGTCTCGCCACAGAGCATCCTGTTGTTGGCCGACGGTCGCCCGATGTTGTTCGGGGGCGCCGCCGCCGCGCAAAACGATGGCGGCGATCCCGAGCGCACGCAGCCGATCGTGCCTGCGCCGGCATTTGCGCCGATCGAACGGTGTGCCGGCATGAGCCGGTTGCCGCGGGGTCCCTGGACGAGCCTCTACGCGCTGGCGGCAGTCGCCTATTATTGCGTCGGCGGCCAACCGCCGCTTCCGGCGGTCGTGCGTGCGGTGGACGACCCCCTAGAACCCTTGTTCGAGGTCGTGGACCGCCTCGGCCGCCGGTGGCCACAACGCGACTACAGCGTCGCCTTCGTCTCGACGATCGAGCGCGCACTCAGGGTGCGGCCACAGGAACGCCTGCAGAGCGTAGACGAATTTCGATCTGCCCTGCTCGGTGGCCGCGGGTATGGGACGGCGCCCGAAGAGCTCGGGGCGGAGCCACGGGAATGGTCGGGCCACGGTCGCTTCGATGCCACTGCAGGCGACCCCTTCGCGGATCACGCGGCCGACGATGGGTTGGCTGGATTCGGCGCGCCGAGCGCGCACGAACCATGGCCGCCGCTGTCAGCCTCCGGGCGGGAACCCGGTGCCGACACGGCGCTCCCGGCAGCGGCCGCGCCTGAAGCGCCGCCGCGTGTGCTCGGGCCAGAAGGCGGCGGCAACCGCGGTGCGTCCGATGACCGCAAGGCCCCCGGGCGGGGTCGTGCGCTGTTCTCGGTGTTCGCGGCGCTGGCGTTGCTCGCCCTCGGCGTCGGGGGCGGTTCGATGTGGACGGAATACCGTGACGCGAATATCCTGCAGCGCTCGCTTTCGCAGGCACCGGAAGCGGCCGCCGATGCGGCGCCTGCGGGCGAACCGGCTGCGAGTCCGGCGCCGGCGCAGCCGCCCGCAGTCCTGACCGACGCACCGCATGTGCCGCCGTCGACGTCGGCGGCCGACAGGGCAGCGCCGGCGCCTCTGGTCGTGGATGCGGCGGCCCCGATCGCCCCGGCGGGTGCGGCGGGCGCGGCTGCTACGCCAGCCGATGGGGCGAAGACGGCCGACCTGCAAGCCGCGCCGCCACCGTCGAACGATTCGCCGACACGGTCGGAAGCGGCGCCGGCGGAAGCCGTGCCGTCCAACGAGGTGGCGTCCGTGGTCGCGGCACCGCAGCCACCGGCTTCCGAACCGGGCGCCAGAGAGACAACCCCGCCCGAGCCGCCTGCCGTGACCGAAAGCGCAGTGGCGCCGCCACCGGCCAAACTCGTGCGCAAAGAACCGGACAATCCGCGCTTGCTGTGTGCGCCGCGCACCCGCTTCGCCCTGTACCGCTGCATGACGCTGGAGTGCGAGCGACCCAGGTACCGCGAGCACCCCGAGTGCCGCTACCTGCGGGCGACCGACGAGGTCAGGCCGCTGCAATAGCGGGCCGGCGAGGCCTGTAGGACCGGCTCGCAGCGAATCGCGGTCAGCCGCGCCGCCTACTGCCGGCTCTGGCCCTGTCCGGCGGTCGTTGCGGTACCGACCTCCGCCATGTCGCCACGATCGCCCGCAGCGTCGACGGCGGGCGGACCGGCGCCGGCGGATCAGCGCTTGCCGCTCACGCGATCCCAGAATTCGGCGCGGTCGTTGGTGCGGGGAAAGGGCTCGTCCGGCACGACGGCGTCGAGGAAGGCGCACAACGGCGCCCAGCCCTCGCGGACTTCATAGACCAGCAGGCGATCGGCGGGAATCGCCCGGCGCACGGCGTCGTTGCGGTCGGCAAAGGCCTGCGCCAGCCCGTCGCGGTCGAGACCGCCGGGGAAGCCGCTGCGGGCCACCACGTCGTGGGCCATCTGCAGCCAGTCGCGCGTTTCCGGCGGCGCTTGATCGCGGCCTGCCAAGAGCTTGTAGATGGTGGCGCCGAAGCTGTCGGCCCAGGTGCCCGGGTCGCGCTGGGTCAGCACGAAGCGGGCCGCGGGGAAGGCCGCGGCCAGCTCGCGGTAAAAGCCGGCGGTCGGCCAGTCGACCGCGCTGGGGAAGCCGTGGTAGATGCGCGCCCAGTCGGGCCGGCCTTCGAGTGCGGCGCGCCACAGCGGCACCTGCTCGGTCATGTCGTGCAGCACCACTTCCATGTGGTGGCACGGCCCGAGACCGATTCGCTCGATGGCGAGCTTGAGCGAGTAGGTGCCGGTACGCCCGACCCCGATACCGATCACTTGCATGGTCATGCCCGCTTCCTCCGATCGTCCTGATGGTCCATCCCGTACGCCCCTTGCACCGATTCGAGCGATGGTGCGCTTGGCTTCGCCGCAAACGCTGCTGTTATAGCGCAGGCGGGGCCGGGATGCGTCAGGCGATGCCCAGGGCCATCGCGACGTAGTCGAAGAACAGGCAATAGAGCAGGATCGGCAGCGGCAGCCCGGCCAGGGTCGCCAGCAGGTAGGCCCGGCTGCCGACGCCCGACAACGCCAGCGTATAGTTCAGCGCCGGGGCGGTCTGGAACAGCGTGCGCAGCGCGATCATGCTCGACACCGGCGCAGCGTCGAGGCGCGCCAGCAGC
>JAGRFZ010000122.1 GCA_020445785.1 Rhodocyclaceae bacterium
TCTACCTCGACATCCTCAAGGACCGGCTCTACACCACCGCGCCGAATTCGCAGGCCCGCCGCTCGGCCCAGAGCGCCCTGTGGCACGTCACCCAGACTCTGGTGCGACTGATGGCGCCGGTGCTGTCCTTCACCTCGGAGGAAGCCTGGAACGTGATCGGCGGCGACGCCGACGACTCGGTGATGCTGCACACCTGGCACGCACTGCCGGCCCAGGAAGGCGAGGAAGGGCTGATCGCGCGCTGGCGCCTGATCCGCGAGGTGCGCGGCGAGGCGCTGAAGGTGATCGAGTCGCTGCGCGGCGAAGGCAAGGTCGGTTCGTCGCTGCAGGCCGAACTCGATCTTGCGCTGACCGCCGACAAGCACGACGCACTCACCTCGCTCGGCGAGGACCTGCGCTTCGTCCTGATGATCTCGGCGGTTCGCCTCGAAGGAGTCGACCGCGGTGACCAGGAGCGCATCGTCGCGAGTCCGTCGCCCCACGACAAGTGCGGTCGCTGTTGGCACTATGTCCCGTCGGTCGGCGAATTGGCCGAACACCCGGCCCTGTGCGCACGCTGCAACAGCAACCTGCACGGCGACGGCGAGTCGCGCCAGCATGCGTGACCCAGTGACGGAGTCGAAGCCGTGAGTGCGCGCATGGCCGCCTGGCTGTCGCTGTCGGCGGCAGTGGCCGCCCTCGACCAGCTCAGCAAGCGGTGGATCATGGACCGCCTCGAGTTCGGCGAGCACGTCGAAGTCACGAACTTCTTCGACCTGGTGCTGGTCTTCAATCCCGGCGCCGCCTTCAGCTTCCTGGCGGACCACTCCGGCTGGCAGCGCTGGTTCTTCGTCGGCCTCGCGGTGGTGATCTGCGGATGGCTGCTGGTCTTGCTGCGCAAGCACCAGTCGGAACGGCTGTTGCCCTTCGCCTTTGCAATGATCATCGGCGGCGCCGTCGGCAACGTGATCGACCGCTTCCTGTACGGCGCAGTGGTCGATTTTCTGTATTTCCACATCGGCCGCTACGGCTGGCCGGCCTTCAATCTCGCAGACTCCGCAATCACGTTGGGCGTCGTCCTGATGGTCTGGGCCCAGATTCGTGAAGCGCGGCAGTCCGCCCAGGAGTCCCCATCGTGAGCCAGACCGTGCAGGCCGACAGCCTGATCACCCTGAACTATCGCATCGAACTCGACAACGGCACGCCGGTGATCGACACCTTCCAGGGCACCCCTGCGACCCTGCAGCTCGGTGCCGGCGAAATGATGCCGGCGCTCGAGGCCTGCCTCACCGGCCTCGACGTCGGTGGACGCCAGCGCTTCACCCTGGGCCCGGAGCAAGCCTTCGGCGGCTACAAGCCGGAGCTGGTGGAGCGTGTTCGGCGCGAACACATGAGCGAGGAGAACATCGAAGCCATGAGCGTGATGGAATTCGTCGCCCCAGACGGTTCGCGATACCAGGGCCTGGTGCGCGAGGTGGACGACGAAGCCGCCCTGATCGACTTCAATCACCCGTTGGCCGGCAAGACGATCTCCTTCGTGGTCGAGATCATCGGCATCCTGTGACATCCGCCGGCAACACAGGGAGTTCATCATGAGCGACAAGGAAGTGCTGCTGGCCAACCCACGCGGGTTCTGCGCTGGGGTCGAGCGGGCGATCGAGATTGTCGAAACGGCGCTGACGCGCTTCGGGCCGCCGATCTACGTGCGACACGAGGTGGTGCACAACAAGTTCGTGGTCGATTCGCTGCGCGAAAAGGGCGCCGTATTCGTCGAGGAACTGGACGAAGTGCCCACCGGCAGTACCGTGATCTTCAGTGCCCACGGCGTCGCCCGTGCAGTTCGCAGCGAAGCGGAAGCCCGCGGGCTGAGGGTGTTCGACGCCACCTGCCCACTGGTCACCAAGGTCCATCTGGAAGTGGCGCGGATGCGCGCCCAGGGTCGGGAGATCATCATGATCGGCCATCGCGGCCATCCCGAGGTCGAAGGCACCATGGGTCAGGTGAGCGACGGCATCCTGCTGGTCGAGAGCGCCGACGACGTCGCGGCGCTCTCGGTCAAGGATCCCGCCAAGCTCGCCTACGTGACCCAGACCACGCTGTCGGTGGACGATGCCGCGTCGATCGTAGACGCCCTGAGACTACGCTTTCCCGAGATCATCGGGCCGAAAAAGGACGACATCTGCTATGCCACCCAGAATCGACAGGACGCGGTCAAGCTCATGACGGAACACGTCGACTTGGTACTCGTCGTGGGCTCGCGGAACAGCTCCAACTCGAACCGCTTGCGCGAAGTCGCCGCCCTGCGCCAGGTACCCGCCTACCTCGTGGACAACGCCGACGGCATCGACCCGGTGTGGCTCGAAGGGGTGCGCCGGGTCGGCGTCACGGCCGGCGCGTCGGCGCCGGAAGTGCTGGTGGACCAGGTGATCGAACGCCTCGGTTCCCTCGGCGCCCGCTCGGTGCGACCGCTCGAAGGCGTTCCGGAAAAGGTCTACTTCCCGATTCCCCGCGAACTGCAGGGCTGATGCGGACCGGGCGCCGACACGGCGCCCACCCGGATTCAGTCGTCGTGATGCCCGTGGCCATGCTTATGGCCACGTCCACGACCGCGGTTGTGCTTGCGGCCGTAACGACGCTCGACATCGCTGCGATAGACCACGTGCTCGTGCACGCGCTCGCGACGGACGCGTTCTCGGCCGCCGCCATCGGAGCCGATGTCCTTACCGATGGCGGCGCCGAGCGCGCCACCGATGCCGGCCCCGAGCAGACCGCCACCGGCCCCACCGGAGGACTGACCCACCGCAGTGCCAGTGGCACCGCCCAGCGCGCCGCCGATCATCGCACTGGTGCGACCGCGCCCTTCGCTGCCGGCCGCACCGCCGACGGCGCCACCGACTGCACCGCCGAGCACGGCGCCGTCGCGCCCGCCCACGACCTTGCCGATCATCGCACCGGCCGCGGCACCGAGTCCGCCGCCCAGCGCGCTGCCCGCGTCGCCGCCGGCCAGCGCCGGCGCCTGGGTCACGGCAACCACCATCAGACCCACCACACAATTTCTGAACATGACAATTCTCCGCGTGATTCGATGGTCGAATTCTCCCGACCCTCGACCACGCGACCCGCCATGGGGTGTTACAGCAGGTAAAACGGGAGGCGACAGGCGCTCACACGGCAGGCGGCGAATCGGCCCACGCGACGCGGCATTGGCGGCGGCGTCGAATACGGGGCCCACAGCCTGCGCTTACAAATCGGACGGCACACTGCGGCCTGCGTGCAACGGCAGCGATGGCCGAGACGTCGCGCCGCGGCCGACACCCGAGGGATGGCGGTGCCGGACTCCCCGCGCCGGCGGCAGAATCGCAAGCCGGCTGCGGATGCGCCCGCCGGCGCTCAGTGGGCGTGGCCGGTGCGGTCGGACTCCTGCTTTCGATCGAGTTTCGAAAGGGTGTAATAGACCGGGCAGAAACCGGTAAACGCGCTTTGCAGCATCAGCGCCCCGACGATCCCCGGCAGCAGGATCCAATAGGGGTGGACGAAGGCAGCGAGCAGCGATCCGAGCAGGATCAGGGCGCCGGCGATGCCGTCATGCAAGCGGGTGTGCTCTCCCATGGTCGTCTCCTGAGCAAGCCGCGATGGCGCGGCAAGACTGAGACCGCCGCGCCGGCCCACCGTTCGGTGACCGCGACCGGCGGCCCCGGATCAGGCCGCGATGACCCCGCCGCCGAGGCACACGCGGGATTCATACACAACCACGCTCTGGCCCGGCGTCAACGCCCACTGAGGCTCGGCGAAGGCGATCTCGGCGCGGCCTTCGTCCAGGGCGTCGATCTCGCACGGCATGTCCGGCGTGCGGTAGCGCGGCTTGGCCGTATAGACCCAGTGGGTACGCGGTTCGCGCCCGGCAACCCACGACAGTTCGGTGGCCGTCAGGCGATCCCGCAACAACGCCGGATGGTCGTGACCCTGCACCACGTAGAGCACGTTGGCGGCGACATCCTTCGCCGCCACGTACCAGGCCTCGTGCTCACCCGCCTCGTCCTGATGACCCTTGACGCCGCCGATCATCAGGCCCTTGCGCTGGCCGATGGTGTGGTACATCAGGCCCTGATGCTCGCCGACCACCCGATCGCCGTCGAGCGTCCGGATCTCGCCCGGCCGGACCGGCAGATAGCGCTGCAGGAATTCGCGGAACGGGCGTTCGCCGATGAAGCAGATGCCGGTCGAATCCTTCTTGTCATGGACGTGCAATCCGGCCGCTTCGGCGATCCGCCGGACGTCGCGCTTGTACAGATCGCCGAGCGGGAACAAGGTCTTCGCGAGCTGCTGCTGGTCCAGGCGATACAGGAAGTAGCTCTGGTCCTTGGTTCCGTCCTCGGCCTTCAACAGCTGGTACTCCGAGCGGCCGTCGTTGTTCCACTGGCGCACCTGGGCATAGTGGCCGGTGGCGATGCGATCGGCGCCGAGCGACATCGCGTGGTCGAGGAAGCAACGGAACTTGATCTCCGAATTGCACAGGATGTCCGGGTTGGGCGTGCGCCCGGCCTCGTACTCGTGCAAAAAATCGGCGAACACGCGCTCCTTGTACTCGGCCGAGAAATTCACGACCTCCAGGTCGATGCCGAGGCGGTCGCACACCGAGGCCACGTCCACCAGATCCTCGCGGGTCGAACAGTATTCGTCGTCGTCATCGTCCTCCCAGTTCTTCATGAACAGGCCGATCACGCGATAGCCTCGTTGTTGCAGACGCAGCGCCGCCACCGACGAGTCGACACCGCCGGACATGCCGACGACGACGGTCGTGCCTTCGCCATCCTTGATCACTTCAGTGGACATCCGGTCCTTCTCCATCCAGCCAGGCTTCGAGCGGCAACACCAGCGGTGGCTCGCCCTGTTCGACAAACCAGGAATCTATCGCAAAGCGCCGTGGCTTGCCCGCCGCGCCAGCGACCGGCAGTTCCTCGAGCGTCGCCGCGAAGTGCTGAAACAGCAACAACCGGGTGCGCCGGGTGCGCGGCAGGACGCGGTGGTGGCGCAACATCCCGCGGCCTTCGAGCAGACTCAGCAGCCGGGTCGT
Source organism: Rhodocyclaceae bacterium (assembly GCA_020445785.1). Taxonomy (GTDB): domain Bacteria; phylum Pseudomonadota; class Gammaproteobacteria; order Burkholderiales; family Rhodocyclaceae; genus Cognatazoarcus. Next base: position 5,054 of record JAGRFZ010000122.1, read on the forward strand.
CGACATCGAATGGTCGATGCAGTCCATCTTGCCGAACACGCCCTCGTCACGGACGTTTCCGGCGCGGTCGGCCGAAATCGGCGACTGCCGCCCGGCCTCCCGGTAGAGGCGCCCGAGCGCGGCCGCAAGGCGCTGACGCTCGGTGGCGGCATCGCCTGCTTCCGCCAGGCTGGCGCCGATGCCCGCCAGCAAGGGCTCGCCGAAATCGACGGCCTGCTCCGACGTGCAGCCGTAATTGAAACAGACCCGGATCTCCGCAGCGGTAGCCGCCAGCGGCAGCAGCAGGATCAGGGCCAGCCGGCTTCGCATGGCTCAGTCGTAATGCGTGAGCAGCGCCAGATCGTAGCGTCGGCCATCGACGTAGTCGTGCACGCACTGCATCACCAGCGGACTGCGGTGGCGCTCACGGCAGGCCTCGAGCTCGTCCCGGCTCAGCCACAACGCCCGCTCGATGCCATTGTCGAGCCCGCGCTGCGCGAAGTGGCGGCCGAGGGCGCCGGCGAACGCGAAGCGCAGATAGGTCAGATCGCCACTCGGTCGCGGCCACTGATAGATGCCCACCAATACCTCGGGCGTGAATTCCCAGGCCGTCTCCTCGAGGGTCTCCCGCCGCGCCGCGTCCACCAGCGACTCGTCCGGCTCCAGGTGACCGGCGGGCTGGTTCAGCCGCAGGCCCTCGCTGGTCTGCTCCTCGACCACGAGGAAGCGGCCGTCGCGCTCGACCACCGCGGCAACCGTCACGTTGGGTTTCCAGATTCTGTCCATGGCCGGCATTCTAACCGCGCCACCGGCATTACTGCGGCCGCGCAAATCCGCTAGAATTTCGCGTCTTGACCTTCAGGCAGTTGGAGAAACCCCATGTCCATGGCCGACCGCGACGGCTTCATCTGGTACGACGGAGAACTGGTGCCGTGGCGCGACGCCACCACCCACGTACTGAGCCATTCCCTGCACTACGGCCTGTCGGTGTTCGAGGGCGTGCGCGCCTACAAGACCGTCAAGGGCACGGCCATCTTCCGCCTCGCCGAGCACACCCAGCGCTGGATCAATTCGGGAAAGATCTACCTGATGGACCTGCCCTTTTCGAAGGATCGCCTGATGGCGGCGCAACTCGAGGTGGTTCGCGCCAACAAGCTCGAGAGCTGCTACCTGCGGCCGATCGCCTTCTACGGTTCCGAGAAGATGGGCATTTCGACCCGCGGCACCACCGTTCACGTCGCGATCGCGGCCTGGCCCTGGGGCGCATACCTCGGCGAGGAAGGTCTGCAGAAGGGTATCCGCGTCAAGACCTCCTCCTACGCCCGCCACCACGTCAACGTGACGATGCCGAGGGCCAAGGTGGCCACCACCTACGCCAACTCGATCCTCGCCAATCTCGAGGCGACCAAGGACGGCTACGACGAGGCGCTGCTGCTCGACACCCAAGGTTTCGTCGCCGAAGGCGCGGGCGAAAATCTGTTCGTGATCAAGGACGGGCAGATCTATGAACCGGAGATCGCCTCGGCGCTGACCGGCATCACCCGCGACTCGGTGATCCAGATCGCCCGCGAGTTCGGCCTCGAAGTGCGCGCCCGGCGTCTCACCCGGGACGACATCTACATCGCCGACGAAGCCTTCTTCACCGGCACCGCCGCCGAAGTCACGCCGATCCGCGAACTCGACAACCGGGTGATCGGCAGTGGCGCGCGCGGCCCCATTACCGAAAAGATCCAGGCGCGCTTCTTCGACGTGGTCAATGGCCGCGCGCCCGAATACGAACACTGGCTCAGCTTCATTTGAGGGGGAAATCGATGACCGAGAACAAGGACAGTAGCGCTGTGATCGAAGTGACGGCCAAGGACCTGCCGTTGCACTGCCCGCAGCCCGGTGCCCCGCTGTGGGCACGTCACCCGCGGGTGTTCCTCGACGTGCTCGACAGCGGCGAGGCAGTGTGCCCGTATTGCAGTGCACAGTACAAGTTCACCGGCGAGCGCCCCAAGGGTCATCACTGAAGAAGGCCCGGCCCTGCCGGCCCGCCGAACGCAGTTCGTCCACCCATGTCGAAGACAGGCCCGATCCAGAAACCGATCTTCACCTCGGCGCGGGACGTCGAAGCCGCCTTCTATGAGGCCCTCGCGCACGCCGACCTGGAGGCGATGATGGCGCTCTGGTCGGAAGACGAGGAGGTGATCTGCGTGCACCCCGGCGGGCCCCGCCTGCAGGGCCTGACCGCCGTGCGCGAAAGCTGGCGGGAGTTGTTCGACGGCAATCCCCGGCTCGACATCCGCATCACTCAGGGCGTGGCGCAGAACTTCATGATGGTGGCGGTGCACAGCGTACTCGAGTTCATCAGCCTCGAAGGCGACGAGCAACTGGGCCCGCCGATGATCGCCACCAACATCTACAGCCGCGGCCCCGACGGCTGGCGCATGGTCATGCATCATGCCTCGCCGGCCCCCGAGGAACGGTCGCTGATGGTCCAGGACGCGCCGCGCACTGTCCACTGACCCCGGCGTGAAGCCCTACCGAGCACCGCGCTGGCTGCCCAATCGCCACGCCCAGACCCTTTGGCCGCTCGCAGCCAAGACGCCGTTGCCGCCGTACCGACGCGAGCGCTGGGTGACCCCCGACGGCGACTTCATCGACCTCGACTGGCTGCCGGACCGCGCGGACGCCCCGCTGCTGGTGCTGTTCCACGGCCTCGAGGGTTCGAGCCGTTCCCACTATGCCCGCAGCATCATGGGGGCCACCCTGGCGCAGGGCTGGAATGGCGTTGTCCCCCATTTTCGCGGCTGCTCGGGCGAACCCAACCGCTACGCCCGGGCCTACCACTCCGGCGACAGCGCCGAGATCGACTGGATCCTGGCGCGGCTCGCCGCGCGGCACCCGGCGCCGGTCGTCGCTGCCGGCATTTCGCTGGGCGGCAATGCCCTGCTGAAATGGCTCGGCGAGCGCGGCGATGCGCCAGCGCCACCGATCGCCGCCGCGATGGCGATCTGTCCGCCGCTCGATCTGGCCATCTCGGGCCACGCCCTGGCCCGCGGCTTCAACTACGTCTATACCCGCCACTTCCTGACCACGTTGAAGGCCAAGGCACTGGCCAAGATCGCCGGCGGCAGTGCCGATTTCGACGCGCAGCGGATCTGCGCAGCCCGCACGCTCCACGATTTCGACGACGCCTATACCGGCCCCGCCCACGGCTTCGATGGCGCCGACGACTACTGGCGACGGGCGAGCGCCCGCCCCTGGCTCGGCGCCATACGCCTGCCCAGTCTGCTGCTGGTCGCCGACAACGATCCCTTCGTGCCGGCCTCCGCCTGGCCCGCTCGCGCCGGCCTGCCCGCAGCGCTGCGCTTCGAGGTCACCGCCGGGGGCGGCCATGTCGGCTTCCCTGGCGGCACCGGTGGGGGCGCTTCGAGCTGGCTGGCAGCACGGACACTGCGCCACTTCGCCGGCATTTTGCAGTGCGACATCAGGTGACAATTGCCGACCCGCTGTGCCGCCGGCTTTGGGATAATCGAAGCTTTGCCACCACCCCGACTGCCCACCGATGACCGAACGCTACGCCGCGCCCGCCCACGAGATCTTCAAGGCCTATGACATTCGAGGCATCGTCGACCGCACGCTGACGGTCGAGGCGGTGCGCGCGATCGGCCACGCCCTCGGCTCCGAAGCCCGCGATCGTGGCCAACGCGCCATCGCGGTCGGCCGTGACGGCCGGCTCTCCGGCCCGGCCCTCGCCGGCGCGCTGTCCGAAGGCATTTGTGCCGCCGGCATCGACGTCATCGACATCGGCTGCGTCCCGACCCCGCTCGCCTATTTCGCCGCCTTCGAACTCGGCACGGACTCCTGCGTATCGGTCACCGGCAGCCACAACCCGCCGGACTACAACGGTCTCAAGATGGTACTCGGCGGCCAGACGCTGTACGGCGAGCTGATCCAGGATCTCCGGCAACGCATCGTGGACGGACGCCTGCATGCGGGCAGCGGCCAAGTCCGCCGGGCCGACGTCGTGCCCGCCTACATCGACCGAATCGTCGGCGATGTCCGCCTCTCGCGTCCGATGAAGATCGTCGTCGATTGCGGCAACGGTGTCGCCGGTGCAGTGGCTCCGGAACTGTTCCGGCGACTCGGCTGCGAGCTGGTACCGCTGTTTTGCGAAGTGGACGGCAACTTTCCGAACCACCACCCCGACCCGTCGAAGCCGGAGAACCTGCGGGACGTGGTGCGTGCGCTGGCCGACACCGACGCCGAGCTGGGTCTCGCCTTCGACGGCGACGGCGACCGCCTCGGCGTCGTCACCAAGGAAGGCGACATCATCTACCCGGACCGGCAGTTGATGCTGTTCGCCGAGGACGTGCTCTCGCGCGTGCCGGGCGGCGAGATCATCTACGACGTCAAATGCACCCGCAACCTGGCCACCTGGATCCGCGAGCGCGGTGGCCAGCCGACCATGTGGAACACCGGCCACGCCCTGGTCAAGGCCAAGCTCAAGGAGACCGGCGCCCCGCTCGCCGGCGAAATGAGCGGCCACATCTTCTTCAAGGAGCGCTGGTACGGCTTCGACGACGGCCTCTATGCCGGCGCGCGCCTGCTCGAGATCCTGTCGTCCCGGGACGACCCCGGTTCCGTGCTGAAGGCGCTGCCCGACGCGGTCAGCACGCCGGAACTCAACATCAAGATGAACGAGGGCGAGCCCTTCGAGCTGGTGCGCCGGCTCAAGGAGCAGGCCCGATTCGAGGGTGCCCGCGAGCTCATCACGATCGACGGCGTGCGCGCCGAGTATGCCGACGGCTTCGGTCTGGCCCGCCCGTCGAACACCACACCCGTGGTCGTGCTACGCTTCGAGGCCGACAGCGACGCGGCGATCGGGCGCATCCAGCAGGCCTTCCGCGATGCCATCCTGACGGTCTGGCCGGGACTCGAACTGCCTTTCTGATGGTGCAAACACCCACCCGGCCGGCAATGACGTTCCGGTCGGTCCAGGTACTCCGCCGGGCCTGGCCAGACTGCCACGACTGCTGGTACACCGCTCCTCATGACCGCCCTGCGCGCACTTCTGCTTTCGATCGCCCTCCTGCTCGCGGCCTGTGCGTCGCCGTGGCCGTACGCGCCCGATCCCTCGCCGATCGGCTCAGCTCGGTTGCCGCCTGCCAATACGAAGGCTCGGATCTCCGGCCTCGGCCCCTGCACCGACAGCGCCGATCGCACGCTCTCGCTGGCCCGGGGCGAGCCCGTCACGGTACTGGTGCATGGCTGCCGCGGCTCGGCCGGCAAGTTTCGAAGCTTGGCCGAAGTGCTGGCCTTCCACGGCCGCCGGAGCGCGTGCTTCAGCTACGACGATCGCGACAGCTTGACCGCCAGCGCCGGTCGGCTGGCGCTGGCGGTGAACGAACTGGCGAAGGTTTCGGATGCCCCGCAGATCACGTTGATCGGCCACAGTCAGGGCGGCCTGGTGGCCCGCAAGGCAGTCGTGCGCGGGCGCGAGACTGCCGTGGACGGTGGCGTGCCGATCGATCTGGTCACGGTCTCGGCACCGTTTGCCGGCATTCGTTCGGCCAACCCCTGTGCCCTGCCCTGGCTGCGCGTCGCCACGCTCGGGCTCAACGATCTGATGTGCTGGTTGATCAGCGGAGACAAGTGGTTCCAAATCACTTCGGCCTCCGACTTCATCCGCTTTCCGGGACCACTCGCCGATCCGGTTCGGCGCCACCTCATGATCGTCACCGACGAATCCGGCAGCTGCCGCCAGCACGATGCCGACGGGAACTGCCGGGTCAGCGACCATGTCTTCGCGCTCGACGAACAGGGTCTGCCCGACGCGGTCGGCGCCGCGCCGCTACGGGTAGAATTGCGCGCCGGGCACGTGGCGGTCGTCGGCTATCCCGGCGCCAGTCCCGACCAGCTCATCGAGACCCTGCAGCACCACGCGGTGATTCCCGAGACCGCTGCCGGGCGCCGGGAAGCCCTGCAGCGGCTGCTGGCGCGCCTATACCGCTGAGCGAGCCACCGACCGGCCGCCGCAACGGCCCTATCGAACCTGACCGACGCGCACGGAAGGCGCGTCGTTGCCGGCCAGGAACCGGCCCGCGGCGGAGGCGTCGAGCGGGCGCGAGAGGTGAAAGCCTTGCACCATGTCGCAGCCCATGGCGGCCAGGGCCTCGAGCTGGGCCTGGTGCTCCACCCCCTCGGCGACGACCTCGAGCCCCAGACCGTGGGCCAGTGCGATGGTCGAGCGCACGACATGGGCGCCGCGCGCCTCGAGCACGGTGTCGATCATGCTCTTGTCGAGCTTGAGGCAATCCACCGGCAGGCTCTGCAAATACGTCAATGAGCTGTAGCCGGTGCCGAAATCGTCGATCGCCAGACGCACGCCGAGGCCGCGCAGGCGCTCCAGCAGATTGCGGCCGTCCTGCAGGTTGTCGATCACCATCGACTCGGTGATCTCGAGGGTCAGCGCCCACGGCTCGACATTACTCTCGGCCAGCACCTCGGCAACCACCGCAACCACGTCGGAGAGCAGAAGTTGCCTGGCCGAAACGTTTACGCTGATGCGCAATTCCGGATGGCCCAGCCGCTGCCACTCGCGGAGTTGTCGGCACGCCGTGTCGAGAATCCAGCGACCGACCTCGACGATCTGGCCGCTGCGCTCGAGCAGCGGCACGAACTCGGCCGGCGAGACTTGGCCGAGCACCGGACTGTGCCAGCGCAGCAAGGCCTCGAACGACGCGACGCGATCGCCCGCGAGCGCCAGCTTTGGCTGGTAGGCAAGGTTGAACTGGCGCGCACGCACGGCCTGCGGCAACTCGCGAACCAAGGCGTTGCGGCGCTCCGCACGTCGCCGCATCTCGTCGTTGAAGACGTAGTATTGGCGTGTTCCGGCAGCGCTGGCGTGGCGCTGAGCCTGCTCGGCGCACACCATCAGATCGTTGCTGTCGGCGGCGTCCTCCGGAAACACCGCGACGCCGGCACTGAGTGTCACTTCGACCGCTTCCCCGGCCAGCACCAGCGGTTCGCGGAATCGTTCGAGCAGGCGCTCGGCGACGACGGCGACATCGTCGGCGCGGGCCAGGTCTTCGAAGATCAGCGTAAAGTCGTCGCCCGAGAGTCGTGCCAGGGTCGTGCCCTGGTCGCGCACGGCGCTCGACAGGCCGACCTCGTCGCCACAGCGCAAGCTCTCCTTCAGACGTGCCGCCACGGCCACCAGCAAAGCGTCACCGCTTTCGTGGCCGATCGCATCATTGATGCTGCCGAAATTGTCGACGTCGAGAAACATCAGGCCAAGGCGTCCGCGGTGCCGCCGAGCCCGCGCCAGCGACTGCTCCAGCCGCTGCATGAACAGCCGCCGGTTCGGCAGCTCGGTCAGGCTGTCATAGTGGGCCAGCCGTACCAGTTCCGCATGGTGGTGACGCTGGTCGCGGATCGCCCGCCAGAAAGCCAGCATCAGGCCGCACAGCAGCGCCAGTCGTGCGGCCACGGCCCGATTGCGCTCGTGTCGCAACGGCGCCGCGAGACCATCGATGGCTGCCGGCGAAAGGTAGTGGTGCAACGTGAATGCGCCATCGCCGCGCCCGTCGAGCGCCACCTCCGCCCAGCGTCCGCCGTCGGCACGCCGGCGCACGCCGTCGAAGCCTTCGGCGAGCAGCGCGTTTCGCCGGTCGAAGATCTCGATGCCGTAGCCGGTGTGGCGCAGCACGAAACTCGCCGGCGACTCCGGCAGCGCAAATCCGAGGCGACGGGCGTTGTCGGCGTCGGCCTCGGTGACGATCAGATGAGGTACGCCGATGATCAGCGCCTCCAACACATTGGCCCGCAGTACCGCCGAAATCAACCCCTTGAAGCCACCGTCGCGTGCTCCGTATACCGGCACCGAATAGAGCAGCCCGGTTGCGTCCCGCGGATCCGGCTGCGCGGCGCTCTTCACCTGGCTGAGATCGCAGGTCTGCAGCAGCGGCGACAGAGCGGCAGGGATACCGTCGATGTTGTCGTCGAAGTTCCACTGCGGGTACTGGGAGCGAAACCAGTCGAGCTGGCGCCGGTAGTACGCGTACTCCGCTTCTTCCGCAGCCAGATCGTGATCGCCCGCCGGCCCGACCAGGGGCGCACCCTCGACGCTGATCAGTTCGTCGTACATGAAGAACGGCACCTCGCCGAGATCGGGCCGAAAGCCGTCCAGCACGTAGTAGATCTCGGAGACCCGAATATTCCGGTAGAGGTTGCGATAGATCTGCTGCACCGTCTGGTGGATGTCGGTCGACAGTCGCCCCTGGCGCTCGACCCGATCCAGGGCATTGCGCCGATTGCCGCCCTCGACCGCCCGGATCGCCGGGATCAAGGCGATCGTGCGCGCACTCTCGTACAGCGCCCGGAAAACGTCCTCGAGCTCTTCCCGTTTGCGTTCGAGCAGCAAGGACTGCCGTCCCGACAGCATCTGCGCCTCACGCTGGGCATAATCGCCCACCACCTCCCGGATGTTCGCGGCGCCGAGGCCAAGGATCACCGCCGCCATCGCCCACACCAGGTAGGAGTGGGCAAAGCGGTCGAAGAATCGTGTCCACCAGTCTTGCAGCGAAAGGCGATGTCGAGGCATCGAGGCTCCGGGCCGGAGTCTGCCGATGGCACGCATTGTCCCCCTCGTAACCGGAAGTCACAAACCCGCTTCCATCCCAGGCGTGACATTTGTACGACCAGCGGCAGGGTCGGCCCCGGGGCAGACGGGCTGCGACCCAGGGCTGGCCTCGGCGCCGCTGAGGACGAGTACGAAACCGCCGCTTTTGCAACGCAGCAGAAAACGTTTCATTCTGTAAACCAATTCGTGTAGCGTATGCGCTTCGCCCATTCCAGGCGCCCCCGCCGGAGCCCTTCATGCCAGACGGAACATCGCCGAAAACCGTTGCATTGAAGCGATTCAATGCGGACCTCAGCCAGAGCTCGGTATCGGGCCTGTCCTCTGGCGCCTTCATGACGGTACAACTGCACCTGGCCCATTCGTCGACCTTCGTCGGCGCCGGCATCATTGCCGGCGGACCCTATCGCTGTGCCGAATCCTTTCGCGCTGCGGCAGCGATCGCCGAGGACGCATGGACGCTCAATGCGCTCTACGTCTGCATGAATCCGCTGATACCCCAGACGGCACCCGATCCGGAGCGGCTCGCCGAGGTGGCCCGGGAAACCGCGGCCCGCGGCGAGATCGACCCGGTGGCGCACCTGCGCGACCACCGTCTCTACATCTTCACCGGCAGCGCGGACAAGGTCGTCGATTCCAGCGTGGTGCGTACCACCCGCCAGTTCTATCGCTTGCTGGGCGTGCGCGACGAGGCCATCCGGTTCGAGCAGGATCTGCCGGCCGGCCATTCGATCATCACCGACAATCCCGAAGACAACCCGCTCGATGCCAATCGTCCGCCCTACCTGAACAACGGCGGCTTCATGCAGTCGCAGCGCATCCTCGAGCACCTCTATGGCCCGCTCAAGCCACCGGTCGAAAAACTCTCCGGCCGCATCCTGCGGTTCGACCAGACCGAATTCTTCGATGCCGACCCGCGCGCCAGCATGAGCGACTTCGCCTACGCCTACGTGCCCCAGGCGGTCGAGGATGGCGCACCGTGCCGGGTGCACATTGCCATGCACGGCTGCAAGCAAGGCTACGACTACGTCAATTTCGTCAATGGCAAACCGGATCTGGAAAACTCGGTGCCCTACGGCAACCGCTACTTCACGACCACCGGCTACAACGAGATCGCCGACGCCAACGATCTGGTGATCCTGTATCCCCAGGCGCGCGGCACCGACAACCCGGACACCCAGAATCCCGACGGCTGCTGGGATTGGTGGGGCTATACCGCCGAAGATCCGGAGAAACCCGACTACTACTCCAGGGACGCCATTCAGATCCGCGCCATCCACCGCATGCTGCAGCGGCTGGGTGGCGGCTGAAGCGCCCCACCACCGGGAGACCGACCCATGTTCCAGGCAATGATCAAGCTGGCCGAGGCTTCGACGCAGCAACTGCGCGAGGCCGGCGACCAGTTGGCGCGTACCGGGGACACCAGCGCCTTGCCCCACCCGGCGCTGTTGCCGATCCGCCATGCCAGCGCCCTCCACGAAGTGCTCGGCCGTGCCGCCCGTCGCCAGTTCGAGATCCAGCAGGCCGTGCTGACGGCCATGCTCTCGCCGCGACCCGACTTCGGGTTGATGGCCGAGACCATCCAGATGCAGCAAGCCGCACTGGCGCGCCTCGCCACGGTGCAGACCGAGTCCATTCGCAAGATGGCCGAACTCGCCGCCGGCGCCACCGGGATCCAGAAGGCCAACACCCTGTCCAAGCTGATGGACCAGGAATACGATCTGGTCTCCGGCTTCGGCGCCATCCTCGCGGAACAGACCAGCGCCATGGTGGCCCTGATGGAAAGCCTGCAGATCGGTTACGGCTACCTCGTCGCCCAGCGCCTGAAGGCATGAAGCCGGGCGTCGCCGCGGCAGCCCGGCCGCCCTCGACTCAGCGCCTCGGAGCGCCGGCGCTGCCGTCCGCGGCCCACGTCGATTGCACCACCTCGCCGAGCGAGCGCGTCCCCGGGGCGATCTCGCCCAGCGCCATGCCGACCAGCGCGGCGAAGATCGCCGTCAGCAGGAACGGCAGCCAGGTTCGTCGCCAGGCAGACCTCAGCCAGTGTCGGTCGCCCCGTCGCAGGCAGCGATACAGCCCATACGATAGGGTGCCGTCCACCAGCAGCTCGGCAAACAGCACCGGCGCGATCCACACCACGTAGAACGAAGCCAGCACCATGCCGACCAGCAGCAGCAACGCGGCGAACGGTACTGCGAATTCGTCGGCATCGCCGAGCCCTTCCGACAAAGACGCAGCGGAGAGGTCGGCGCCGTCCTCCGACGCCGAGCCCGCCTCGACGACAGCGGACGCATCACCGAAGTGGCCGGAGGCCCCGCCGCCACCGAACGCGCCGCCCTCGGCCTGCCACGGCGGGACCTGCGCCGGCTCGCCCGCGAACGGCGGCGAACCCGGCCTCGGTTCCAGCCCCGGCCCCGGATTGGCGGATAGACCCGCGTCGACCCAATCGGCCGCTCGGGTGCGCAACCAGAGCCACAGCAACAACAGAAAGGCGAGGTAGGCGCACACCACCGCCAGCGGATAGCGCACGACCATGGCATCGATCCCGGCCCGCAGCATCACGAAGGACGCGAGCAAGCCGGCGACGCCGGTGAGCGTGACGACCAGCCCCATCTGAAGACGCGGGAAGGACTCCTGTTCGAGGCGCCGGCGAATCTTCAAGACATGGGCGCGGCGCGCCAGGACGTATGACCAATGCATCGCCGGATTCTGCCATGAAGCCACCTGCGGGCGTTGCCGCCGCGCCAACGCGCGCGGCATCGCAACGGACACCGCCGGTCAGCCGGAGCTGCGGGCTTCCTCGGCGCGGCTCACCGCCCGCGCACCGTGCACCATGTGCAGGCTCGGTGTCGACAGCCCGATGCCGCGCATCCTCGCCTCTTCGATGATTGCCGCCAGCACGCGCTGTCGCGTCGCCAGCAGACGGCGGATGTCCTTCGTGTAGTAGAACACCGTCCATTCCACCGCGAAGTCGCCGGCATCGGTGGCCCGCAGTTCGGGCGGATACTTTTGCTCGACCCCGCAATCGCCGTCGACGCACAGTCGCTCGAATACCGCATGTACCAGCTCGCCCACCTCGCCCTCGGTGGTGTCGTAGCCCACCTTCAACACGATCGCCTCACGCAGTCCGCGGGCCGAAGCGAACTTGGACAGATTGTGGATGGTCGTGCCGCGCAACGCCGCGTTGCCGATCATGATGCGGTGGTTGTTGATCGGGTTGAGCAGCTCGGTATGGAAGATCTTGGTCTTGTACACGGTGCCGATGATGCGCTCGCCGGGGTTGATTTCGATGACGTCCCCCTCCTCCACCAGGCGACTGTTGAGGATCACCAGGCCGCCGATGATGTCCGGCGCCCAGGCACCCTGGGTCAACGCCAGCAACACGCCGACGAAGCCGATCACGCCGCCCGCCTCGAGCAAACTGTCGAAGCCGAAGATGCGCACTTCGGCGATCAGCACCATGACGAACAGCAGCACGCTGGAAAGCAGGCTCAACACCCGCACGTTGTAGGTTTCGGTCCAGGTCTGCTTGCCGTCGACCTCGCGCAGGCGTCCGAAGCGGCGCTTGATGAGGTAATTGGCGACGTGTGCGGAAAGGTAGCCGAGGAAGGCCACCAGCACGGCGCCGAGCAGGCGCGCCATCCACGAATGGGAGACGACCGGCAGCACCGCGTTGGCGAGCACCACCAACAGCACCACCAGCACGTTGGCGGCGCGGAAGAAATGCAGCTTGCCGACGAAGGCCTCCTCGCTCGTTCCGGAGCGGGACAGGGCCTGCAACAACGGTCGCGAAAACGCGATCAGCACCAGGTTGGCCGCGATCAACAGCGTCTCGGCGAGGGAGAAGTTCTGCAACCAGGTGAGGCTCAAGGGTCTACCCTCCAATCGCTGCGCACCATCCTCCCCGAGGACCGACGATGGGGTTTTGCGAAGCATGGCTCGGTGCCGTTCGAGCGGGCTGGCCGTGCGACACCGGGCCTGCCACGAGTACCCCCTTCGGCCGGCCGGGCTTGGGTGCGCGCCGGCGATCGATCGGCAGGCGGTAAACGCCGATTATGCACGACCGGCTTGCCTACCAAGCCCAGTCGGTACATCCAGGACCGGCCCCGGCAGGCCGGGATCTAGCCGACCCTGTGGGCGAAACCACCGGGCCCGGCGCAGGCGGTCTGGACGAGCAATCGGCAAGGCCGCGGTCCGATGACCGCGGGTCTCACCCGGATGGCCCGGTCCACCGGACCGGGGATTCGGTGTCGGCGCCGGACACACCATGGGCCGCGCCATCCTCGAGCCGCCGAAGCCAGCCACGCCGAATGTCCGCGTGCCCGAACACAACCTGCCACGGGCGACGAAAGAACGCGGGGACCCGAAACCGGTGACCTACAGCACGACCATGCGGGGGCAATGCGTGGGGGCCCGAGCGCTGCGCCGGAGCGCGCGCCCACCCTGCCGCTGCCTCAGCGCGAACCTTGGGGCCGAGGCGCGAACAGCGCGGCCCGCTGCCGGCCCTTGGCCCGGCGAGGCGGCGTCTGCTTGCCGGCGGCCTCCGCACTGCGGGGTTCTGCACTGCCGCGAGCCCGACCATCGCCGCGCGGCCGTTCGGCGTGGCGCGGCGCTCCGGCTTCCGCCTTACGCGGCTTGTGCGGCCGTTGGGGTGTGCGGCGGGCCTGCCCTTCCCGCGCCGGGCGTGGCGGGCGCACTTCCCGGGCCGACTCGGCCGGCACGCCGACCGGCGCCACGAAATCTTCCGCCTCGACGCGGGCAATCTTCTGCCGGGTCAGGCGCTCGATGGCTGCCAGGTGCTTCATCTCCTCCCGATCCACCAAAGACACCGCAGCCCCCTTCGCGCCGGCCCGGCCGGTGCGGCCGATGCGGTGCACGTAGTCCTCCGGCACATTGGGCAGTTCGAAGTTCACGACCTGGGGCAACTGGTCGATGTCGAGGCCGCGGGCGGCAATGTCGGTCGCCACCAGCACCTGGAGCTTGGCGCTCTTGAAATCCGCCAGCGCGCGGGTACGCGCACCCTGGCTCTTGTTGCCGTGGATCGCGGCAGCGCCGATGCCGTCCTTGCCGAGTTGCTCGGCGAGACGGTTGGCGCCGTGCTTGGTGCGGGTGAACACCAACACCTGGAACCATTGGCGGGTCTTGATGAGGTGGCTCAACAAATGGCGCTTGTGCTTCTGCGCCACCAGGTGCACCTGCTGCTCGACCAGCTCGGTGGTGGTGTTGCGGCGAGCCACCTCGACGTAGCCGGGTTCGTGCAGCAGGCCATCGGCGAGCTGGCGAATCTCATCCGAGAAGGTGGCCGAGAACAGCAGGTTCTGGCGTTTTCTGGGCAGCAGCGCGAGGATCTTTCGAATGTCGCGGATGAAGCCCATGTCGAGCATGCGATCGGCCTCGTCGAGCACCAGGATCTCGACCCCGGAGAGGTCCACATTGCGCTGGCCGGCATGGTCCAGCAGACGCCCCGGGGTCGCCACCAGGATATCGACCGGCTTGCGCAGGGCGTTGACCTGGGGCTGCAGGCCGACCCCGCCGAACATGACCATGCTGGCGACCGGCAGAAAGCGTCCGTAGGTGTCCACCGACTCCTTGACCTGAGCAGCCAATTCGCGGGTGGGGGTCAGAATCAGGCATCGGGGCCGTCCCGCCTTTCGCGCGCCGGCAGCGGCGAGGCGGTGAAGAATCGGCAGGGTGAAACCGGCGGTCTTGCCGGTTCCGGTCTGGGCCGCGGCCAGTAGGTCACCGCCGGCCAGCACCAGCGGAATGGCCTGGGACTGGATCGGCGTGGGTGTGCGATAGCCGGCATCGGCAATGGCACGCAACAAGGGATCGGCCAGCCCGAGGCCGGCAAAGGAATGCTCGATGTTCACTCGAAATCTCCAGCGACAACCTGTCGCTCTTGCGAGTGACACCAATTGAGGTAGGCGGGGAAAATAGGATTGCGGACCGGGTCGGCCAGCAAGGCCGGAACCGGGGCTCGACACCGCGAGCCGACGCCCACGCGTTAATTGGCAGATCGATGGGCGGCCGAAAGTGTAGGGGCGATTCGCCACGCTGTCACGAACTTTCTCCGGACTGCGTGGCTTCGCCGCCACGCCCGATCGCCGCACGGGGTCACGATGCCCGCGTCGCATCATCCACCGCTTGATTCTGCCAGCCGCCGTGCGCCACGATGCGCATCACCCCATGACCCGCATTGTCCTCTGCTTCCTGCTCGCCGCCCTGCTGTCCGCCTGCGCGCCGACGCGCCGCGGCTCGGCGCTGGCCGACGATTGGATCGAATCGCCCAATCATGGCCCGCGCAGGCCTCACATGGTGGTCGTCCACTACACCACCAACAACGACGCCGAAACGGCGATACGAACGCTGACCAACCCCGCGCGCGAAGTCAGCGCCCACTATCTGATCGGGCGCGACGGACGCATCGTTCAACTGGTCGACGAAGACCGCCGCGCGTGGCATGCCGGCGCCTCGTACTGGAGCGGCCATCGAGACGTCAATTCCGCGTCGATCGGGATCGAACTCGACAACAACGGCCGCGAACCCTTCCCGCCGACGCAGATCGACGCCCTGCTGGCGCTGCTGGCCGATCTGCGCACCCGCTACGACATAGCAGCCAGCCACGTCGTCGGCCACTCCGACGTGGCGCTGGGACGCAAGGTAGACCCCGGACCGCTGTTTCCGTGGCGCACGCTCGCCTCCCACGGCTACGGCCTGTGGTGCGACCCCCCCTATCCGACCGCCCCACCCGGCTTCTCGCTCGAGGCCGCGCTGCAGGCGATCGGCTACGATCCAGCCGACCCGGACGCCGCCCGCCGCGCCTTTCGCCTGCACTTTCTTCCCGACCGCGATGTCCTCGCTGCGGCAGCCGTCGAAGCGGACCTGGCCCATTGCCTGATTCGGAACGGCACGCGCTTCGCGCCGGCGCTGGATGCCTCCCCACAGGCCGCACCGGAGCGGGAACAGATCGGGCGCACGAGGTAGTCGGGTCGTGGCCACGGCCGCCACGCCGGTGCCGGCCGGCAACGACCCCGCAGCCCGGGCACGGCGTGGCGGCACTCGCGCCGACCGGATGTCGGGCGGCGGGGCCGGCGCTCGTCGGCCCGCCTTCGGACCGCGCAGCGGGCATAATCTTGCCGGGGCACACCGTCGCCATCGAAGCGGAGCCGGGCCCGGCCGGCATCCGCGACAGTGCGACACGGAATCCCGGCGGGGCCGTCCGGCACCCGGCACCCGGCGCCCGGCGCCCCGGCCTCTTGGTTCGGAGAAGGAGCGATGGACGTTCGGCGATGGTTGCTGCCACTGATGGCTGTACTGGCGGGCGTCAGCGCCCGGGCGTTGGGGGCGGAAATCGTCCTCGAACCGAGCGCCGTCCACAAGCTCGTCGTCGAAGGGCTGTTCAAGGACGGCGGCCGCTACTACCTGCAAAAGGGAAGCTGCAGCGCCTACCTGCAGAATCCCAAGACCACGCTCGACGGCGGCCGAGTCGTCATCCGCTCGCAACTGCGGGGGCGCCTCGGCGCTCCCATCGGCCGCGACTGTTTCGGTGTCGACCTGGCCACCTGGACCGTCGTCTCCGGCTTGCCCGGCGCCCAGGGCAGCATCGTACGCCTTGACGACATCCGCATCGACGACGTCGGCGACCCCAATGCACGCCTGCTCGTGGACGCCGGACTCCTGCCGTCGCTACCCGGCGCCATCGAGCTGGATGTCATGCAATCGGTGCGGGCGATGTTGCCGGGCATGAGCGGCCAGATCCAGGCTCAGGTGCAGGCCCTGGACATCGAGGCCGTCCGGGTAGAAGGGAATCGGCTTTCGATCCACTTCGATTTTCGGCTCGTCGGCCGGTAGCCGGCGGCGACATAAGGCGCAGCCCCTCCCCCCGCATCAAGCGGGCTGCGCCGCGCCCGCGCCTACGACGGCGCCGGGCGAGACCGACGGCAACGTTCGATTGCCGGACGGCCATCGGGATTCTGGTCGCCGCACGGCCCGCCCGAACTTGTTCCATTGCAGCACGAAGTTTTTACATCTCCCTTCCTTCCCCGGGAATTCGCCTGCCGCGCCGCAGCATGCCACGCATGGCACATGGGTTGCGATAGGTGGTCCGGTGCGGCGCTTCGCGAGCACCGCCATCGATCAACAGGAATGGAGACACACATGGAAGTCCAAACCGCATCCCGCGTGGAGGTGATGGGCATCGACGCCGGCGGCACGATGACCGACACCTTCTTCGTGCGCGACGACGGCCGCTTCGTGGTCGGCAAGGCGCAGAGCAACCCGGCGGACGAATCGCTCGCCATCTTCAACTCGTCCGAGGACGCGCTGGCCCACTGGGCCCGCGGCGTCGACGACGTCTATCCGGAGCTGGTGACCTGCGTCTATTCGGGCACCGCGATGCTGAACCGCGTGCTGAGCCGCAAGGGCCTCAAGGTCGGGCTGATCTGCAACAAGGGCTTCGAGCAGATCCATTCGATGGGTCGCGCGCTGCAGAGCTATCTGGGCTACGCGCTGGAAGACCGCATCCACTTGAACACCCACCGCTACGACGAACCGCTGGTGCCGGTGTCACGCACCCGCGGCGTGACCGAGCGCACCGACGTGCAGGGCAAGGTGGTGATCCCGCTGCGTGTCGAAGAGGTGCGCCAGGCCACCCGCGAGCTGGTCGAGGCCGGCGCCGAGGCGATCGTGATCTGCCTGCTGCAGTCCCACAAGAACGAGAGCAGCGAGCAGCAGGCCCGCGACGTGGTGCTGGACGAGCTCGCCAAGCTGCAGGCCGGGATCCCGGTCTTCGCCTCGGTGGATTACTACCCGTCGCGCAAGGAAAGCCACCGCATGAACACCACGGTGCTGGAGGCCTACGGTGCCGAGCCCTCGCGCCAGACGCTGAAGAAGGTCAGCGACCGCTTCAAGAAGCACGGCGCCAAGTTCGATCTGCGGGTGATGGCCACGCACGGTGGCACGATCAGCTGGAAGGCCAAGGAACTGGCCCGCACCATCGTCTCCGGCCCGATCGGCGGCGTGATCGGCTCCAAGATGCTCGGCGAGTGCCTGGGCGACGAGAACATCGCCTGCTCGGACATCGGCGGCACCAGCTTCGACGTGGCGCTGATCACCAAGGGCAACTTTGCGATCAAGTCCGATCCGGACATGGCCCGGCTGGTGTTGTCGCTGCCGCTGGTGGCGATGGATTCGGTCGGCGCCGGTGCCGGCAGCTTCGTACGCCTCGACCCGTACAGCAAGTCGATCAAGCTGGGTCCGGATTCGGCCGGCTACCGCGTCGGCACCTGCTGGCCGGAAAGCGGCCTGGACACCGTATCGGTGTCCGACTGCCACGTGGTGCTGGGCTACCTGAACCCGGACAACTTCCTCGGTGGCGCGGTCAAGCTCGACGTGCAACGCGCGCGCGATCACATCAAGGCGCAGATCGCCGATCCGCTCGGCCTGTCGGTGGAGGACGCCGCCTCGGGGGTGATCGAGCTGCTGGACCTGACGCTGTCCGAGTACCTGCGCGCCAACATCAGCGCCAAGGGCTACAACCCGGCCGAATTCACCTGCTTCTCGTACGGCGGCGCCGGACCGGTTCACACCTACGGCTACACCGAGGGCGTCGGTTTCAAGGACGTCGTGGTGCCGGCCTGGGCGGCGGGCTTCTCGGCCTTCGGCTGCGCCTGCGCGGACTTCGAGTACCGCTACGACAAGTCGGTGGACCTGGGTGTCGCCCAGCTCGCCCCCGAGGCGGACAAGGAAGCCGCCTGC
This sequence comes from Rhodocyclaceae bacterium, assembly GCA_020445785.1. GTDB lineage: Bacteria > Pseudomonadota > Gammaproteobacteria > Burkholderiales > Rhodocyclaceae > Cognatazoarcus. Next base: position 23,415 of record JAGRFZ010000122.1, read on the forward strand.
AGGACGCTGCAGGAAGCCTGGCAGGAACTGGCCGTGAAGGTCATCGAGGAGTTCGTCATCAACGGCTACAAGGCCGAGGACGTGATCCTGATCCCCGGCTACAAGATGCAGTACATGGGCCAGCTGAACGATCTCGAGATCGTCTCGCCGGTCGGAGCCGCAGCCACTGCCGACGACTGGGACAAGATCGTCGAGGCCTTCGAGACCACCTACGGTCGCGTCTATGCCAGCTCGGCCCGCTCGCCGGAACTGGGTTTCTCGATCACCGGCGCGATCCTGCGCGGCACCGTGGTGACGCAGAAGCCGGTGCTGCCGGAAGACCCGGACGCCGGCCCGACGCCGCCGCAGGAAGCCTACCTGGGCACCCGCCCGTTCTACCGCCACAAGACGTGGGTCGATGCCGCGCTGTGGAAGATGGAGGCGCTGAATGCCGGCAACCACATCGTCGGTCCCGCGATCATCGAATCCGACGCCACCACCTTCGTCGTGCCCGACGGCTTCGAGACGACGGTCGACAAGCACCGCCTGTTCCATCTCAAGGAAGCCCGGTAGCCGCCGGACCGCTCCAAGGCCACCGGCACCCCCTCGGGGGGCGCCGCAGGCGTCTTGGGGGCCAACCATCTCTGAAGAGACACGACCATGAACATGATGAGCAACAAGGAAGTCGGTTTCGCCGACCTGTTGAAGAACGGGCAGACGCTGAAGCAGTTCCGCGACGGCATCATCGCGCGCACCGAGGCGACCGGCAGCTACAACGGCCTGGAAAAGCTCGAGTTCCGCGACGCGGATCCGATCGGCTACGAGAAGCTGTTCTCGAAGCTGCGCGGCGGCCTGGTGCATGCACGGGAGACCGCCAAGAAGATCGCCGCCAGCCCGATCGTGGAGCAGGAGGGCGAGCTGTGCTTCACGCTGTACAACGCGGTCGGCGACTGCGTGC
>JAGRFZ010000022.1 GCA_020445785.1 Rhodocyclaceae bacterium
ACTGCGCTTCTTCGCGATTCCGGCCGCCGACCCAGCTGCGGCCGAGGCGGTGCTGAACCGGGTGCTGGCCGCCGGCCGCGTGGTCTCGCTCGATCGCCAGTTCGTCGCCGACGGCGCGGCCTCGTTCTGGGCCCTGTGCGTCACGCTGGCCCCGGGGCCGGGCGAGCTGCCGGCGGCGCTGAAGGGCGGTGGCGGGCGCCGGCTGGATTATCGCGAGGTGCTTGACGAGGCCGACTTTGCGGTGTTCGCCCGCCTGCGCATGCTGCGCAAAGAGGTCGCCGAGGCCGAGGCGGTGCCGCCCTATGCGGTGTTCACCAACGAGCAGCTGGCGGCGATGGTCACCGGCCGGGTCGCCGACGAGGCCGGGCTGGCGGCGATCGACGGCGTCGGCCCGGCCCGGGTCGAGCGCTACGGCGCGCGTTTTCTCGCGGCCTTGCGGCAAGCCTGGCGCGAAGGGAAGGTGGGCGGGTGAAACGGCTGGCGATTCCGCCGGCGGCAATCGCCGAACGGAAAAACCTGTTGCTGGCAAGCTGGAAGGCCTGCCGCGGCAAGCGCCGGCGGCCGGCGGTGGCGCACTTCCTGGCCGATCTCGATCGCAACATCGACCACCTCGCCGACGCGATCCGGCGCGGCAGCGCACCGCAGGGCGTATCGAGCCGCTTCGTCATCCATGATCCGAAGCGCCGGGTGATCCACGCCGCCTGCCTGGCCGACCGCATCCTGCACCACGCCATCCTCAATCTCGCCGAGCCGCGCTTCGAGGCCATGCTGGTGGACAGCTGCTACGCCTGCCGGCCCGGCAAGGGCGTGCATGCCGCGGTGGCGGCGGTGCAGCGGGGCCTGCGGCGCTGGCCGTGGTTCGTGCAGGTGGATGTGGACGCCTATTTCCCGTCGATCCGCCACGAGCTGCTGCTCGATCTGCTGGCCCGCCGCTTCAAGGGGGCGGACTTTCTCGCGCTGCTGGCGCGCATCCTGCGCGTCGGCGCCACCGCCGGGCCGGGCCGCGGCCTGCCGATCGGTGCGCTGACCTCGCAGCACTTCGCCAATGCCTTCCTCGATTCCGCCGACCGCCTGGTGCTGGCGCGGGCCGGCTGCGGCGGCCATGTGCGCTACATGGACGACCTGTTCTGGGGCTGCGCCAGCCGCGCGGCGGCGGAAGACAGCCTCGCTGCGCTCGACGCGCATCTGCGCGAGGCGAAAGGACTGGCGCTGAAGGCGCGGCCGCGCATCGCGCGCAGTCGCGAAGGCGCCCGCTTCTGCGGCTTCCGGGTGCGGCAGGGGGTGATCCTGCCCGGCGCGCGCAAGATGGCCCGCTTTCGCGCCGCGATGATGCGCATCGACGCGCTGCACCGCGCCGGCCTGGTGGATGAGGCAGACTGCCAGCGGGCCTGGGCGGTGCATCGCTCTGCGCTCCATGGCGCCGCCAGCCAAGGCCTCCGCCGCCGGCTGCTGGCCACGCTCGGCTATGATGGTGAACCAGGAGGCCTGTCGGCATGAAACAAAGCCGAGCGCGCCGTGCGCGGCGGCGGCTGGAACAACGAGCCCAGGAGGCTGCGTTCCGCCTACCGCAACAGGAGGCACCGCGACGAGCGCAACCACAACCTTGGCTTTCGCTTCGCCCTGAGCTCGATGAGGAGCCCGGCCTGGAGGGGCTGGCCATCATGGACCAGACGGGCAGTCCTGCCGATCCGGCGCTGCCGGTCGGCGAACCGCAAGGCGCCCGGGGTGCTGGTAGCGACGGCGTGAGGCCGCGCGCGAACGCTCCCCGGGTGGCCGTCTCGCCAGGTGGGGCGGGACGATGAGCACAGCGATTCGCCAGTCCGCCGCCGCCGAGCCCTGGCCGCCGCAAGCGCAGCGCTGGCCGCCCGCCTTTCCGCCACCCTGGGCCAGCGCCTTCGGCGACGACCCTCGCGGCCTGTGGGCCGACGCGACGATTTTCGACGTGGTGCAGCGTTTTCGCTGGATCGAGCCGGGGGAATTCTGGATGGGCTCGCCGGCGGACGAGGCAGAGCGCACCGAGGACGAGGGGCCGCGCCATCGGGTGCGGCTGACGCAAGGTTTCTGGCTGGCGGATACGGCGTGCTCGCAGGCGCTGTGGCAGGCGGTGATGGGGGAGAACCCGAGCCATTTCACCGATGATCCGCAGAACCCGGTCGAGCAGGTGAGATGGGATGAGGTGCAGGGCTTTCTCGAACGGGTCGGCGGGAGCTTGCCCGGCGGGCGGGCGGAACTGCCGACTGAAGCCGAGTGGGAATACGCGTGCCGGGCCGGCAGCGAGACCGCGTTCCACTGGGGTGAGACGATCGACCCGTCGCAGGCGAACTACAACGGCAATCTTGCCTACGCCGGTGGCGCGACCGGTGAGTATCGAGCCCGCACGGTGCCGGTGAAGTCCTTCGCGCCCAATGCCTGGGGTCTGTACCAGATGCACGGCAATGTCTGGGAGTGGTGCGCGGACGATCGGCGCGAGTACCGCGACGAGGCCTGCACCGACCCGCGAGGCCCGGAGGGCGGAGGGGCCGAGCGCGCCGTGCGCGGCGGCGGCTGGCTCAGCGGGCCCGGGGGGCTGCGTTCCGCCTACCGCTCCAGGGGGCACCGCGGCGGGCGCTACGTCCCTCTCGGCTTTCGCTTCGCCCTGAGGTCCACCGGTCCGGCGGCGGGCGCGGAGCGCCCAAAGCAGGCGCCGCTCACGCGGGACGCGTGAGCGGCATCGCAGTGCCGCCGGAGGCGACGCCGCGGGCTCAGCGGCCGGCCAGCCTCAGTCGCTGATCCAGCTCGGCCAGCCGCCGCGGCGTGCCGATGTCGAGCCAGGCGCCGTCATAGGCTTCGCCGGAGACCCGGCCCTGGTCCATCGCGCGGCGCAGCAGCGGCCCGAGGGGCGCCTTGGCGCCGTCCTCGAGATCGGCGAACAGCTCCGGCCGGTAGACGCCGATGCCGGCAAAGGTGCGCTTCGGCGTGCCGCGCTGGTCGAGGCGACCTGAACCGTCGAGGTGGAAATCGCCGTCCGGGTGGTGCTCCGGGTTGGGCGCCATCACCAGGTGGGCGAGGTCTTCGCCGGCGGCGACGCGCGCGGGCGCTTCCTTCAGCCGCGCGAGGTCGTAGTCGCAGAAGATGTCGCCGTTCATCACCAGGAAGGGCCCGTCGCCCAGCAGCGGCAGCGCCCGGCGGATGCCGCCGGCGGTCTCCAGCGCCTCGGCCTCCGCGGAGTAGCGGATCGACACGCGGAACAGCTTGCCGTCGCCGAGCGCGCGCTCGATCATCTCGCCGAGGTGGGCGTGGTTCACCACCAGCTCGGTGAAGCCGGCCTCCCGCAGCCGTTCGATGTGCCAGACGATCAGGGGCTTGCCGCCTGCCGAGAGCAGAGGCTTAGGGTAGGCGTCGGTCAGCGGGCGCATGCGCTCGCCGCGACCGGCGGCCAGGATCATCGCGCGCATGCCCATCAGAAGGTGTAGCCCACCTGGCGTTCGACCGGGTCGATGCGGTCGAGCAGCCGCAAGAGCGGCTTCAGTTCGATGTAGCGCTCGCAGGCGCGACGCAGGTAGTCCATCACCAGCGGCATGTCGTCCAGATAGTTTTGCTTGCCGTCACGGTGACACAGTCGGGCGAAAATGCCCAGCACCTTGAGATGGCGCTGCACCCCCATCCATTCGAAGTCGCGGTGGAAGTCGGGAAAGGCCTCGCGCACCGGCAGCCCGAGCTTGCGCGCTGCTTCCCAGTAGCGGGCCAGGAGGTCGAGCACGAAATCCTCCTCCCAGCGGATGTAGGCGTCCTTCAGCAGCGACACCAGGTCGTAGCTGATCGGGCCGTACACCGCGTCCTGGAAGTCGAGGATGCCGGGGTTTGGCACGGTCCGCATCAGGTTGCGGCTGTGGTAGTCGCGATGGACGAAGACCCGGGGTTCGGCCAGGTTCACCGCGAGGATGCGCTCGAACACCCCCTCGAGGGCGTTGCGGGCGTCGTCGTCGAGGGTGATCTCCTTGTGGCGGGCGACATACCACTCCGGAAACAGCTCGAGCTCCCGGCGCAGCAGCGCGCGGGAATATTCCGGCAGCACGCCGGGGCGGCTGGCGGCCTGGACCGCCACCAGCGAACCCAGCGCCTCGGCGTAGAGTTCGTGGGCGTTGGCGGCGGTGAGCGCCTCGAGGTAGGTGGTGGTGCCGAGGTCGGAGAGCAGCAGGATCCCCTGCTCCAGATCCTGGTCGATGATCTCGGGCACATGCACGCCGGCCTCGCCGAACAGGCGGGCGACGGTGACGAAGGGGCGGCAGTCCTCCTTGTCGGGGGGGGCGTCCATGACGATCTGGGTACTGCCGTCGTCCTTGTACTGGAGGCGGAAGTAGCGGCGAAAGCTGGCGTCGGCCGAGGCGGTCTCGAGGAAGAAGCCGCGCTCCGGCGCGCGCGCCGCGAGCCACTCCTGAATCTGCAGTAGGCGTTGCACCCGGGTGCCCCCTGTCCATCGTGTAGAATCGCCGGATTTTACAAGTTTCGACCGCGTCCGCGCCGCCTCTTGCGGGCCGGCGCCCCGATGGAGTCGCCTTTGCCGCCGATGCGACGGTCCCCGCTGCTGTGTTGCTTGTGGTTGCTGGCCGGGCCGGCTCTGGCCGCCGAGACGGGCAGCGAAGCGGCGCTGCCGACCGAGGTCGAGGCCGACCGCGTGCGTGGCCGCACCGAGACCGAGCTGGTGGCCGAGGGGGATGCCCGCCTGCAGCAAGGCGATGTCCAGTTGCGGGCGGACCGGCTGGTCTACCGCGGGCCGCTCGACCAGGTCGAGGCCGAGGGCGAGGTCGAACTGCGCCGCGGCGAGGATTTCATCGCCGGACCGGCGCTGCTGTTCAACCTGACCCCGCGTACCGGTTCGTTCGAAACCCCCACCTACTACCTCTCGCGGCCGCCCTCGGACAGCCGCGACGGTCGTCGCATCTCCGGCGGTGGCGGTGCCGACAAGCTGCGCTTCGAAGGCCCCAACCGCTACCGCCTGTTCGGCGCCACCTGGTCCACCTGTGAGGCGCCGGAGCCGGACTGGTATCTGCGCGCCGGCGAGCTCGAACTCGATTACAACCGCCAGCTCGGCGAGGCTTGGCACGGAACCCTGGTGTTCAAGGACGTGCCGCTGTTCTACCTGCCCTGGGTCCGCTTCCCGCTGGTCGGGCAGCGCCAGTCGGGGCTGCTGGCGCCGACCATCGGCCAGTCCAACAAGACCGGATTCGATCTCACCCAGCCCTACTACTGGAACATCGCACCGAACTTCGACGCTACCCTGATCCCGCGCTTCATGAGCCGGCGCGGCCTGCAGTTGGGCGGCGAGTTCCGCTACCTGCAGCCGAGCTTCGCCGGCGAACTGCGGGCCGAGTACCTGCACAACGACGATGTGCGCGGCGGCAGCCGGGCGGCCGGCAGCGTGCGCCACCGCCAGCGCTTTTCGCCGGACCTGGCCGGCTCGCTCGAACTCAACCGGGTGTCGGACGTCGAGTACTTCGAGGATCTCAGCTCGCGGCTGTCGGTGACTTCCCAGTCCAACCTGCTGAACCGGCTGCATCTGGGCTACCAGCGCGCGAGCTGGTGGCGTGCCGACGCACTGCTGCAGGGCTACCAGACCATCGAAGGGGCCGAACCCTATCGGATGCTGCCCAGGCTGGGGGTGCATGCGTGGCGCGATTCGGTGCTCGGCGAATTCGATCTGAAGGCCGAGTTCACCCGCTTCGAGCACCCCGATTCGGATCGGGCCCAGGGCAGCCGCAGCATCCTCTACCCGACCCTGGCCTACCCGCTGCGCCGCAGCGCCTATTCGATCACGCCGAAGTTCGGCCTGCACCTGACCCACTACGACCTCGACCAACCGGTCAGCGCCGGCGCGCGAACCAGTCTGACCCGCAGCGTGCCGATCGCCTCGATCGACGGCCAGCTCAATTTCGAACGGGAGTTCGTGTGGCGCGGCCGGCGCCTGATCCAGACGCTGGAGCCGCGCCTGTACTACCTCTACGTGCCGTTCCACGACCAGGACCCGGCCGAGTACCCGGTGTTCGACTCGGCCGCCTACGACTTCAACTTCACCCAGATCTTCCAGCCCAACCTGTATTCGGGTTCGGACCGCATCGCCAACGCCGACCAGCTCACCGCGGCGGTGACCTCGCGCATCCTCGACGAGGATGGCGTGGAACTGATGCGGGCGGCGATCGGTCAGCGCTACTACTTCGACGAGCAACGGGTGCGTCTGACCGCGTCGGAGCCCCTGCGTACCGGCCGGCGGGCGGACGTGTTGGCCTCGTTCTCGGGGCGCCTGCCACGCCATCTGCGGGTTTCGTCGGACTGGCAGTACAACCCGCGGGACCACTGGACCGAGCGCTTCAACCTGTCGCTTCGCTACCAGCCGGCCCACGCCCAGGTGCTCAATGCGGGCTTCCGCTATACCCGCGATGTGCTGCGCGACCTCGACCTGTCGGCCCAGTGGCCGCTCGGCCGGCGCTGGTACGGGGTGGCGCGCTATACGCGCTCGCTGCGGGAACACCGGGTGACCGAGGCCATCGGTGGCCTCGAGTACAACGGCGGCTGCTGGGTCTTCCGCATCGCCATGCACCGCTTCGCGACCAACCCGGAGGACGCCACCCAGGCGGTGTTCGTGCAGCTCGAGCTCGGCGGGCTGGCAAGCGTCGGTTCGAGCCCGGTGAACCTGCTGCGGCGGAGCGTGCGGGGCTATGGCAACATCAACGACCGGCCGGACGACCCGGTGTTCGGCTACGGCGGCGTACCCTGAGGGGCGCCAGGGACATTCGAGCGAAATGGAAACGATCAAGCGAATCGCCGCGATTGCGGCGCTGTGGGGCAGCCTGGTGCTGCCGGCAACGGCGGTGGAGCCGGAATTCGTCGATGGCATTGCCGCCGTCGTCAACAGCGAAATCATCACCCACAAGGAGTTGCGCGAACGGGTCGCGATGGCCGTGCGTCAGCTCTCGCGCCAAGGTACTCAACTGCCGCCGCAGGACATCATCGAGCGCCAGGTGATGGAGCGCCTCATCCTCGAGAAGGCCCAATTGCAGATGGCACGCGAAAGCGGCCTCAACGTGGATGACGAAACCGTGGCGCGGGCCATCGAGCGCATCGCCGCAAGCAATCGCCTGGACATGCAGGCGTTTCGCGACGTGCTCGTCCGTGACGGTATCGACTGGAGCGAATTCCGCGAAAACATCCGCAACGAGATCCTGATGGCGCGCCTGCGCGAGCGTGAGGTGGACAGCAAGGTGGTGGTGACCGACGCCGAGGTGGATAACTTCATCGAGGCCAGCCGCGAGAATCCGGCGAGCCAGGAGTACAGTGCGGCCCATATTCTGTTCCGGGCGCCCGAAGCGGCGTCGCCACAACAGCTCGCCGAACTACGGGAGCGGGCCGAGTCGGTGCTCGCGCGGCTGCATCAGGGCGAAGATTTCGCCAAGCTCGCGGCCTCCTTCTCGGATGCCCAGGACGCCCTCTCGGGCGGGGAGCTCGGCTGGCGGACCGCCGAGCGGCTGCCGACCCTGTTCGCCGATGCGCTGGCCGGCATGCAACCGGGCCAGGTGTCGTCGGTGCTGCGCAGCCCCGGGGGCTTCCACATCGTCAAGCTGCTGGCGCGCCGTGGCGGCGAGATCGCCGGACCGGACAAGGTCACCCAGACCCACGCCCGTCACATCCTGATCAAGACGTCGGAACTGATCGACGACGCCGAGGCCCGGCGCCGCCTGCGGGCGCTGCGTGAACGGGTGGTGCGTGGCGGCGCCGGTTTCGACGAGCTGGCGCGGGTCCATTCGAGCGACCTGTCGGCGGCCAAAGGGGGCGACCTCGGTTGGCTGTATCCGGGCGACACGGTGCCGCCGTTCGAGCGGGCGATGGACGAATTGCAGCCAGGCGAGGTCAGCGAGCCCGTGCAGTCGCCCTTCGGCTGGCACCTGATCCAGGTCCTGGAGCGTCGGGTCGAGGACGTCTCGGAAGAGCGCAGGCGCAATGCCGCACGCAATGCGCTCAAGTCGCGCAAGGCCGACGAGGCCTTCGAAGACTGGTTGCGCCAGTTGCGCGACCGCAGCTTCGTGGATCTGCGCAACGACCGTAGCTGAGGGCGTCATGGCTTCGCGCCCCCTGATCGCGGTCACCAGCGGCGAGCCGGCCGGCATCGGCCCGGACATCTGCGGCGCGCTGGCCGCCCGCCCGTGGCCGGCGCGCATCGTCCTGCTCGGCGACGCCGGGTTGCTGAGATCGCGCCTGGGGGCGGTCGCCGACGTGCTGGTAGACCATGTGGCAGCGGTGGACCCCGGGCCTGGCCGCCTCGAATGCCTGCACCTGCCGCTGGCTACGGCGGTGACGCCGGGCCGGCTTTCGCCCGCCAACGCCCGCTACGTGCTGGCGCTCCTCGATCGGGCGATCGACGGTTGCGTCGCCGGCGAGTTTGCGGCGATGGCCACGGCCCCGGTGCACAAGGGCGTGATCTGCGAAGCCGGCATCCCGTTCTCCGGCCACACCGAGTACCTGGCCGGGCGTACCGGTAGCGAACGCGTCGTGATGATGCTGGTCGGCGCCGGCCTGCGGGTCGCACTGGCCACCACCCACCTGCCGCTGGCGGCGGTGCCGCAGGCGATTACCGGGCCGATGCTGGAACACACCGTGCGCATCGTCGAGGGCGACCTGCGTCGGCGTTTCGGCATCGAGGCGCCCCGGCTGCTGGTGGCCGGTCTCAACCCCCATGCCGGCGAAGGGGGGCACATGGGGCGCGAGGAGATCGATGTCATCGCGCCGGTGCTGGCGCGCCTGCGGGCCGAGGGGTTGCGGCTGAAAGGGCCGTTGCCGGCCGACACCTTGTTCGTGCCCCATTCGCTGGCGCGCGGCGACGCGGTGCTGGCGATGTACCACGATGCCGGTGCTCAAGCACGCCAGCTTCGGCGGCGGCGTGAACGTGACCCTCGGGCTGCCGATCGTTCGCACCTCGGTCGATCATGGCACCGCGCTCGACCTGGCCGGCCGCGGTGGCGCCGATCCCGGCAGCCTGATCGCCGCGGTCGAACTGGCGATCGTGCTGGCCGGGGCCCGGCACTGATGGAACATCGCGCCCGCAAGCGCTTCGGCCAGAATTTTCTGACCGACCCGAACACCATTTGTCGCATCGTCGATGCGATCCGGCCCCGGCCCGGCGACACCGTGGTCGAGATCGGCCCGGGCCTCGGCGCGCTGACGACGCCGCTGCTCGCCGCGCTCCCTCATCTGCACGTCGTCGAGATCGATCGCGACCTGATCTCGCGGCTGCGCGATCGTCATTCGCCCGAGCATCTGACGATCCACGAGGGAGACGCCCTGGCCTTCGACTTCGCCCGCCTGGGCGAGCGCCTGAAGGTGGTGGGCAATCTGCCCTACAACATCTCCACGCCCCTGCTGTTCCATCTCGCGGACTTCGCCGAACGCGTCGAGGAGATGACCTTCATGCTGCAGAAGGAGGTGGTGATGCGCATGGTGGCCGAACCCGGCAGCGGCGACTACGGCCGCTTGTCGGTGATGCTGCAGTATCGCTTTGCGATGCTGCGGCTGTTCGATGTGCCGCCGGGCGCGTTTCGACCGGCACCCAAGGTCACTTCGTCGATCGTGCGGATGGTGCCCAAGCCGGCCGAGTCGCTCGGCGCCAGTGACCCGGACCTGCTGGGGGAGGTCGTCGCCGCCGCCTTCGGCCAGCGCCGCAAGACGCTACGAAACACGCTGAAGGCCTTTGTGGACGCGGAGGGCCTCGAAGGGCTCGGCATCGATCCCGGCCTGCGGGCCGAGCGTCTCGCGCTGGACCAATTCGTCGCGATCGCGAATCGGGTCGTGGCGCGGCGCAGCGGGGGGTGAACGGCGCCGGGCCGGCGGCTGCCGGCCCGGGAGGTCGGTCGCCGGGGGTCGGGCGATCAGGCCTTCTTGACCGGGCAGGTGCTGATTCCGAGCAGCGTATACACCGGGCAGAAGTTGAACAGGCCGGTGGCCAGCGGGACCACGCCGATCCAGGCCCACACCGGTCCGCCGAGGGCGGCTGCCCAGACGATCAGCGCGATGCCGGCCACGATTCGCAGGATCTTGTCGATGCCACCCACATTCGCTTTCATGATTTTGCTCTCCATCTCGGTTTTGGTGCGCCCATTAAAGCGCAGGGCGTAACGCCGATCTGTAACCTCGGTTACACAGCCCCCTCAGCCCGCGGCCAGGCGCCGGAGGCCCGCCGGATCGAGGATCTCCACCTGCTCGCGGGCGAGTCGCACCAGGCCTTGGGCGGCAAAGCCCTTGAGCAGCCGGCTGACGATCTCGCGCACACTGCCGAGTTCGTCGGCGAGCTGCTGGTGGGTGACGTGGAGCACCCGACCCTTGCCCAGCAGCACCGAGGCGAGGCGCTGGTCGAGCCGCTGGAAGGCGACGGCTTCGATGAGCTGCATGAGGCCGGCGATGCGCTCGGCGAAAAGATGAAAGACGAAGCTGCGGAACGCCGGCTCCGACAGCAATCCGTCGAATACCGCCTTCGGCAGCAGCATCAGCAGGGTGTCGTTCTCGGTCACGCCGCGGGCGTTGTACGCCTCGGCCGCGAGCAGGCAGGACGACGAGATGACGCAGGTCTCGCCGACCGCGACGCGGTACAGCGGCAGTTCGCGGCCGCTGGCGGAGGCCTTGATGACACGCACCGATCCGTCGACCACGAAGGGGAAGCCTTCGCACACCTGGTGGTCGTCGAACAGTACGGTCCCGGCCGGCACCTGCATCCAGACCGCCTGGGAGAGCATGTGCTCGAGGGCGTGGGGCGGCAGTTGGCCGAGCACCGGGTAGGCGTCCAGCAATCGCTGGCGGCGTGTCACGTCGTCCATCGTGGCGGCTCCAGGCTGTCCAGCCATCGGCGCGATTCGTCGATGGCCGCCGAGGGGATGTCGGCATGTCCGCAGTCGAGGGTCATTCTGCGATTCTGGGGATGCGGCGGGAGCAGGTCAAACACGTCGTCCGCGTCTGCGTCGACGGTGGTGTCGAGCCACAGGACCGGACGCGCTGGCCGCAGCCGGCGTGCCGAGCGGGGCATCACCGCGGCGCCGGCCGGGTCGAAGAAGCTCAGCCAGACCTCGGCGCGGAAGCGCAGCAGGCGACGCTGCGCTCGATTGAAGTCGGGCAGCCGCATTCGGCATGTGGGATCCGCCGCCCGTGCCCGGGCGATCGCAGCGGCGGTCATCCCCGCCGCGTGCAGGCGTTCCGGCCGGTGGGCCGGCGCCAGCAGCAGGAGCGCGTCCGCGGCCACGCCATGGGCGGCGGCGGCCAACACCGCGTTCGCCCCCAGGCTGTGGCCGCCGAGCAACACCTGGTCGCAGCCTTGGGCGCGCAGGGCCTTCGTTTCGCCGCCGATCTCGGCGATGGCCTGGTCGAAGCGCACGTCGTAATGGCGGCGCGCCGACCAGCAGCAATGGGGGCGACGCACCGTCAAACCGCAGCCGGCGAGGGCCTCGGCGAGCGGCGCGATCGCGCCGTCGGGCCCGTCCCACTTGCCGTGCAGCAGCACGGCGCCGCGCCGGCTCACGTCGGCGACAGTTCGAGCACCACCGGTGCGTGGTCGGAAGGGCGCTCGAGTTTGCGTGGTGCCTTGTCCACATGACAGGCGCGACAGGCCGGCAGCAGCGCCTGGCTGACCAGCAGATGATCGATGCGCAGGCCGAAATTGCGGCGGAAGGCCATCATTCGGTAATCCCACCAGCTGAAGGCCCGCTCCGGCTGTTCGAACAGGCGGAACGCATCGGTCAGACCGAGGGCGACGAGTCGCCGGAAGGCTTCCCGTTCGGGTTCCGAAACATGAATCTCGTCTTTCCAGTCCGGATGGGCGTCGCGATCCTCGGGTGCGATGTTGAAGTCGCCACACAGGACCAGCTTGGGATGCTCGGCGAGTTCCGTGGCCAACCAGTCGGTGAGCGCCGCCAGCCAGTCGAGCTTGTAGGCGAACTTGTCGGAGCCCACCGCCTGGCCGTTGGGGAAGTAGCCGCAGACCAGCCGTAGGTCGCCGATCGTCGCGGCGACCAGACGCTTCTGCGGGTCTTCGAATCCCGGGATGTTGCGCACCACCCGGCCAGGCTCCTGCAGACTCAGGATGGCCACCCCGTTGTAGGTTTTCTGGCCGACGAAGGCGGCGCGGTACCCTGCCGCCGCGAGTTCCGCCTCCGGGAAGGACCGGTCCTCCATCTTCAGTTCCTGCAGGCACAGTGCGTCGGGGTGGTGTTCGGCCAGCCAGTCGAGGACCTGCGGCAGGCGGACTTTCAGCGAATTGACGTTCCAGGTGGCGATCTTCACGGTAACGGCGCGGTGGTGGCGATGGCCGTCGATTCTATCCCGCATCGTCCCGGTAGGGCGCCACGCCGACACAGGCCGACGAGCTGGACTACAATGACAATGTCCTTGAAGGCGGCGTGCCGGCGGGGTCGGCCGGTGTGCCCATGCGAGCGGGGGAATGGACGAGCAACGGTGTTTCGAGCAGATCGCGGACGAGATTGCGTCGGGCCGGGTGGACCGGAAGGTGTGGGCGAAGGCCCTCGCCCTGGCCGAATTCGACGCCGCCCGTGCCCGCGCGATCTATGCGCGTTTGCGCAACGACCAGCTCGGCGTGGGGGGCGTGGCGGTGGCCGGCGCCGTCGCTGGCGAGCCTGCGCCCGAACCGCGACCGTTCTCGTGGTTCGGACGTTTCGTTGCCTGGTTCGGCCATGCCGATCGGGCCGGGCACCGACGCGGCGACGAAGCCGACCGCGACGACTGAGCGATCCGCTAGCCGGCCATCGACAACAGCGCCGCAACGACCCCGGCGATGCTTTCTCCGGCCACCAGCCCGGCGGCGACGGTGATCGTGAACCGCCGCGCGGTGCCTGGCACGACCCGCGCCGCCAGTGCGGCAAGAGCGGCCCCGAGGAACATCACGATCGAGATCGACGCGGGGATCACGAAGGCCAGACCGACCGCGACCGGACTGGGCAACCAGCGTCGCCATGCGGCCGGCGCGCGGACCTCGGCCACGCCGATGCCGATGCCGATCGCGGCGGTCAGCCACATCGCCGCGCGAGCGCTATCGGGCACCGCGCCGAGGCCGTGGGCCATGGTCTCGGCCACCGCCTTCCAGGTGGCGACGGCCGGCGCCGGCCATTCGCTCGTCAGCAGTAGCTGCGGATCGGGGATCAGCGCCTGGTAGGCAAGCACGCCGACGATGCTGCCGACCAGCACCCCGAAGCACTGGGCGACGATCTGGCGCGACGGCGAGGCGCCGATGCCGCGGCCGGCCCGCAGGTCATTGAGCAGATCGGCGCATTGGCCCGCGGCGCCGCCGGCGACATTGGCGGTCATCAGGTTGGTGACTGCCTGGCCGGGTGCGGCAATGCCGAAGCCGAGCTGGGAGACCTTGCCGATGGCGCCGATCGGCGGAATACCGGTGTCGCCCACGACCCGCGCCGCGACGCCGGCCAGCAGCAGGGCGAACGGCACCGCGAGCAGCGCGATGCCGAGTGGAATCGCGAAAAGCGCGTGCTGCAGCCAGACCGACATCACCGTCGCCGCCAGCAGCGCCACTGCGGGCCATGGTCGGAACCAGTCGGCAGGCAGGTCACGGCTGGCGGCGCCGCCGCGCGCGCGGATCGCCGCAATCAGTCGTGCGGCAAAACTGGTGAGCGAGGCGCAGACCATCAGGCTCACGCCGGGCCACAGCAACCACCCCACCAGCGCGCCGAACCAGTCGCCCTCGACCGGCACGGAGACGGCACCACCGGCAACCAGGCGTGGCGCGATCAGGCCAAAGGCCAGCACCGCGCCGAGCAGCAGCGAGCAGCCGACGCGCAGCCCGATGATGCCGCCGAAGCCGAGCAGCAGCATCGACGGCTCCAGCGCGAAGGTGTATTGGCTGAAGGTGGTGCTGGGCGACCAGCGGGTCAGGGTGAATACCAGGTCGGCGATCTTGAGGCCCGCTGCCACGGCCGCGGCGAGCGCCAGCACGGCGATGCGCCGCGCCGCTTCGCGGCCATGGGCGAAGATGTCCTGCAGGGTCTCCAGGGTCGCCACCCCGGCCGGGAAACGCAAGCTGCCCCGGTCGATCAACAGCGGTCGCAGATACCAGGCCACCCAGATGCCGAGAAAGCTCACCGAGAACACCCAGGCGATCATCGGCACCGCGGGAAGGCTGTTGCCGGTCAGCAGCGCGTGGGCGGGAATCGGCGCGACCAGGCCGCCGGAGATGATCGACGCCGCGGCCGAGGCGGTGGTCTGGCTGATGTTGCTTTCCTTCTGCTGCCATGGTCGGCTGCCCCATAGGCGTCCGGCGGCCGACCAGGCCCCATAGCCAAGCAGCAGGGCGAGGATGGACATGTTGAAGGACCAGCCGATCTTGAGGCCGGAGTAGATGTTGCATGGCGTCAGCAGGGCCCCGATCAGGACGCCGGTGAGGATCGCACGGGGGCTGAGTTCGAGACGCGAGAAGAGCGGGCTGGGCATGGCGGGGCGTGACCGGTTGCGGGCGCCGGACGGGAGCATTATGACCATCGGCAGTGGCTTTGGACAAACCCGCCCGGGCCTGCCGGCGATGGGACGGCGTGAACGTGACGATGGGGGCCGAGGCCCCCACCGGCTGTCTTGGGTTACAAGGCTTCAGCGGCCCCGGCTCCGGCCTTAGGCGGCCAGTGCGAAACGCTCATCGTTGGCGTTTATGGATTTGCGCGGATTACGTCCGTCGCCTTTCGGGTTGCCTGCTCGCCTTCACCCGCCCTGTCGAAACCGGTACACCCCCACCCAAACGCACGGTGCCATGCCCTTGGGTGGAGGTGAGGGGAGTCGAACCCCTGTCCAGAACGTCTCCAACTCGCCGGAATTACAACCATGCTTCGATTATGGGGGCGGGCGGGCCGGTTCTCAAGTGCACACGGATCGCGGAGGCGCACGGCTCGCCCGGCGGCAGGCGCGCTCAGGACCGGTCCAGAATCGCTTCGGCGAGTTGGGCGGGGTGCTCGACGACCGCATCCGCGCACCACCGGGTGACGTCGGTGTGGTCGCCGAGGTAGCCCCAGGCCGCCGCCACGGTGGTCATGCCGGCGTCGCGCCCGGCGATGATGTCGCGCTCGTCGTCGCCGACGTAGATGCAGGCGGCCGCCGACCAGCCGGTGCGTCGGCAGGCCAGCAGCAGGGGCTCGGGCGAGGGCTTGGGGGCGGCGGCGCAGGTGCCGCCGATCAGGCAGGCGGCGCGCCGCGACAGGCCGAGGCCGTCGAGCACCGGTTCGGCCAGTTCGCGCGGCTTGTTGGTGACCACGCCCCAGCCGATTCCGGCCGCTTCGAGCGCTTCGAGGGATTCGGCCAGCCCGGGGAAGATCCGCGTCCTGACGCACGGTGCCGCGGCGTAGAGCTGCAGATAGCGCCGGGCCAGCCGGGGGAAGTGCCGATCGTCGGGCGCGAGCGCGAAGCCGGCGTGCAGCATGCCGCGGGTGCCGTTGGACGTCCATCGCCGCAACTGCTCTTCGGGTAGGGGCGCCATATCGTGCTCGGCGCGCAGCCGGTTGAGGGCGTCGGCAAGATCCGGGGCGGTATCGGCGAGGGTGCCGTCGAGGTCGAACAGCACGCCTTGGGGGCGGTCCATCGGGGGCTCAGGCGTCGCGACGGGCGTGCACCAAGTAGTTCACGTCGACGTTGCCGCCGAGCGAGTAGGCGCGGCTCAGGGGATTGTATTCGAGGCCCTTGTAGCCGGCGACGGCGAGCCCGGCCTGGCGGCAGAAGCGGGCGAGTTCGGATGGCTTGAGGAATTTGGCGTAGTCGTGGGTGCCCCTGGGCAGCATGCCGAGCACGTACTCGGCGCCGATGATTGCGAACAGATAGGCCTTGGGATTGCGGTTGAGGGTCGAGAAGAAGACCTGGCCGCCGGGCTTGACGAGGTGGGCGCAGGCGGCGACGACACTGGCCGGGTCGGGCACGTGCTCGAGCATTTCGAGACAGGTGACGACGTCGAAGGCTGCAGGACGACGCGCGGCCATCTGCTCGGCGCTCTCGTGTTCGTAGTTCACTTCGACCCCGCTCTCGAACAGGTGCAGCCTGGCCACCGACAGCGCCTTTTCCGAGAGGTCTATGCCGGTCACGCGGGCGCCCTTGGCGGCCATCGCCTCGGTCAGGATGCCGCCGCCGCAGCCGACGTCGATGACCTGCTTGCCGGCCAGTGGCGCGTGTTCGTCGATCCATGCCACACGCAGCGGATTGATTTCGTGCAACGGGCGGAATTCCGAGGTGGGATCCCACCAGCGGTGGGCGAGGCTACTGAATTTCTCCAGTTCGACCGGGTCTGCATTCATCGCGTTCTCCTTGTCGGCTGGGCCCCGTCAGCGCACGCCGATTGCTTCGATCTCGACACGGCGGTCGGCTGCCAGGCAATCGATCAGGGGCTGGTTGCGGCGATGTTCACGGCCGAGGCCGTCGCAGTCCCCGAGATGGACAGGTTGCTTCTCGCCCTTGCCTTCGGTGTAGATGCGGTTGGCAGGGACGCCGCGGCCGATCAGGTAGGCCTTGACCTCGGCCGCGCGCTTTTCGGAGATTTCCTGGTTGTAGCGGTCGTCGCCGATGCGGTCGGCGTGTCCGACCGCGAGCACGACCTCGAGTTCGATGCCGGCGAGTTCGTCCGTCAACTGGTCGAGGCGTGCGCGCGTATCCGGCTGCAGCACCGAGGTGCCGAAGCGGAAATGGGCCTCCGCCGACAGCTTGACCTTGGTCGGGCCGACGATCTCCCGTACCGCCGGTGCCGCCATCGGCTGCTCGGCGAGCGGCGTGGGCGGGGGGGCTGGCGGCACTGCAGGTGGTGGTTCACAGTCGCCCCGGGCCACCAGTTCCGGCTCGCAGGTGCAGGCCATGGGCTTGTCCTCGAAACGCGCGCTGCGGGCCGCGGCCGGGCTCCAGGAGCCGGTGCGCCAGCACAGGGCGGAGCCGTTGCGTGCCGGCTGTCCGCTGGTGTCGATCAGGTAGGGCAGTTCGTCGGTGGCGCCTGCGGACGAGACGGTGGCTGCCAGCATCAGGGCACCGGCAAGACACAGGACCGCCGCCGCGGGCGGAGTGGGTCGGGACATGATGGGACTCGTGCGCGCCGACTGGCGCTCGGTGAGCGGTGCGGTGGGTTGCAGGACCGGTCCGGAGATTGGGTCGGAACTCGGGTTCATGGCGAGCGCAATGTGGTGTCCGGGCTACTGAGCCTGCTGTTCGATCCTATTCTGCCATAGCGCAGAAATCGCCATCAATTCGCCCTCCTCGATGCCCAGCAGGCGGCGCCTGTGGGCGAGCAGGCGGCCGCCGACCCAGACATGGCTGACGTTCTCCCGGCCGGCCACGTAGACCAGATGCGATACCGGATCGAAACAGGGCGACAGGTCGGGGTCGTCGAACGCGACTGCGCACAGATCGGCCCACTTGCCCGGGACGAGCGATCCGATCTCGGCGTCCAGCCCGATCGCCCGGGCGCCGCCCAGGGTCGCCATGGTCAGCGCCTGGTGCGCGCCCAGTGCCGTGGCGTCGAGACGGCCGAGCTTCGCCAGCAGGGCTGCCTCGCGCATCTCCATGAACAGGTCGAGCCGGTTGTTGCTGGCGGCGCCGTCGCTGCCGAGGCCGACGCTGACGCCGGCGGCCAGCAGGTCGGTGACCGGCGCGATGCCGCTGGCGAGCTTCATGTTCGACGACGGGCAGTGGGCGACACGCACACCGTGCCGCGCCATGGCTTCGATTTCGCCGGCATCGAGATGGACCGAGTGCACCGCGAGCAGGTTCGGGGATAGCAGACCGAGGCGTTCGAGCCTTGCCAGCGGCCGTGTGCCGTGCTCGGCAACCGAGGCCTCGAGCTCGTGACGGGTCTCGTGCACGTGCAGATGCACGGTCAGGTCGAGTTCGTCGGCAAGGCTGCGGACCCGCTCGAAGCTGCCGTCGGAGACTGTGTAGGGCGCATGCGGCGCCAGCGCGAAGGAGATCCGCGGGTGACCCTTCCAGTCATCGCGGGTGGCCAGGCCCTTGCCCAGGTAGTCGTCGGGGCCGCTGGCGTAGGAAGACGCGAATTCGATCACGACGACGCCGAGCTGGGCACGCATGCCGATGCGATCGACTGCCGCCGCGGCCGCGTCGGGAAAGAAGTACATGTCATTGAAGGCGGTGATGCCTCCGCGCAACATCTCGGCTGCCGCCAGGGTGGTGCCGTCCCGCACGAACTCGGCTGATACATGCCTGCCCTCGGCCGGCCAGATCGCCTGCTGGAGCCAGTCCATCAGCGCCAGGTCGTCGCCGAGGCCGCGCAGCAGGTTCATGGCGGCATGGGTATGGGCGTTGACCATGCCGGGCATCAGCACGTGGTCGGGCAGGTCTTCGACGCGGTCCGGGGCGAAGCGTTCGTTCGCGGCCTCGGTGGGCAGCACCGCCACGATCCGGCCATCGCGAATCGCCAGCGCATGGCCTGCCAGCGGCTGGCAATCGGGTTCCACCCGGATCAGCCATCGCGGGCGCAACAGCAGGTCGACACGTTCAGCCATCGGCGGACTCCTGGGCGGTCGTACGGCAAATCGTAGCGCCAAAAACACGAAACCCCGCACCAGGCGGGGTTTCGCTTTGCGCCGTCAGGGCTTGGCTCAGTTGCTCATGCCCTTGACATCGACGACGGCACGGCGGTTCGGGCCGAGGCACTCGATCAGCTTCTTGCGCGACATCTTGCCGCAGGAAACGCCGGGCACCGGCTGGGTCTTGCCGTAGCCGAAGGTCTCGATCAGGCTGGCGTCGACGCCCTGGCCGATGAGGTAGGACTTGACCACCTCGGCGCGCTTCTCGGAGAGCTTCTGGTTGTATTGGGCATTACCGATGCGGTCGGCATGACCGGAGACGGTGACCGACTTGACGCTGGACAGGCCGCCCAGACGGTTGATCACCTCGGCATCGATCGCTGCCTTGCCTTCCGGCTTGAGCACCGACTTGTCGAAATCGAACTGGGCAGTCGCACCGAGGCTGACCGGCTTCGGTGCCGGCATCGGGGCCGGGGCGGGTGCCGGGGCAGGTGCCGGCTTGGGCATCGGTGCCGGGGCCGCGGCCATCGGCTTGGGTGCCTCACACTTGTCCTTGGGTACGATGTCGCCGTCGCAGGCACAACCTGCGGGGAATTCGCCGGCCATCGCGGTCGACGCGGCCGCCGGGCTCCAGTAGCCCGTGCGCCAGCACAGGCCGGAACCACTACGGGCGACGACCTTGCGGCCATCGATGACATAAGGGATTTCACCCTTGCCATCAACCATCACATCGGCGGCCTGGGCAGTGGAGATGGAAAGTACGGAAGTACCAGCAACAGCAGCGAGAACTGCCAGACGCTTCAGATTCACGACTGAATCCTCCTCAGAGCGAGTTACTTTCTTAAAAGCGCCGTTCGCGGCGCGCGTTGTGTCGTATCACGATTTAAGCATACGCCAAGCTGCGCAACAACGATTGTACAAAGTGTTGCACTGGCGCATTGGTGTTGCGTGGTACCAACGCCCCGGTACGGGTGCAGTTGTCAAGTCGCGTGCTACTATCTGTCGTTTTTTTCCAGTCAATTCGCGCCTGTCCGGGAGCCCATGAACGCATTCGCCAAAGAGACCCTGCCGATCAGTCTTGAGGACGAGATGCGGCACTCCTACCTCGATTACGCCATGAGTGTGATCGTCGGCCGGGCCCTGCCCGACGCGAGGGATGGACTGAAGCCGGTGCACCGCCGCGTGTTGTTCGCGATGCACGAGGCCAACAACGCCTGGAATCGGCCTTACGTGAAATGCGCGCGGGTGGTCGGCGACGTCATGGGTAAATACCATCCCCACGGCGATTCGGCGATCTATGACACCTTGGTGAGAATGGCGCAGGACTTTTCGCTGCGCTATATGTTGGTCGACGGCCAGGGCAATTTCGGCTCGATCGACGGCGACAACGCGGCGGCGATGCGCTACACCGAGTGCCGTTTGGAACGCATCTCGTCGGAGTTGCTGGCAGACATCGACAAGGAAACGGTCGACTTCCAGCCCAACTACGATGGCAAGGAACTCGAGCCCACCGTCCTGCCCACCCGGGTGCCGAACCTGCTGATCAACGGTTCGTCCGGCATTGCGGTCGGCATGGCGACCAACATTCCGCCCCACAATCTGGTCGAGGTGGTCGACGCCTGCCTGCTATTGCTCGAGGCGCCGGAGACCGACATCGAGGCACTGATCCGAATCGTCAAGGCGCCGGACTTCCCGACCGCCGCGCACATCTACGGTCTACATGGTGTACACGAGGGCTATCGCACCGGTCGCGGACGCGTCGTGATGCGGGCTCGCACCCACTTCGAGGATCTCGACAAGGGCAATCGCCAGGCGATCATCGTCGATGAGCTGCCCTATCAGGTCAATAAGCGCACCCTGCTCGAGAAGATGGCCGAGCTGGTCAACGACAAGCGCATCGAGGGCATCAGCGAGATTCGCGACGAGTCGGACAAGTCCGGTATGCGGGTCGTGATCGAGCTCAAGCGCGGCGAGGTCGCCGAGGTGGTGCTCAACAAGCTGTTCAAGCAGACCCAGTTGCAGGACAGCTTCGGCATGAACATGGTGGCGCTGGTCGACGGCAAGCCGCGCTTGCTGAACCTCAAGCAGATGCTCGACTGCTTCCTGTCGCATCGGCGCGAGGTGGTCACCCGGCGCACCGTCTACGAATTGCGCAAGGCCCGCGAGCGTGGCCATATCCTCGAAGGCTTGGCGGTGGCCTTGTCGAACGTGGACGAGATCATCGCGCTGATCAAGGCGGCAGCGACGCCGGCGGATGCCAAGCGGGAATTGATGGCCCGTGCCTGGCGCTCGCCGCTGGTCGAGGAACTGCTGTCGCGGGCCAGCAGCGACAGCTTCCGGCCGGACGGCCTGCTGCCGGAGTTCGGCCTGCAGGCGCAGGGCTACCGACTCTCCGATGCCCAGGCGCAAGCCATCCTGGAGTTGCGCCTGCAGCGCCTGACCGGCCTCGAGCAGGACAAGATCGTCGGCGAGTATCGCGAGGTGATGGATCTGATCACCGATCTGCTCGACATCCTTGCCAGGCCCGAGCGAATCACCGCGATCATCAGCGAGGAGTTGGCCGCAATCCGAAACCAGTACGGTGATCCCCGGCGCTCGGAGATCGTCATGAACACCGCCGAGATCAACATCGAGGATCTGATCGCGCCGGAAGACATGGTCGTGACGCTGTCCCATTCGGGCTACTTCAAGCGCCAACCGCTGGCCGACTACCGCTCCCAGCGTCGTGGCGGCCGCGGCAAGCAGGCCACTTCGATGAAGGAAGAGGATTTCATCGACCGCCTGTTCGTCGCCAATACCCACGACACCATCCTGTGCTTCTCGAACCGGGGTCGCGCCTACTGGCTCAAGGTGTATGAAGTGCCGGAAGGCACGCGAAACTCGCGCGGCAAGCCGATCGTCAACCTCTTCCCGCTGATGGAGGGCGAGAAGATCACCGCGGTGCTACCGGTGCAGGAGTTCGACGAAGACCACTTCGTGTTCATGGCGACCTCCCTCGGTACGGTCAAGAAGACGGCGCTGACCGCCTTCGCCAATCCGCGAAAGGCGGGCATCATCGCCGTCAACCTGGACGATGGCGATCACCTCATCGGGGTCGCGATCACCGATGGTTCGTGCGATGTCATGCTGTTCTCCGATGCCGGCAAGGCGGTGCGCTTCGCCGAGGGCGACGTGCGGCCGATGGGGCGCGAGGCACGCGGTGTGCGCGGCATGACGATCGAGGACGACCAGCGCGTGATCGCCATGCTGGTGGCCGGAGACGAGGATTGGTCGGTATTGACGGTGACCCGCAACGGATACGGCAAGCGCACGCCGGTGGCCGAGTACACGCGCCACGGCCGCGGTACCAAGGGCATGATCGCGATCCAGACCTCGGAACGCAATGGCGGCCTGGTCGGCGCGGCGCTGGTGCAGCCCAGTGACGAGGTCATGCTGATTTCGTCGGGCGGCGTGCTGATCCGCACCCGCATCGCGGACATCCGCGAAATGGGCCGCTCGACACAGGGCGTGACCCTGATCGCGCTGGCC
This sequence comes from Rhodocyclaceae bacterium, assembly GCA_020445785.1. Lineage (GTDB taxonomy): Bacteria > Pseudomonadota > Gammaproteobacteria > Burkholderiales > Rhodocyclaceae > Cognatazoarcus. The sequence goes on from JAGRFZ010000022.1 coordinate 22,059, forward strand.
GAAGGCACCCATCTGGCCGGCATCGAAAAGGTCGCCGAGTCCGACGACGAGGCATTGATCGCCGACGAGGGCGAGGAAGAAGCCGGGGGTGGAGATACCGAGGACACGCCGCCGGAGGCCGACGCGTGATGCGGCGGCACGACGGTGATCGATGGCGGTGAGGGATGGCCGGATCGGCGCGACGGTCGACCGATGGTCCGCGGCCGGGCGAGCGTGTGGGTGCCCTGGCCGCGATCCGATGGCTGGGCCGCCGGGCGAAGTGGGTTCGCCATGGGCACGGAGACGCAGGGATGAGTGACGAGTTGCTGACGCTGCGCAAGCGCATCGATGAACTGGACGAGGAAATGCTCGCCCGCCTGTCCGAGCGGGCGCGCTGCGCCCAGCGCATCGGCGAGATCAAGCACGGCAACATCTACCGCCCGGAGCGCGAGGCCCAGGTGTTGCGTCGGCTCGCGGAGGTCAATCCCGGGCCGCTCGCGGGGGATGCGGTGCAGCGCGTCTTCCGCGAGATCATGTCCTACTGCTTGGCGCTCGAGCAGCCGCTGACGGTGGCCTATCTCGGTCCCGCAGGCACCTTCTCGGAGAGCGCTTCGCGCAAGCACTTCGGTTCGGCGCCGAGCTTCACGCCGGTCGGTACGATCGATGAGGTGTTCCGGCTGGTGGAGTGCGGCAACGCCGATTACGGCGTCGTGCCGGTCGAGAACACCACCGAAGGCGCGGTCGGCGGAACCCTCGACCTGTTGCTCGCTAATCCGGTCAGCGTGTGCGGCGAGGTCAAGCTGCGTATCCACCAGCACCTGCTGTCGAAGGCGGACGGCATCGGGGCGGCCAAGCGCCTGTATTCCCACGCGCAATCGCTGGCCCAGTGCCACGAGTGGCTGAATCGCAACCTCGCCCATCTGCCGCGCATCCCGGTGGCGAGCAATGCCGAAGCCGCACGCCTGGCCGGCGAGGACAGCGAATCCTGCGCCATCGCCGGCGATGCCGCCGGCGAACTGTACGGCCTCAACGCGCTTGCCTCGAATATCGAGGACGACCCCAACAACACCACCCGCTTCCTGGTCATCGCCCGCCACGACGCCGGCCCCTCCGGCAAGGACAAGACTTCCCTCGTGCTGTCGGCCCGCAACCGGCCCGGTGCGATGCACGACCTGCTCGAGCCGCTCGCCCGCCACGGCGTGGACATGACCAAGCTGCAGTCGCGACCGGCCCGTGGCGGCCTGTGGGAGTATGTGTTCTATGTCGACTTCCTCGGCCACCGCGAAGATGTGCAGGTGGCCGCGGCGCTGGACGAACTGAACGAACGGGCCGCCTTCGTCAAGGTGCTCGGCTCCTATCCGGTCGCAGCGCTGTGAACGAGGCGGTCCCAGGAGGAAACATGGATCCCAGCCACGGCGCACCACGCCACGTACGCTCGATCACGCCCTACCAGCCCGGCAAGCCGATCACCGAACTGGCGCGGGAACTGGGGCTGGCACCATCCGGCATCATCAAGCTGGCCTCGAACGAGAACCCGTTGGGCATGAGCCCTCGGGCCCGCGAGGCGATGGTGGGCTGCTGCAACGAGATCGGCCGCTATCCGGACGGCAACGGCTTCGAGTTGAAGGCGGCCTTGTCGGCACGCACCGGCGTCGGCGCCGAGCGCATCGTGCTCGGAAACGGTTCCAACGATGTCCTCGATCTGGCCGCCCGTGCGTTTCTCGGGCCCGAAACCGAAGCGGTGTATTCGCAGTACGCGTTTGCCGTCTATCCCCTGTCCACCCAGGCCGTCGGCGCCACCGGCGTGGCCGTACCCGCGAGCGGCTACGGCCATGATTTGGCGCGCATGCGTGAGGCCATCGGCGAACGCACGCGGGTCGTGTTCATCGCCAATCCGAACAATCCCACCGGCACCTTCGTCGAAGGTGACCAGCTCTCGGCTTTTCTCGCCGAGGTGCCGCCGCAGGTGCTGGTGGTGCTCGACGAGGCCTATACCGAATACCTCGACCAGCACCAGCGCTACGACAGCCTGGGCTGGCTCGACCGCTTCCCCAACCTGTTGGTCACGAGGACCTTCTCGAAGGCCTACGGCCTCGCGGGTCTGCGGGTCGGCTATGGCCTCGGCAGCCCGGAAGTGATCGATCTGATGAATCGGGTGCGCCAGCCGTTCAATGTCAGTCTGGTCGGGCTGGCGGCGGCCACGGCGGCGCTCGCCGACGAGGAGTTCATCCTGCGCAGCGCGGACCTCAACCGGCGTGGCATGGCGCAGTTGCTGGCAGCCTTCGATGCCATCGGGCTCGACTGGATTCCGTCGGCCGGCAACTTCGTCACGGTGCGCGTGCGCGATGCCGCCGGGGTCAACCGCCGGTTGCTGGAGCACGGGGTCATCGTGCGGCCGATCGGTGGTTACGGACTGACCGACTGGCTGCGGGTGTCGATCGGCCTGCCCGAGGAGAACGAGGCCTTCATCGGCGCACTCGAGCGCGCGCTCTGAGCGGGAAAGGCATGAAGCGAATCGACAAGTTGGTGGTGTGCGGCGTCGGCCTGATCGGTGGCTCGTTTGCCATGGCACTACGGGCGGCGGGGATGGTCGGCGAAGTGGTCGGCGTCGGCCGCAGCCCGGCCTCGCTCGAACGGGCACTGGCCCTCGGCATCGTGGATCGCGCCTGTGGCGACTGGGCGGACGCGCTGGCCGGGGCAGGGCTGGTGCTGCTGGCGACACCGGTCGGGCAGATGGACGGCGTGATGGCGGCGATGGCGCCGCACCTGGAGGCGGGCACCGTGGTCACCGACGCGGGCAGCACCAAGAGCGACGTCATCGAGGCAATTTACCGCCATCTCGACCGGCAGCTGGCCCATGTGGTGCCGTCGCATCCCATCGCCGGTTCGGAGAACAGTGGCGCGGATGCCGCCTTCGCCGAACTGTTTCGCAATCGCAAGGTGGTGGTGACGCGGTTGCCCGAAAACGACGCCGCTGCCGTTTCGCTGGTGCGGGATGCCTGGCAGACCTGCGGGGCGCAGCTCTACGAGATGTCGCCCCAGGAGCATGACCGGGTATTCGCCGCGGTCAGTCATCTGCCCCACCTGCTGGCCTTCGGCCTGGTGCACGATCTCGCCCAGCGGGCCAACGCGGAGCAGCTGTTCGGCTACGCGGCGGGCGGATTCCGCGACTTCACCCGGATCGCCGGCAGCCATCCCGAGATGTGGCGTGACATCTGCATCGCCAACCGCCAGGCACTGGTCGGCGAACTCGATGCCTACCTGGCGGAGCTTGCCCTGCTGCGGGCCTACTTGTTGTCAGGCGATGGCCGCTCGCTGCAGGCGATATTCGACGACGCGCGCCGTGCGCGCAATGCCTGGGCAAATCGCGCGGAGGACTGAAGCCGACATGGACCATCTCGATCTGCCACCTCTGTCGGGCGCGGCCGGAACGGTCAAGCTGCCGGGCTCGAAGAGCATCTCGAACCGGGTGTTGCTGATGGCCGCGCTGGCCGAAGGCGTGACCGAGATCCACGACCTGCTGGCCTCCGACGACGTGGATCGCATGCTCGAGGCGCTCGACGCCCTCGGCGTGCGCTGGGAAGCGCTCGATCCGCCGGGGCGCTATCGTGTCCACGGGGTCGGCGGCGGCCTGCCGGTCAAGCACGGCGACATCTTCCTCGGCAACGCCGGCACCGCGTTCCGGCCGCTGACCGCAGTGCTCGCCCTGTCCGGCGGTCATTACCGCCTGGCGGGGGTCGCGCGCATGCACGAACGGCCGATCGGCGATCTGGTGGATGGATTGCGCCAGCTCGGTGCAAACATCCGCTATCAGGCGGCCGAAGGCTTCCCGCCGCTGGTGATCGAGCCGGCCGAGATCCGCCGCGGCGGCGTCGTCCGGGTGCGCGGGGATGTCTCCAGTCAGTTTCTGACCGCGCTGCTAATGGCGATGCCGCTGACCGGTGTCGAGACTCGTATCGAGGTGGTCGGCGAGCTGATCTCGAAGCCCTACGTCGAGATCACGCTGGCCCTGATGGCGCGCTTCGGTGTGGTCGTCGCGCGCGAGGGCTGGCAGGCCTTCGTCGTGCCCGGCGGGGCGACCTACCGCAGCCCCGGGGCTATGTACGTCGAGGGGGATGCCTCGTCGGCCTCGTATTTTCTCGCGGCGGGTGCGATCGGTGGCGGCCCGGTGCGGGTCGAGGGCGTCGGGCGCGACAGCATCCAGGGCGACGTGCGGTTCGCCGAGGCCCTGGCCTCGATCGGGGCGCAGATCGAGATCGCCGACAACTGGATCGAGGCCAGGGCGCCGGCCTCCGGCGGGCTCCGTGCCTTCGATCTCGACCTCAATCACATTCCCGATGCGGCGATGACGCTGGCGGTGCTCGCACTGTTTGCCGACGGCGCCTGTCGGCTACGCAACATCGCCTCCTGGCGCGTCAAGGAAACCGACCGCATCGCCGCGATGGCGACCGAACTGCGCAAGCTCGGTGCGGTCGTCGACGAAAGCGAGGACCAGCTCGTGGTGATTCCGCCGGAATCGATCCGGCGCGGCGAGATCGACACCTACGACGACCACCGCATGGCGATGTGCTTTTCGCTGGCGACACTCGGCGGCACCGAGATCCGGATCAACGATCCCAAGTGCGTGAACAAGACCTTTCCCGCGTATTTCGCCACGTTCGCTGCGGTCGCCCAGCCAGTGCCGGTGATTGCGATCGACGGCCCCTCGGCCTCGGGCAAGGGGACGGTCGCGGCCCGGGTCGCCGAACGGCTCGGCTACCAGCACCTCGACAGCGGCGCGCTGTACCGACTGGTCGCGCTGGCGGCCTCGCGGGTGGGTGCGTCGTTGGACGACAGCCGGGCCCTGGCGGGCTTGGCGCGCCGCCTGCCGGTTCGTTTCGAGGGCGGCCGGGTGTTGCTCGACGAGGACGACGTGAGCGACGCGATTCGCAGCGAGGCGTGCTCGCAGGGTGCTTCGCGGGTGGCGGCACTGCCGGCGGTGCGCGAGGCCCTGGTGCTGCGTCAACGGGCTTTTCGACGTGCGCCCGGGCTGGTGGCGGAAGGGCGCGACATGGCCTCGACCATCTTCCCCGATGCCGGACTCAAGATCTACCTCACCGCGAGCGCCGAGATCCGTGCCGAGCGGCGCTATAAGCAGTTGTTGGAGAAAGGAATGGCTGCTAACATGGCGGGTCTTATTCGGGACTTACGCGAGCGCGATGCGAGAGACGCCGCGCGCAGCGTGGCCCCGCTTAGGCAACAGGACGACGCACTTCTGCTGGATACCTCGGGCATGACGATCGACCAGGCGGTCGAATTCGTGCTCGATGCCGCCGGCAAGGCGTCCTGAAACCAGTCGAGTCGCCCGGCGGTCGCAACGGCCCCCGGGCGGGTGTTCAACCAATCTTCGCCCCGTGGCGAAAATCCGAGTTTTCTTTATGTCCACTGCATTTGCCGAAACCAGCCAGGAAAGCTTTGCCGAGCTGTTCGAAGAGAGCCTCTCCCGCCAGGAGATGCGCGCCGGCGAGGTCATCACCGCCGAAGTCGTCCGCATCGATCAGAATTTCGTGATCGTCAATGCCGGCCTCAAGTCCGAGAGCTACATCCCGATCGACGAATTCCGCAATGACCGCGGCGAGGTCGAAGTCGGCTCGGGCGACTACGTCCAGGTCGCCATCGACGCCCTCGAAGATGGCTACGGCGAGACCCGCCTGTCGCGTGACAAGGCCAAGCGCATCGCCGCCTGGAACGATCTGGAGAAGGCGCTCAACGAAGGCTCCCTGGTGACGGGTGTCATCTCCGGCCGCGTCAAGGGCGGCCTCACGGTGATGACCAACGGCATCCGCGCCTTCCTGCCGGGCTCGCTGGTGGACATGCGTCCGGTCAAGGACACCGCCCCGTACGAGGGCAAGGAGTTCGAGTTCAAGGTCATCAAGCTCGATCGCAAGCGCAACAACGTCGTCGTTTCGCGCCGTGCCGTGCTCGAAGAGACCATGGGCGAAGAGCGCGAGAAGCTGCTGGCCACGCTGCAGGAAGGCAAGGTCATCAAGGGTATCGTCAAGAACATCACCGANNTACGGCGCCTTCGTCGATCTCGGTGGCATCGACGGCCTGTTGCACATCACCGACCTGGCCTGGCGGCGTGTGCGCCACCCGAGCGAAGTGCTCGCGGTGGGCGACGAGATCGAATCCAAGGTGCTCAAGTTCGACCAGGAGAAGAACCGGGTTTCGCTCGGTCTCAAGCAGCTCGGCGAAGATCCGTGGATCGGCATCTCGCGTCGCTATCCGAACGGCACCCGCCTGTTCGGCAAGGTCACGAACATCACCGACTACGGAGCCTTCGTCGAAGTCGAGCAGGGCATCGAAGGCCTGGTGCACGTCTCCGAGATGGACTGGACCAACAAGAACATCCACCCGACCAAGGTCGTGCAGCTCGGCGACGAGGTCGAGGTCATGATCCTCGAGATCGACGAGGATCGCCGCCGCATTTCGCTCGGCATGAAGCAGTGCATGTCCAACCCGTGGGACGATTTCGCGATCAACCACAAGAAGGGCGACAAGGTCCGCGGACAGATCAAGTCGATCACCGATTTCGGCGTCTTCATCGGCCTGGAAGGCGGCATCGACGGCCTGGTCCATCTCTCCGATCTGTCCTGGAGCGAGTCCGGCGAAGACGCCGTCCGCCGCTTCAAGAAGGGCGACGAGGTCGAGGCCGTGGTGCTCTCGATCGACGTCGAGCGCGAGCGAATCTCGCTGGGTGTCAAGCAGATGGAAGGGGATCCCTTCACCAACTTCATCGCCACCCACGAGAAGAACAGCCTGGTGCGCGGTACGGTCAAGTCGGTCGATGCCCGCGGTGCGGTTGTCGCGCTGTCCGAAGAGGTCGAGGGCTATCTGCGGGCTTCCGAGGCGGCGGCCCATCGGGTCGACGACCTGACCACCGTGCTCAAGGAAGGCGAAGAGGTCGAGACGCTGATCATCAACGTCGATCGCAAGTCCCGTTCGATCAATCTGTCGATCCGCGCCAAGGATCAGGTCGAGCAGAACGAGGCGATGCAGAAGCTGGCTTCGGAAGCCGCCACCGGCACCACCAACCTGGGCGCGCTGCTGAAGGCCAAGCTGAACGAGCAGAAGCAGTAAGTCCGCAGCCATGACCAAGTCGGAACTCATTGCGCGGCTGGCCGAGCGCTTCGCGCCTCAGCTGGTCGCGAAGGACGCCGATTATGCGGTCAAGGTGATCATCGATGCGATGACCGAGGCCCTGGCAAAGGGGGATCGCATCGAGATCCGCGGCTTCGGCAGCTTCGCGCTCAATTACCGGCCACCGCGCGTCGGTCGCAACCCCAAGTCGGGAGAGAAGGTGTCGGTGCCGGAGAAGTATGTGCCGCACTTCAAGGCCGGCAAGGAGTTGCGCGAGCGGGTGGACATTCATTCCTGACATGGTGGGGCCGTTTTCCACGATGTCGGATGCCGGGTGCCGCGCTTGCGGCACCCGGTTTTTCCGTGCGTAATCGGGTGGGCGGCGATGGCCGCCTTTCTTTTTTTGTACGTGCTCGGCGATAATCGCAAACCATGCGACTCCTGATCTGGATTTTTCGAATCGTCCTGTTCGTCTTCCTGTTCGGCTTTGCCATCAAGAACGACGAGTTGGTCAATGTGCAGTTCTTCTTCGGGGAAGTGCGGCAGTTTCCGCTGGTCTTCGTGATGCTCGCGTTTTTTGCGGGCGGCGCGCTGATCGGTGCGAGCATCACCGGGTTCTCGGCGCTGTCCAGGCGGCGCGAGATCTCGAAGCTCAGGAAGCAGCTGCGGCATGCCGAAGACCGGGCTGCCGACCGGGCGTTGGTGGTGCATGACGGCGCGCAAGCGTCCGAAGCCCACTGACGCATGGATTTTGAGCTGTGGTGGCTGCTGGCCTTTCCCCTGTTCTTTGCGCTCGGCTGGATGGCGGCGCGCATCGATATCCGACAGGTGGTGAATGAATCCCGCAGCCTGCCACGCTCCTATCTGTCCGGTCTGAACTTTCTGCTCAACGAGCAGCAGGACAAGGCGATCGACGCCTTCCTCGAGGCGGTCAAGATCGACCCGCAGACGATCGAACTGCACTTTGCCTTGGGCAGCATGTTCCGTCGCCGCGGCGAGATCGACCGTGCCATTCGCATGCACCAGAATCTGGTGGATCGGGAGGACATCAGCGAGGATCAGCGCCTGCAGGCGCTGGGTGAGCTCGGCCAGGACTATCTCAAGGCGGGCCTGCTCGATCGGGCCGAGGCGGTGTTCGTGCGACTGCGCGATTCGCGCCTGTCGGAAGTCGCCTTCAAGTACTTGATCGAGATCTACCAGCAGGAGAAGGACTGGCGGCGGGCGATCGCCATCATTGCCGAACAGTCGGAAAACGACCGCCTGCAATGGCGCAAGGAAGTGGCCAATTTCCACTGCGAACTGGCCGCCGGCATGATTGCCGACTCGCGCTTCGACGAAGCCAGTGTCGAACTCGACCACGCCGTCGCCCAGAATCGCCAATGCGTGCGTGCCTCGATCCTGAAGGGCGATCTGGCGGCCGAGCGCGGCGACGATCTCGCCGCCCTCGAGCAATGGAAGCACGTCGAGAAACAGAACCCGGTGTATCTTGCGCTGGTCGCGGAGCGGGTGATGGACGCCTATCGGCGGCGCGGTGCGGTCGAGCAGGGCCTGCAATTGCTGCAGGCCTGGCTCGAGGCGCACCCGTCGCTGGACCTGCTCGACGAGGTGTTCCAGTGGGAGCTGGAGAAGGCCGGCCCGCGCGCCGCCTATGAGTTGGTGCGCGACGAGCTTCGGCGCAACCCGACCCTGCTCGGGCTCGACAAGCTGCTGGAAGCGGCCTTGCTGACCGCGCCCTCCGATCAGCGCAACGACATCGAACTGGTCAAGCAACTGGTCCATGGCCACACCCGCCGGGTGGCACGGTATCGTTGCGATGCCTGCGGTTTCAAGGCCCGGCAGTTCTACTGGCGGTGCCCTGCCTGCGGCGGCTGGGAAACCTATCCGCCGCGGCGGACCGAAGAGTTCGATCTGACCCCCTGAGTCCGGTCCGACTCGATCACAAGTCAAATAACACTGGTTGCAAACATGAAGATCACAGTAGTGGGTACGGGCTATGTGGGGCTGGTTTCGGGTGCTTGCCTGGCCGACGTGGGTAATGACGTCCTCTGTCTGGATCTCGATCCCGAGAAGATCAGAATCCTGGAAGGCGGCGGAATTCCCATCCATGAGCCGGGCCTCGAGGAGGTCGTGCGCCGCAATGTCCAGGCCGGTCGTCTGTCCTTCACGACCGACGTTGCCGAGGCCGCCCGCTTCGGGCTGATCCAGTTCATCGCTGTCGGTACGCCGCCCGACGAGGATGGCTCGGCCGACCTCCAGTACGTGCTTTCGGCGGCACGCAACATTGCCCGCCATATGGACGACTACCGTGTCGTGGTGGACAAATCCACGGTGCCGGTGGGCACCGGTGAGAAGGTTTCGGCGGCCATCGCCGAAGTCTTGGCAGAGCGCGGCGAGCGCATCGACTTCAGCGTCGTGTCGAATCCCGAATTCCTGAAGGAAGGGGCGGCGGTGGAGGATTTCATGCGACCGGACCGCATCGTCGTCGGCGCCGACGACGAGCGTGCGATCGCGCTGATGCGCCAGCTCTACGCGCCGTTCCAGCGCAATCGCGAGCGCCTGCTGGTGATGGACGTGAAGAGCGCCGAACTGACCAAGTACGCGGCCAACGCGATGCTGGCCACTCGCATCAGCTTCATGAACGAGCTGGCCAATCTCGCGGAGACGATGGGGGCCGACATCGAATGGGTGCGCCAGGGCATCGGCTCGGATCCGCGCATCGGCTACCATTTTCTGTATTCCGGCTGCGGCTACGGCGGGTCCTGCTTTCCCAAGGACGTCAAGGCGCTGATCCGCACCGGGCGGGAATTCGGCCATGAACTCAAGGTTCTGACCGCGGTCGAGGATGCCAACGATGCACAGAAGCATGTGCTCGTGGACAAGATCGTCAAGCGTTTCGGCGACGATTTGTCGGGCCGCCGCTTCGCGATGTGGGGGTTGGCCTTCAAGCCCAACACCGATGACATGCGCGAGGCGCCGAGCCGGGTGCTGATTGCCGAATTGCTCGCGCGCGGCGCGACCGTGACCGCCTACGACCCGGTGGCGATGACCGAGGCCGAGCGAATCTTCGGCGACACGCGCGGCCTGTCCTATGCCGGCCGGCCCAAGAGCGCGTTGGACGACGCCGACGCGCTGGTGATCGTCACCGAGTGGAAGGAATTCCGCAGTCCCGATTTCGAGTCCATCAAGGCGCGGCTGAAGCAGCCCGTGATCTTCGATGGCCGCAACATGTTCGATCCCGAAGTACCTCGCGCCGCCGGCATCGAATACCACGGGATCGGGCGGCCGTGAGCGTCCATCCGCACGCGCAGGGGAGGGCGGAAAGGTGAGCCTGCCGGCCGTGCCGGACACCGCCGGCACCAAGGTATTGGTGGTCGGCGATGTGATGCTCGACCGCTACTGGTTCGGCGACGTCTCGCGCATCTCACCCGAGGCCCCGGTGCCGGTGGTGTTGATGGAGCGCAGCGAAGACCGGCCGGGTGGCGCCGCCAACGTTGCCCGCAATGCCCGTGCGCTCGGCGCCCGGGTGTCCCTGCTGGCCGTGGTCGGCGAAGACGAGGCGGCCGGCGCGCTGGCGCGCTTGCTGGCTCAGGAAGGCGTCACCGCCAGCCTGCACCGGGATCCGTCGCTGCACACGACGATCAAGCTGCGGGTGATCGGTCGCCAGCAGCAACTGCTTCGAGTCGATTTCGAAACCCGCCCGACGCGCGAAGTGTTGCAGGCCAAGCTCGACGAGTACCGCGAGTTGGTGCTGGGGCACGATCTGGTGGTGCTGTCGGACTACGACAAGGGTGGGCTGACCGATGTCGGCGACATGGTCCGCATCGCCCGTGAGGCCGGAAAGCCGGTGCTGGTCGACCCCAAGGGCGAGGATTTCGCACGCTACGCCGGCGCGACCCTGGTGACACCCAACCGCGGGGAATTGCGCGGTGCGATCGGCCGCTGGCAAGACGAGGAGGATTTGCGCGGCCGTGTCGAAGCCCTGTGTGCGCGCTGCGACATCGGCGCCTTGCTGCTGACGCGGTCGGAAGAGGGCATGAGCCTCTATCATGGGGAGCGGGTGACCCACGAGGCGGCGCGGGCGAGGGAAGTGTACGATGTGTCCGGTGCTGGGGACACGGTGATCGCCACCTTGGCGGTGATGCTCGCGGGGGGGTGCGACCCGGTCGCGGCGATGCGCCTGGCCAACCATGCGGCGGGCATCGTGGTCGGCAAGCTCGGGACGGCCACGGTCAGCCTCGAGGAATTGCGGGCAGCGGTCTGAGCGCCGGCACGGGCGGTCCGCTGCGGGCGAAATCGCCGCTCGACGAGCGGCTTTGACGGAATCCGTGCGAGATGCAGTTCAAGACCCTGGAAGACTACGTCGGCGAAACACCTCTGGTGCGCATGAAGCGCATTTGTGCGGGGCGCGGCAACGTGATCCTCGCCAAGCTCGAAGGCAACAACCCGGCGGGCTCGGTCAAGGACCGGCCGGCACTGTCGATGATCATGCGGGCCGAGGCGCGCGGCGTGATCGCGCCGGGCGACAGCCTGATCGAGGCCACCAGCGGCAATACCGGCATCGCGCTGGCGATGGCTGCGGCCATGCGGGGCTATCGCATGGTGCTCGTGATGCCCGAGAACCAGAGCGTGGAGCGCCGGCAGACAATGCGCGCCTTCGGTGCGGAACTGGTGTTGACGCCGCGCGAGGGGGGCATGGAAATGGCGCGGGATGTGGCCGAACGGATGCGCGACGAGGGCCAGGGCGTGATCCTCGATCAATTCGCCAATCCCGACAATCCTCAGGCCCACATCGAGGGCACGGGCCCTGAGATCTGGCGTCAGACCGAAGGCACGATCACCCATTTCGTCAGCAGCATGGGCACCACCGGCACGATCATGGGAGTGTCGACGTATCTCAAGGAACGGAATCCGGCGATCCGCATCGTCGGCTGCCAGCCGTCCGAAGGTTCCCAGATTCCCGGCATCCGCAAGTGGCCGGAAGCTTACCTGCCCAAGATCTACGATCGTTCCCGGGTGGACCGGATCGAGTCCGTCTCCCAGGCGGAGGCTGAAGAAATGACCCGGCGCCTCGCCCGCGAGGAAGGCATCTTCGCCGGCATCTCCTCCGGCGGCGCGATGCACGTGGCGCTGCGGCTCGCCGCGGATCTGGAGAACGCGGTGATCGTTTCGGTGGTCTGCGATCGTGGCGACCGATATCTGTCGACGGGCGTGTTTCCGGCCTGACTGGCGGCCCTGGCGTGCGGCGGCGCTGCTCGCGACGAGCGTGAGTGCGCTGGCGGCGCCGCCCCGGATCGAAGTCTCGGCGGCGCGGGTGCGCCACGGCGACACGCAGGCGGAGGATGTGACGCTCCGCCTCGGCGGCACGACCGCGGCCAGCCTCGTGGCGGCGCACCTGCGTGTCGGCCAACGTGGCATCGGCCCGGTCGAACTCGCGTGCCGGCAGCTGCGCATGGATGGCGGGACTTTGCGCTGCCGGCAGGGCAGGGTCGCCGGTGCCGGGCTGCCCGCCCCATTCTCGCTCGACTTCGAACTCGACACCGCGACGCACACAGGACGGGGCCGGCTTTCGGCGGCAGATGCGGGGGCGCTTCGCATCGGCCGCGACGGTCCTGGCTGGCACCTGAAGGCAGAGAATCTGGCGCTGACCCGACTGCCGCTACCGCAGTTGCCCGAGGGGTGGCAGATCGACGGGCGCCTGGGAGGCACCCTGAGCAAGCGCGATGCCGTGGTCGACTTCGACCTGGCGGTGCACGACGGGGCGTTTTCGAACCCGGACGGTACCCGGGCGGCCGAGGGGCTGGCGCTGATGCTCAAGGGTCGGGGCCGATTCGACGGCGACGCCCTGTCGGTCACGGCGCGGCTGGCATGGCGCAAGGGCGGGGTCTATTGGGCTCCGCTGTATCGGCAGGCGCCGCTCGAGGTGTCCGTCCGCTGGCGGCGCCCGGCGGCGGCTGCGTCCCGACTCACCCTCGATATCGCGGGCGAGGGCTGGCAGGCGCTGTCGATCGAGGGCTTCGGCGGCGACGGTTGGATACCACGCCAATGGCGTGCCCGCTGGCACGACGCAGATCTCGCGTTGCTCGGCCCGAACTTGCTGGCACCGTGGTTGGACGAGGCAGCACCGGAAAGTTGGCAGTTCGCGGGCGCACTTTCGGGATCGGCCGAATGGGGCGGCCGCGGGCTCGACGGTTTTGCGCTGACGCTGACACAGCTTGGGCTCGGCAATCCGCCTCGTGGCCTCGCGGTCGGTCCGGTGGACGGCCGTCTGCGCTGGAGCCGCGGGGGGCGTACCGAAGGAAGCCTCGAGGTCAGTGGGCTGCGCTGGCGCAGGCTCGCTTTCGGCGAATTCGATCTGACGCTCGCCGGTGCCGCGGGGGCGGTCGTGGTCGAAACGGTCCGGTTGCCCGTGCTCGACGGCGCGCTGGTGCTCGAGCGCTTGCGTTGGCGCGACGACGACGGTGTCGCCGCGCTCGATGCCTCTGCCTACCTCGAACCCTTGTCGATGGAGGCGTTGACCGAGGCCCTCGACTGGCCGCGCATGAGCGGGCGGTTGAGCGCCTCGCTGCCGGGGTTGCGCTATCGGGACCGGGTGCTCGGCATGGACGGCAAGCTGGTGGTCGGCGTATTCGGCGGCTACGTCGAGTCCGACGGACTGCGGGTGGTGGAACCGCTCGGGCCGGTGCCGCGACTGCAGGCGGAGGTCCGCGCTCGCCACCTCGATCTGGGCCTGCTGACCGACACCTTTTCGTTCGGGCACATCACCGGGCAGCTCGATTTCGATGTCGGCGGTCTCGAACTGAGCGGCTGGCGGCCCCAGGCGTTCGATGCGTGGCTGCGCAGCAGCCCCGGCGACTATCCCAGACGCATCAGCCAGCGTGCGGTCGAAAACATCAGCGCACTCGGCGGCGCGGGCGCCACCGCCGCGCTGCAACGTAGTTTCCTGGGCCTGTTCGAGAGCTTCGGCTACAAACGGCTGGGGCTGGGCTGCCGCCTGCGGGCCGGCGTCTGTGCGATGCGTGGCCTGGGCGAGCTGCGGGGGGGCGAAGGCTACCTGATCGTCGAAGGGGGTGGCCTGCCGGCGCTCCATGTCATCGGCTACAATCGTCGTGTCGATTGGCGCGAACTGCTCGACCGGGTGGCGGCGGTGATCGAGTCCAATGCCGAACCGGAGATCCGCTGATGACGCCATCCGTTCGAACCCCGTCGCCCGCCGGCGTGATGACCCTGTTGCTGGGCGCGATGCTGGTGGCGGTCGGCTGCGTGACCATCAATATCTATTTTCCGGCTGCGGCCGCGGAAAAGGCTGCCGACCGAATCATCGACGGCGTCTGGCAGTTGCCGAACGGGCAGGGCGGACAGGCGCCGGCGGATGGAGACAAGCAATGAGGCGATCCGCGATGCGAACCCTGCTGGTCGGGGCGCTGCTGCTGGGGGCGGCGGGTCACGGGCGGGCCCAGGGCAATCTGGAAATCGACACACCGGCGATCGCAGCGCTTCGGGCCGCGATGCAGCAGCGCCACCAGCAGATCGCGGCGCATTACGACGCTGGCGCGGTCGGTCTGACCGCCGACGGGCTGGTGGCGATCCGCGATGCCGGTCAGGTTCCACTGTCGCAGCGAGGCCGGCTGAGTGCGCTGGTGGCCGCCGAGAATCGCGATCGCGAAGCGCTGTACCGCGAGATCGCACGGGCCAATGGCCACCCCGAGTGGCGTGAGCAGGTGCAGGCGACTTTCGCCCAGCGCTGGATCGACAAGGCCAGGCGGGGCTGGTGGGTGCAGCGCCCCGACAAGGGCTGGGCGCAGCGGTGAGCGCCACCCTGGTGTTCGACATCGAGACCATTCCGGACGTGCGCGGCATCCGCGTATTGCACGGGCTGTCCGACGAACTCGACGACGCCCAGGTCGCGGATCGCGCGTTCGAGCGGATGCGGGAAACCCGCGGCAGCGATTTCCTGCCCCATCATCTGCAGCGCATCGTGACGATCTCTTGCCTGCTCTGGGATGGACGCAGCCATCGGGTGTTCTCGCTGTCGGAGCCGGACTGCGACGAGGCCACGCTGATCCAGCGCTTCTTCGACGGGGTCGAGAAGTTCACCCCGCAACTGGTGTCCTGGAATGGTGGGGGTTTCGATCTGCCGGTGCTGCATTACCGCGGCCTGATCCACGGCGTCGTCGCGGCGCGCTACTGGAATCAGGGCGACGGCGACTATATGGACTCGCGCGACTTCAAGTGGAACAGCTACATCGGTCGCTATCACGCCCGCCATCTCGACCTGATGGATCTGCTCGCGCTCTACCAGCCGCGGGCCAACGCGCCGCTCGACGATCTGGCCAAACTGATCGGATTTCCCGGCAAGCTGGGCATGGACGGCTCAGCGGTGTGGCAGGCCTATCAGGAGGGGCGCGTCGCCGAGATCCGGGACTACTGCGAGACGGATGTTGCAAACACTTACCTGGTTTTCTTGCGCTTCGAGCGGATGCGCGGGCATCTTGACGAGGCGTCCTACCAGGCAGCGATCGAGGGCTTGCGAGAAACCCTCGGGGCCTGTGATGGGGAGCACTGGCGGCGCTTTCTCGAAGCATGGTCCTGAGCGGCCGGCGCTTCGCTCATCGATCGAAACGGAACAGACTCGGAGGTCTCTGATGTCCCTGATTTACACGATCCTGATCGGCCTCGTGGTCGGTGTCGTGGCGCGATTTCTCCACCCCGGCAAAGACGACATCGGGCTGATCATGACGGCCTTGCTCGGCATTGCCGGCTCGATGGTGGCCAGCTTCGGCGGCCAGTTTCTCGGAATTTATCGCGCCGGGCAGGGGGCGGGTTTCATCGGCGCGGTGGTGGGCGCGATCATCCTGTTGGCCGTCTATACGAAAATGAAACAGAAGTGAGCCGATGTCCGCCACCACCGCGGACATTCATATTTCTGCAATCTTCCTGCCCAACAATGCACTCCTGTCGTCGGTGACGGCCCGCCTCGCTGCGTGGCCGGGCACCGCCGGATATAGCGCCGATGGCCGAAAACCCGTCGAGTCTGGCGCACCATCTCTACAGGAGGTCATTGATGAACAAGGCGAAATTCGCCATCGCGGTGCTGTCCGCGGCGACCCTCGGCAGCGCGTACGCCCAGTCTGCCCGAGACTACGTGAGCATCGTCGGCTCTTCGACGGTCTATCCGTTCGCCACTGTCGTTGCCGAGCGCTTCGGCAAGAGCACCCCGTTCAAGACACCGAAGATCGAATCGACCGGTTCCGGCGGTGGCATCAAGCTGTTCTGTGCCGGCGTCGGCGTCGAGCATCCGGACATCACCAACGCCTCGCGCGCGATCAAGGCGTCCGAACTCGAACAGTGCGCGGCCAACGGCGTCCGGGACGTCATCGAGGTCAAGATCGGCTACGACGGCATCTCGGTCGGGCATGCCAAGTCGGCTGCCGACGTCGATCTGACCCGCCAGCAGTTGTTCCTGGCGCTGGCCAAGCAGGTGCCGGATCCGAAGGGGGGCGATGCCCTCGTCGACAACCCGTACCAGACCTGGAAGGACATCGATGCGTCGCTGCCCGCGACCAGGATCGAGGTGCTGGGCCCGCCGCCGACCTCCGGCACGCGCGATGCGTTCGTCGAACTGGTGATGGAAAAGGGCTGTAGCGAATTCCCGTTCATCAAGGCGATGAAGAAGTCCGACAAGGGCGCCTTCAAGAACATCTGCCACACCGTGCGCGAAGACGGCGGCTATGTCGAGGCCGGCGAGAACGACAACCTGATCGTGCAGAAGCTCGAAGCCAATCCGGACGCTTTCGGCATCTTCGGCTTCAGCTTTCTCGACCAGAATCGCGACAAGATCAAGGGTTCGAACATCGAGGGCGTGGCGCCCGAGTTCGAGACCATCGCCGACGGTTCCTACCCGGTTTCCCGCCCGTTGTTCTTCTACGTCAAGAAGGCCCACGTCGGCGTCATTCCCGGCATTGCGGAGTATCTCGCCGAATTCACGAGCACCAAGGCGATGGGCGAGGAGGGCTACCTCTCCGAACGTGGCCTGATCCCGCTGCCCAAGGACGAATACGCCCAGGTGGTCGGCAAGGCCAAGACCTTGACCGCGATGAAGTAAGCGTTCGCGCCCGGATGCCGCGGGGGGTGACGGTGCACGCCACCCCCCGCGGCGTCGTGCCGCTCGCGTGGAATCGATTCCGTGACCCAGACGCCTTTGCTCATCGTGCTGCTGCTGACGCTGAGCTCGCTCGCCTATCATTTCGGGCGCAAGCGGGCCTTCGCCGTCTCTGGCGGACGCATTCGAACGCTGCACTCGCTGCCGGCGTACTACGGCCTGTACGCAGCGCTCTGGGCCGTGATCCCGGCCTTGCTCGTGCTGGCGCTCTGGCTCGCCTTCGAAGACAGCGTGATCACCCGGCTGGTGATCGCATCGCTGCCGCCCGAGACCGCGACACTGGCGCCCAGCCGTCTGAACCTCGTACTCAACGACATCCGCAACCTGGTGGTCGGCAACATCGTCTCGAGCGAGCCGGATGCGGCGATCCTCGCCGCCGCCGATCGGTATCGTGATCTGCGTGGCATCAGCACGACCGCCTTGTTCGCGGTCACCTTGGGGCTGGCCGCGATCGGTGGCTGGTTCGCCTATGGACGCATCCGGCCGGAGTACCGATCGCGCAATGCGGTCGAACGCATCCTGAAGGGCATTCTGATCACTTGCTCGACGGTTGCGATCCTGACCACGGTCGGCATCGTCCTGTCGGTATTGTTCGAGTCGGTGCGCTTCTTCCAGGCGGTCCCGATCACGGATTTTCTGTTCGGTCTCGACTGGAGCCCCCAGATCGCGATTCGTGCCGATCAGGCCGGGTCCTCGGGCGCCTTCGGTGCGGTGCCGCTGTTCGCGGGCACGATGCTGATCACGCTGATCGCCATGTCGGTGGCGGTGCCGATCGGTCTGATGTCGGCGATCTACCTCGCCGAATACGCGAGCCCGCGGGTGCGCGCCATCGCGAAACCGCTGCTGGAAGTGCTGGCGGGCATCCCGACCGTGGTCTACGGCTTTTTCGCGGCCCTGACGGTAGCACCCTTCATCCGCGAATCGGGCGGCCTGTTCGGGCTCGATATTGCGTCCGAGAGCGCCTTGGCGGCGGGGCTGGTGATGGGTGTGATGATCATCCCCTTCGTCTCGTCGCTGTCCGACGATGTCATCAATGCGGTGCCCCAGTCGCTGCGCGACGGGGCCTACGGCATGGGCGCGACCCAGTCCGAGACGATTCGCCGGGTGATTTTCCCCGCAGCCCTGCCAGGCATCGTCGGCGCCGTGCTGCTGGCGGTTTCCCGGGCGATCGGCGAGACCATGATCGTGGTGATGGCCGCCGGACTGGCCGCCAAGCTCACCGCCAATCCGTTCGAGGCGGTGACTACCGTGACCGTACAGATCGTCACGCTGCTGGTGGGTGACCAGGAATTCGACAGCCCCAAGACCTTGGCGGCCTTCGCGCTCGGCCTGGTGCTGTTCTTCGTTACGCTGGCGCTCAACGTGCTGGCCCTCTACATCGTGCGCAAGTACCGGGAACAATATGAGTGAGCCGAGCCAACCCGTGCGCGACAGCTTTGCCCGCGTCGAGGCCGGCATGAAGCGCCGGCGCGCCGCAGAACGGCGTTTCCGTTTCTTCGGCAAGTGCGCCGTCGGCCTGGGCCTCGGCTTTCTGGTGATCCTGTTCGTCAGCATCGTCGGCAATGGCTACAGTGCGTTCTGGCAGACCCGGATCACGCTCGAGGTGACGATCGACGAAGCGTCGATCGATCCGTCCGGTGTGCGGGATCCGGCGGTCCTGCAGGCGGCGGACTACGGTGCGCTGATCAAGCAATCGATGCGCGAATTGTTCCCGGACGTCAGCGGGCGTCGCAATCGGATCGCCTTGTATGGCCTGGTCAGCAACGGTGCGAGCTTCGATCTGCGCGACCGGATCCTCGCCGACCCGTCCCTGATCGGCACCACGATATCGCTGTCGGTCGCCGCCGACGACGACGTGGACATGCTGATGAAGGGGCACATCGATCGCGGTGCGCCCGAGGCGGACCGCCGCATCAAGGACAATCAACTGGCCTGGATCGAAAAGCTCGAGGCCGACGACCGCATCGGATCCGCCTTCAATCTCGACTTCTTCAGCAACGGCGATTCCCGCGAGCCCGAACTCGCCGGCATCCGTGGTGCGTTGATGGGTTCGATCTATACGCTGTTCGTGACCCTGGGTCTGTCCTTCCCGCTGGCGGTGGCGGCGGCCGTCTATCTCGAGGAGTTCGCGCCGAAGAACCGGTGGACCGACCTGATCGAGGTGAACATCAACAACCTGGCGGCCGTGCCGTCGATCGTCTTTGGTCTGTTGGGTCTGGCCGTGTTCATCAATTTCTTCACGCTGCCGCGCTCCGCACCGATCGTCGGTGGCCTCGTGCTGACCCTGATGACGCTGCCGACCATCATCATCGCCAGCCGGGCGGCGCTGAAGTCGGTGCCACCGTCGATCCGCGAGGGGGCGCTCGGCGTCGGCGCGTCGCCGATGCAGGCGGTGATGTACCACGTCCTGCCGCTGGCCCTGCCGGGCATGCTGACCGGAACCATCATCGGCATGGCCCAGGCGCTCGGCGAAACCGCGCCATTGCTGATGATCGGCATGGTGGCCTTCATTGCCGACGTGCCGGCCGGCGTCTTCGACCCGGCCACCGCACTACCGGTGCAGATCTACCTGTGGGCCGACAGCCCCGAGCGCGCGTACGTGGAAAAGACCTCGGCTGCGATCATCGTGCTGCTGCTGTTCCTGGCGGCGATGAACGCGCTGGCCGTGCTGCTGCGCAGGCGCTTCGAGCGCCGATGGTAAGCGGGAAATGAACGAAAGAGCATCGGAGTCCGACATGGAAGCGCAGGCGAGCCAATTCATGGCTGAAAATCCGGAACACGCCCCGGCCAGGCGGCGGCCGGCCGAGGCCGACTCGGCGACCTATGACCGCGAGCACCGGGGAACCGTCGGCGAGGTCCGATCCGAGGTGCCGCGCATGCGCTGCACCGCGGTGAACGTGCATTACGGCGACAAGCACGCGATCCGCGACGTCAGTCTCGATGTCGGCAAGAACGAAGTTCTGGCCATGATCGGCCCGTCCGGCTGTGGCAAGAGCACCTTCCTGCGCTGTCTCAACCGCATGAACGATACCGTGGTCGGGTGCCGCGTGAGCGGGGAGATCCTGCTCGACGGCAAGGACATCATGGCGCCGGACGTGGATGTGGTGCCGCTGCGGGCCCGCGTCGGCATGGTATTCCAGAAGCCCAACCCGTTTCCCAAGTCGATCTTCGAGAACGTCGCATTCGGGCCGCGCATCCATGGACTCGCGCAGTCGCAGGCCGAACTCGAGGAGATCGTCGTCTCCAGCCTGCAAAAGGCCAACCTCTGGGGCGAGGTCAAGGACCGGCTGGCGCATCCCGGCACCGGCCTGTCCGGCGGTCAGCAGCAGCGCCTGTGCATTGCCCGCGCGATTGCGATCCAGCCCGAAGTGATCCTGATGGACGAGCCCTGCTCGGCGCTCGATCCGATCTCTACCGCGAAGATCGAGCAACTGATCGACGAGCTGCGCCGGAACTACTCCATCTGCATCGTCACCCACTCGATGCAGCAGGCCGCGCGGGTGTCCCAGCGCACCGCCTATTTCCATCTGGGGGATCTGATCGAGGTCGGGGAAACCGACCGCATCTTCGTCAAGCCGCAACATCAGCTCACCGAGGACTACATCACCGGCCGTTTCGGGTGACGCGCAAATTGTCGAAAAGTTTTACATGGCGCGCGGGTGACGGCCGATTGGTGCAAAAAATACTCGTATAAACATGCGGTTGTGCGAGTGGCTTGGCGATTGCTAACAGTTTCGGGCCATGGTTTCGCGCCTCCTATCCTTACTTGTGGCGGTCGCCGCGCTCACCGCCAGCTTCGGCCTGCATGCGGTGCCGCTGGAGTTCGTGCCGCGCGATCTCCACGCCGAGCCGGAGGCGGGCGGTTTTGCCATCCCGACCGACGCGGTGCTGCCGCACGAACTCGGCGCAGCGCTGATCTCCGAACAGGCCTTCGACGCGTTGCTGATCTCGGAGACGCGTACCCGTCGGCTGGCCGATGGTGGCGAGCGCTCCGAGCAGACCGCCAAAGGATCGCCGCGCCGGCGTGCCGCCAGCGCGCGTCCGCCCGCACCGGAAGATCCGCTGGCACTGGCCCTCGAACAGATGTTCGCCCGCGGCGGGCATCGCGCCGACCCCGCGGCGGCGACGCCCGCGCCGCTCGATCTGCAGTTCGTCCAGGGCGACGAATCCCGCCAAGTGCTGTCGGATGACGCAGCGCTTCCCGTCGATCTCGGCGAACTTCGGCAAGGTCTGGCCCACGCCCTGGTGGCGGTGCTGTCTCCGGTGCTCGGCGCCGAAGGCGAGGTTCGGTTCACGCTCGCCGGAACGGGCGGTGCGTCCCGCACCCTGGCTGCCCTGTTCGGCGAGTACAAGCCGGTCGAGCGACCGGAATCGTCGTCTGGCCCGGTGGCGCCCGGCGCAGACGAGGCATCGCCGACGGTCGACGGGCCCCGCGAGGCGGTCGAGCGCCTGCTCTGGGTGATCTGGGGCGTGATCAGCCACCCGGTGGCACTGGGCATGTTGATCGTAGTGGTCGCTGCGCACCTGCTGCGTGCCCTGGGATTCCACCGGCCCGCGTACTGAGGGCGCGCGCCGGACGGCAGCGGCGCTCAGGCTCCGCGATTGGTCCCCCCGGCAGGAATCGAACCTGCATCTAGCGCTTAGGAGGCGCCCGTTCTATCCATTGAACTACGGAGAGGGGCGCACATTGTAGCGGCTCGCCCATGGGCGGCCAACTTGGCGATGGCGGCGTCGGGTCTCCGATGCAGGCTAGAATCGGGCTTCCCAATCTCGTCCGCCCACCGCCGCCATGCCACTGCTGACCCTCGACAAGGCCTGCCTTGCCTTCGGCGACGTCGCCCTGCTCGACCAGGCGGCGTTCCAGCTCGACGCCGGCGAGCGGGTTGCGCTGATCGGGCGCAACGGCAGCGGCAAGTCGAGCCTGCTGAAAGTTTGCGCGGGCGCAGGCCAACTGGACGACGGCGTCCTGTGGGTGCAACCCGGGCTGCGAGTCGCCTACGTGCCGCAGGAAGCCGACTTTCCGCTCGGGCAGGACGTCTTCGCGACCGTGGCCGACGGCCTCGGCGCGCTTGCCCGGCTGATCGGCGAGTACCACCGCGCAGTGGTCGAAGTGGCCGAACACGGTACCGCGGACGCCATCGCCCGCATGGAGGCGCTGCAGCACGAGTTGGAGGCGGTGGACGGCTGGCGGCTCAACCAGCGCGTCGAGCAGGTGCTGAGTCGACTCGGTCTCGACCCGCAGGCGGCGGCCGCCGCGCTCTCGGGGGGCGGCCTCAAGCGCGTCGCGCTGGCGCGGGCGCTGGTGATCGATCCGGAGGTGCTGCTGCTCGACGAGCCGACCAACCACCTCGACCTGGACGGCATCCTGTGGCTGGAGGCGCTGATCCGAGACTTTCCCGGTGCCGTGGTGGTGATCACCCATGATCGGGCCTTCCTCGATCAGGTCGCGAGTCGAATCGTCGAACTCGATCGCGGCAGCCTGCGCAGTTTTCCGGGCAATTTCTCGGACTATCGCCGGAAGAAGGCGGAGCAGCTCGAAGCCGAGGAGAAGGCCAACGCCCGCTTCGACAAGCTGTTGGCGCAGGAGGAAATCTGGATTCGCAAGGGCATCGAGGCACGGCGAACGCGCAACGAGGGCCGGGTGCGTCGGCTCGAGGCACTACGCGTCGAACGCGCCGCGCGGCGTGATCGCCTGGGGCGCGTCAATCTGGACGTGGATCGGGGTGAGCAGAGCGGTCGCATGGTGGCCGAACTCGAAGACGTAGGCCTTCGCTTCGGTGACAAAGTGGTGGTGCGGGATTTTTCGACCCGAATCCTGCGTGGCGACCGGATCGGCGTGATCGGACCGAATGGCGCCGGCAAGACCACCCTGCTCAAGCTCATCCTCGGCCAACTCGAGCCGGATCAAGGTCGTATCCGTCGCGGTTCCCGCCAGAGCGTCGCCTATTTCGACCAGTTGCGTGTTCAGCTCGATCCGGATCTGCCGCTGACGGAGGTCATCAGCCCGGGCTCGGAGTTCGTCGACATCGCCGGCGAGCGCAAGCACGTGATCGGTTACCTCGGAGATTTCCTGTTCGCACCCTCACGCGCGCGCTCACCCGTGCGCTCGTTGTCCGGTGGCGAACGCAACCGCTTGCTGCTGGCTCGGTTGTTCGCGCGACCCGCCAACGTGCTGGTGCTGGACGAACCGACCAACGACCTCGACATCGAGACCTTGGATCTGCTGGAGGAGCTGCTACAGGGCTTCGACGGCACCCTGTTCCTGGTCAGCCACGACCGTGCGTTCCTCGACAATGTGGTGACCCAGGTGATCGCCGCCGAAGGCGATGGCCGTTGGCGTGAGTACGCCGGTGGCTATGCCGATTGGCAGCGCGTGCGCGAAGTGCGCCCGGACCCGCAGCCACCGGCACCACGCGCCGCGGCGCAGCCGTCACGGCGCGAGGTCCGCCCGCGCACGGACAAGCTGTCCTTCCGCGAAAAGCGGGAGCTCGAGGCGCTGCCGGATCGCATCTCCGCGCTCGAAGAGGAGCAGGGGGCGATCCATCAGCGCCTCGCGGATCCGGCCCTGTACCAGCAGGCGGCCCAGGAGGTTCCTGTGCTCAAGGCACGCAGCGAGGAGATCGAGCGCGAACTCGACGATGCGCTGGAACGGTGGGAGGCGCTGGAGTCGCGACCCGGCTGACGGTGCTGCCGGCTCAGCCGGCGGCCAACCAGGCGAGTCCGGCGAGTGCGGCCAGCATGGCCGCGAGAAAGACCCAGCCCCAGATCCGGTAGCGTTGGCCGATGGCTGCGGGGTCCATGTCGGAGATGAGGTAGAGCCGCCGTCCCTGCGGTCGTCGCATGACGTGCGCCTCCGGGGCAGCGTCGAGTTCGCGTTGCTGGCGCGTGACTTCGCGCTTGGCTTCGGCCCGGGCGGCTTCCCATTCGGCGAGATCGATCTGGCCGTCGCCGTCGGTGTCGAAGCGCCGCAGCAGTTCCTCGTGGTCGTCTTTCCAGGCAGCGAGCAGATCGCGGACCTGACGCGCGGTGTCGCGATCCGGGTCGATGCTACCGATCGTGGCGAAATCTCCGAGCACGTAGATCGGGTCGTTCTTGAGCAGCGACCACTGGGTGGTGCGGCGGTCGCCTTGGACCAGCACGTCCCGGCGGCCGACCATCATTTCGGCTTCCTCCGGATCGACCGCGCAGACGCCGCTCCCATCTTCCAGCAGAAAGGAAGCATCGCTCGCGTGGTCGCTGCGGTGCACCCAGTTGGCATCCTGCCGCTCCTCGACCCGGATGCGGTACCAGAGCACCGGCAGACCGTTGAGCGGTGAGAGCACGGGCGTGCCGGCCAACGGCATGCCGCGCCCGAACAGCTCGGTGTAACCCTGGGCGGCCGACGCGATGCGCGAGGTCGGCGTGTCGAGGATGAGCCGGCTATGGTGTACGCAGCGCAGCCAGCCGAAGGCTGCCGCGGCCAGGACCGCACCGACCAGCCAGTGGCGGAACTCGGCGGGTGCGCGCAGCAGCGAAGCCCCGGCCACGACGATCGCGACCGCCGTGGCACCGGCCGTGCGGTCTGGGCGCAGGGACACCAGCATGATCGGGCAGGTTCGGCGTGCCGTCGCGAACGGATTCGCCGATCAACTGGCGAACAGTGCCTTGAGATCGACGTCGGCCTTTTCGGCGGTGGCGAATTCGAGCAGCGGCTGACCGGTGAAGCCGAGCACGCGGGCGACCAGCAGGTCCGGGAATTGTTCGATGCGCACGTTATGCACATTGACGCTCTCGTTGTACCACTCGCGTCGATCGGCAATGCCGTTCTCGAGCGAGGTGATGCGCGTCTGCAACTGCATGAAGTGCTCGTTGGCCTTGAGCTCCGGGTAGGCTTCCGCGACCGCGAAGATCTGACCGAGACCCGATCTCAGCAGGCCCTCGGCCGCGCCGAGGGCCGGTACGTCGTGCTGGGCGCGCGCGTCCGAGACGCGTGCCCGCGCCTCGATCACGCGGGTCAGCGTGCTCTCTTCGAACTGCTTGTACTGCCGACAGACTTCCACCAGCTTGGGCAGTTCGTCGTGGCGCTGCTTGAGCAGCACGTCGATGTTGGCCCAGGCCTTGGCGATGTTGTGCTTCAGCCGTACCAGGTTGTTGTAGATCACAATCGCATAGAGTGCGGCGGCGGCGAGGACCGACAGAAGGACGATGGACGATAGCTGCATTAGGGATTCCCTGTGGGCATGGCGGCGGTTTCGGGGCCGTCCGGTTCCGAAAGATAGCGGATGGCGAATTCGGGTGGCACCCCGAGTCGCTTGAGGAGGGGTTCGATGCCGATGTGCAGCAGGCGGCAGACGGCGTCGAAATCGTCGGGTAGGGCGGGGTCGTCCCAGCCGCGCTCGGAATGTCTCGCCAGTGCGCCAGCGAGCATGATGTTGCGTACCCGGGGATTGTCGCCGTGGGACTCGTCGATCAGGTTCAGCAGCAGTTCCGGCAGCCGCCAAGTGAAGATCAGTCGCTGCTGGATCTCCACTGCCGAGCAGCCGAACACGGCTTCCTGGGCGAGCGTGCTGCGCAGGCTGCGATCGGCGATCTGGGCGGTCTGGACCTCGAGCGCGAGCGCAGGGGCGAAACTCCAGCACAGGATCTCCGCGGCCTCCCGCAACAATGCACCGAGGGTGATTTCCTCGACGTCCAGATCGTGGCGGGCGATCGCCCAGTCGCGGGCGAAATGGGCGGCGCGGCGTGCACGGTTGATGACTTTGAGCAGACCCAGCAAGGCGCGGGGGTGGCCTGCGAGTTGGTCCTCGACCACGGGCAGTTCGGAGAATGCCTGGAAGAAGGGCGAAACCCCCATCATCATGATGGCGCGATCGATGGTGGTGATGTCGTGGTTCTGGGATTGCCGGCGGCGTTCCTCGAGAAAGGTAATGACTCGCATTGCCATCAACGGGTCGCCCAGGACCACTGCCGCCAGGCGGCGCGCGCTGACCGAATCCTCCTCGGCACGTAGATGCTCGAGCTCGCGCACCGTGTGCTTGAGCACCGGCAGCGGGCGTGCCGAGAAATAGGCGACGTAGGCGTCGATGCCGTCGAGTCTGTGTTCGATCAGGTCCATGAGACCAGTTGGGGCATGATCATGCAGTGGCTATCGGCCTGCGGGGCGCCGACTTGAGCTCTGCAGCGGCGTCGAAAACGGCGTCCGGCTTTGGTTATAATCGAGCATTCACGGTCTGGTTCCGGGCCGGACGATAACCGACGGAGGGGTGGCGTGGCGCCAGATTTCAGGGCCTACCTGATCGAAGCCGGTGCCGGCGGCAAGGGTGCGGGTCGGCTCGGCCGCTGGGCGGTGGCGGATCTCGATGCCGGCGAAGTGCTGATCCGGGTCCATTTTTCCAGCATCAACTACAAGGACGCGCTGGCCGCGACCGGAACCGGCAAGATCATCCGTCGCTATCCGTGCATCGGTGGCATCGACCTCTCCGGCGAGGTGGTCGAGAGCGCCGACCCCAGATTTTCGACCGGCGATCCCGTGGTTGCCACCAGCTTCGACATCGGTGTGTCGCACCACGGTGGCTACGCGGAGTACGCCCGCATCCCCGCCAAGTGGGTGCTGCCACTGCCGGCCGGGCTCGATCTGTTCGAATCCATGATTCTCGGCACGGCGGGCTTTACCGCCGCCCTCGGCATCGTCCGCATGGAGGCCAATGGCCTGGCGCCCGGGAACGGCCCGGTGGTGGTGTCGGGTGCGACCGGCGGCGTCGGCGCATTGGCGATCGACATGCTCGCCGGCCTCGGCTATTCCGTGGCGGCCTTGACCGGCAAGGCCGATGAACGCGAGCGCCTGACGGAGCTGGGTGCAACCGAGATCGTGCTGCGCCAGGACATCGACCTCGAAGCGGTGCGCCCGCTCGAAGCCGGGCGCTGGGCCGGTGCGGTGGACAACGTCGGCGGTGCCATCCTGCACTGGATGCTGGCAACGATGAAGCAGGCCGGCACGGTCGCCAGCATCGGCAACGCCGCCAGCATCGCGCTCGAGACGACGGTGTTTCCCTTCATCCTGCGTGGCGTCAGCCTGCTCGGCGTCGATTCCGGCTACATCGGTTTTCCGATTCGGGAGCAGGTGTGGCAGCGCATGGCGGGCGATCTGCGGCCGCGCCACCTGGCGTCGATGGCCCGCGTCATCGATTTCGAGGATCTGCCCTCGGCCTTCGACGCTTTCATCCGCGGCGAG
Organism: Rhodocyclaceae bacterium; assembly: GCA_020445785.1. Lineage (GTDB taxonomy): Bacteria > Pseudomonadota > Gammaproteobacteria > Burkholderiales > Rhodocyclaceae > Cognatazoarcus. The sequence continues at coordinate 49,526 of JAGRFZ010000022.1, forward strand.
GCCCGAGGTCGCACCGTCGTCAGAATCAAGGCCTGACGCGCGCATGAGCGAGGATACCGAGCAGCAGCCCCCGCGGGTACTGATCGTCGACGATTCGCGGATGGTGCGGGCCACCATCGCGAAGCAGATCCGCGGCAGTTTCGACGTGCGCGAGGAGGCGGACGGCGAGGCCGGGTGGCAGGCGCTGCTGGTCGATCCGACGATCAGCGTCGTGGTCAGCGACATCGGGATGCCGGGCCTGGACGGCTATGGCTTGCTGCGCAGGATCCGGGAATCCAAGGTCTCCCGCATCCATCACCTTCCGGTGATCATCATCTCCGGCGAGGAGGACGACGAATCCCGCGAAAAGGCGCGCAAGCTCGGCGCCAACGACTTCATCACCAAGGGCATCGGCTCTTCCGAACTGCTGGCTCGCCTGGAGTCGCTCACCACCCTGACCCAGGCCCGTCGCGAACTCGAGGAGAGCCGCGAGGCGCTGGCCAGTCAGAGCCCGGTGGACCCCACTACCGGCCTCGCCACCAAGGCCTACCTCGAATGGCATGGGGCCCAGGAGCTGTCCTTGGCCAGGCGTCAGCGCGGCGAGATGGCGGTGATGGCGATCGAGATCGACCGCTTCGAAGAGCTGGTGACCGAGTATGGGCGCCATGTCGCCCAACTGATCGCACGAAAGCTCTCGAAGATCCTGAGTACCAAGGTGCGGCGCGAGGATACCGTCGCCCAACTGGCCGATGCCCAGTTCGCGGTCCTCTCGCCGAGCACCGACCTCGAAGGTTGCTACGCGTTCGCCCTGCGCCTGCAGCGGACGATCGAAAAACTGGTGATGACCTACCGCGAGAGTCGCATCCAGATGACGATCACGGTCGGTGTGGCAGGCTCGCATCAGGACGACATCGACACCCTGAGCCAATTGATCGGCCTCGCGGTTCAGCGCGTCTCGATGGGCCGGGACCAGGGCGGCGCCCGCGTCATGACCCGCTCGGGACAGGTCAGCGTCGAGTCCCTCAGCCGCTACGCACGTCTGCCGGTGAGCATCGATCACCTGCTGATGCAGATCCGCGCAGGGGCGCCGGCCGACACGTTGGCGAGATCGGGTGACATCGTCGCCACCCTGATGCCGCTGTTCGAATTGATAGAATCACGTCTGGGCTGTGGCATGCCGCTCGAAGCCCTGCGGCAGCATGCGGAATCACATCCAGACCGCGATCCGGCGCCAAGACCGGACGAATCCGAACGAGGCCGTTAAACGCTTCGATTTGCTGGGAATATTCTGGGAGAGGTAGTCAATGGGAAACTACAAGGAATTTCACCGTCGCTCCATCGAGAACCGTGACGAGTTCTGGGGCGAGCAGGCGCAGCTGATCCACTGGAACAAGCCCCCGCAGCAGGTTTGTGACTTCTCGAATCCGCCCTTCGTCAAATGGTTCAAGGGCGGCGAAACCAACCTCTGCTACAACGCCGTCGACCGCCACGCCGCCGAGCGCCCGAACGACAAGGCGCTGGTCTACATTTCCACCGAGACCGACGAAGAAGTCGTCTACTCGTTCGCCGAGCTGCAGCGCGAAGTCGAGCGCATGGCGGCGATCTATCAGGAGCTCGGCGTCGGCAAGGGCGATCGGGTGCTGATTTACATGCCGATGATCGCCGAAGCCTGCTTCGCGATGCTGGCCTGCGCCCGCATCGGCGCGATCCACTCGGTGGTCTTCGGCGGCTTCGCCTCCGGATCGCTCGCAACCCGTATCGATGACGCCAAGCCGGTGCTGATGGTCAGCTCCGACGCCGGCATGCGCAACGGCAAGCCGGTGCCCTACAAGCACCTGGTGGACGAGGCCTGCAAGCTGGCCGAGTTCCCGCCGGCCAAGGTGCTGCTGGTCGACCGGGGGCTGGACAAGGGCTTCCCGAAGGTCGAGGGACGCGACGTCGACTACGCGACGCTGCGCGCCAAGCACATGGATGCGCAGGTGCCGGTGACCTGGGTCGAGTCGTCCGACCCCAGCTACATCCTGTACACCTCGGGCACCACCGGCAAGCCGAAGGGCGTGCAGCGGGATACCGGGGGCTACGCGGTCGCGCTCGCCTCTTCGATGAAGCACATCTTCACCGGTGAGCCGGGCGAGACCATGTTCGCGACCTCGGACATCGGCTGGGTGGTGGGTCACTCCTACATCATCTACGGTCCGCTGCTGG
>JAGRFZ010000123.1 GCA_020445785.1 Rhodocyclaceae bacterium
TCGGGCATCAACTACGGCACCCACTTCATGGCCCTGTACCAACGTTCGCCCAAGCCCTACCGCCACGATCGGGAGCTGCCCTTCTACTTCGGCGTGCTGATCGCCAGCATCCTGCTGATCAGCCTCTACCTCACCCCCCACGCCGCCTACCCCGACTTCCTCCAGACGGTCCGCTACGTCGCCTTCCACTCGATCTCGCTCGCCACCTCCCTCGGCTTCGCGACCTCGGACTACACCTTCTGGCCAATGTTTGCGCAGATCTGGATCCTGTTCCTCGGCAGCTTCATCGCCTGCTCCGGCTCCACCGGCGGCGGCATCAAGCTGATGCGGGCAATCATTCTCTACAAGCAGGTGTATCGCGAACTGGCGCGCGCCATCCACCCCAATGCCGTGCTGCCGGTGCGCCTCGGCGATCAGCAGATCCCCGATCACATCCTGCACGCGGTACTCGGCTTTTCGTTCATCTACATGGTCACCATCGTGACCCTGACCCTGGTGCTGTCGGCCAGTGGCGTCGAACTGGTGACGGCGTTCTCGGCGGTCGTGGCCTGTCTCAACAACACCGGCCCGGGCCTGTCCGGCGTCGGCCCCGCCTCCAACTACTCGGTGCTTTCCGATTTCGCCACCTGGGTATGTACCTTCGCCATGCTGCTCGGCCGGCTCGAGATCTTCACCCTGCTGGTGGTCATGACGCCCGCCTTCTGGCGCAAGTAGTACGGTTTTCGCGGTGGTACGCCCAACGGGCTGCGGAGCCTGGGGAAAAACGGGATAATCCCGCCATTCGGCCAGCCGGCCGGCAACCGGGAACGCCCACGTGAGTCCGCTCCGCAACGACACCTTCCTGCGCGCACTGCTGCGCCAGCCTACCGAATACACGCCGCTGTGGCTGATGCGCCAGGCCGGCCGCTATCTGCCCGAGTACTGTGCAACGCGCAAGCGCGCCGGCAGCTTCCTGCAACTCTGCAAGAGCCCGGCCATGGCCTGCGAGGTCACCCTGCAACCACTCGAACGCTACGACCTGGATGCCGCGATCCTGTTTTCCGACATCTTGACCGTACCGGACGCGATGGGCCTCGGCCTGTACTTCGAGGAAGGCGAAGGCCCCAAGTTCGAACGCCCGCTGAAGGACGAAAGCGACATCCGCCGCTTGGCAGTGCCCGACCCCCACGGCGAGCTCCAGTACGTGATGGATGCCGTCAGCGAGATTCGTCGCGCCCTCGACGGGCGCGTTCCGCTGATCGGCTTCTCCGGCAGCCCGTGGACCCTCTCCTGCTACATGGTCGAGGGCGGCAGTTCGAGCGACTATCGCAAGGTCAAGTCGCTGCTGTACTCGCGGCCGGAACTCATGCACCAGGTGCTCGACGTGACCGCCCGCTCGGTCACCGCCTACCTCAACGCGCAGATCCAGGCTGGCGCACAGGCCGTGATGGTGTTCGATTCGTGGGGTGGTGTCATGGCCCACGACGCCTATCGCGAGTTTTCCTTGCGCTATCTGGAACAAATCGCCGGGGGTCTGATCCACGAACACGATGGGCGGCGTGTGCCGGCGATCGTGTTCACCAAGGGAGGCGGCCTGTGGCTCGAGAGCATCGCCGATGCCGGCTTCGACGCCGTCGGCCTCGACTGGACGATGGACATCGGCCGTGCACGCGCGCTGGTCGGCGACCGTGTCGCACTGCAGGGCAATCTCGATCCGGCGGTGCTGTTCGCCAGCCCGGAGGCGGTCGCCGAGCAGGCCCGCCGGGTGCTGGACAGCTTCGGCAACCATCCCGGCCACGTCTTCAACCTGGGCCACGGCATCTCGCAATTCACGCCACCCGACAACGTATCGGTGCTGGTGGACACGGTGCACGAACACAGCCGCCGGGTTCGCAATCCAGCCTGATGCCGGTGGCGCCGAAAGCCGTCTGAATCCACCCGAAATTCGCTCTTTTCGGTGTTGACTTATTCACATCGGCCTGATCCAGATGCCGATCGGGGATGCAGCTGGGGTACATTCGGCTTTGTGGCGCTAAGCTCATGTTTCGATTGAATTTCCAGCCTGCCCATTGTTTAGGCAGACCACTCGCATTCCCTACAATCCCAGCCAAATGCGCCGTTTCCAGCCGCTTTCCCACAAGCTTATCCACAGATTCTGTGGAGAAGCGTCGATTACGGTTTCATTGCGGCTAATTAAGCACGCTTCATTCAATTCCACTTCATCATTCAGCGGCATTCGATTGATTCATTGATCATTTTTCCGGCTGCGGCAGACATCGATGCCGATCGTACGCGTCGCGCTTCCGGTGCCACTACCGCAAGCGTTTGATTATCTTTCCGAAAATGCGTCCACAGGCGATGTAGGACGCAGCGTACGGGTGCGCTTCGGCAAGGAAGCGCTCAGTGGCATCATTCTTTCGCTGCCGGCCCACAGCGACGTGGCCGAAGCGCGCCTCAAGCCGGTGCTGGAGATCCGCCGCGACCTTCCGCCGCTACCGCCCGACTGGCTCGCGATGGTTGCCTTCGTCGCCCGCTACTATCACGCGCCGATCGGCGAGGTCGTCCAGCTCGCCCTGCCACCGGGCATGCGTCGCAGTGCCGCGGTCGATGGGCGCGACCCCGATCCGCTGCTGGCGGCGAGCGCGTTGGGCCGCGCCACGGCCAGCGACGGCCATCGCGCCAAGCGGGCGCTCGCCGCGCTCGCCACGGTGCTCTCGCACGGATCCGTCAGGCGCAGCACGCTGCGCGCCGAACTCGGCAGCGCAGCGCCGATCACCGATGCCATGCGACGGGGTTGGATCGAGACCGTGGCGGCGGCCGCCCCGGGCACCGCCTGTGGCGAACTGCCCCTGACCACCGAGCAAGGTGCCGCGATCGATGCCATCGAATCCACACCGCCCGGCTTCGTCTGCTGGTTGTTGCATGGCGTCACCGGCAGCGGCAAGACCGAGGTCTATCTGCAACTTGCCCGCCACCACCTCGGTCGCGGCCATCAAGTGCTGATGCTGGTGCCCGAGATCGCATTGACGCCCCAGCTCGAAGCACGCGTCAGCAGCCGTTTCCCCCATGCCTGCGTCGTCGCGCTGCATTCCGCCCAATCCGACGGGGCACGCTCGCGCGGCTTCCTGCAAGCCATGGATGGACGCGCCGACATCGTTCTCGGTACCCGGCTGGCGGTGTTCACCCCGATGCCACGGCTCGGCCTGATCGTCGTCGATGAAGAACACGACGCCTCCTACGCCCAGCTCGAAGGCGTGCGTTATTCCGCCCGCGACCTCGCCGTCTGGCGCGCCCGCGAGCGCGACGTGGTCCTGGTGCTGGGCTCCGCAACCCCGTCGCTCGAGAGCTGGCAGCACGCCGCGCTCGGCCGCTATCGCCGTCTCGATCTGCGCCAGCGCGCACTCGCCGCCGCGCTGCCCGCGATGCGCTGCATCGACACCCGTCGCCTGCGTCTCGACCAGGGTCTCAGCCCGCCCCTGCTCGACGCCATCGACGAGCGCCTGGGCCGTGCCGAGCAGAGCCTGGTGTTTCTCAATCGACGCGGCTACGCCCCGGTCCTGAGCTGCCCCTCCTGCGGTTGGATCAGTGGCTGCGACCAATGCTCCGCGAACCGCGTCCTGCACCTCGCCGAGTCTCGCATGCGCTGCCACCACTGCGGTGCCTGCAGTGCCGTTCCCCGCGCCTGCCCCCAATGCGGAAACCAGGATATCCACGCCTTCGGCCGCGGCACCCAACGCCTCGAGCATCGGCTCGGCGAGCGTTTTCCGACGGCCCGCGTCCTGCGCATCGATCGCGATGCGGTGCGCAGCCGCAATGAATGGGAACGCTGCCTGGCGGCGATCGCGGGGGGCGAGGTGGACATCATCGTCGGTACCCAGATGATGGCCAAGGGCCACGACTTTCCGCGCTTGACCCTGGTCGGCGTGGTGGGGGCCGACACCTCACTGCACGCGGCCGATTTCCGCGCGCCGGAACGACTCTTCCAGCAGCTCATGCAGGTGGGTGGACGGGCGGGACGAGCGGCGCTCGCAGGCCAGGTGCTGATCCAGACCGAGTTCCCGGACCACCCACTGTATGCGGCGCTGCTCGGCCACGACTACCACCGCTTCGCGGCGATCGCCCTCGATGAGCGTCGTCGGGCCGGTTTTCCGCCGTTCGCCCACCAGGCCATGCTGCGCGCCGACGCTCCGCAACTCGATGAAGCCATCGACTTCCTGCGCCAGGCACGGGCCCTGGCCTGTCGTCTGGCAACGCCGGAGATCCAGGTCTTCGATCCGGTGCCCATGCGCCTGGTACGCCTCGCCCGCCGCGAACGCGCCCAGTTGCTGGTCGAATCGATTCGTCGTCCCGCGCTGCAGGGCTTTCTCGACGCCTGGGTGGCGGCGCTCTACCGCGAGCCATCCGGTCGCCGCCTGCGCTGGCGCATCGACGTCGATCCGATCGAGGTCTGACCCCCGAGGTCAGCCGCGGTACTCGCCCACGCCCCACAACCAGGCCGCACCACGCACGCCCGAGGCGTCGCCGTGCCGGCTCGCGACCAGGCGGGTGCCGACCCGATCGGAGAACACGTGCGCGCGCCACAGCCGTGGCACCGTGTCGAGCCAGCGCCCGACCTTGGACAGGCCCCCGCCGAGCACGATGACCTCGGGATCGAGCACATTGATGACCCCCGCCAACGCCCGTGCCAGCCGTCGCTCATAGCGCTGCAGGGCTTGCTCGCACGCCTCGTCGCCCGCCAGCGCCGCCGCAACCACGGACTGGGCATCCGACGCGTCGCCGCCATGCTTGCGATGATCGGCGGCCAGCCCCGGTCCCGACAGGAAGGTCTCGATGCAGCCGGAGCGACCGCAATAGCACGCAGGCAACGGCAGATCCTCGGCGCCCGGCGCGGGCAGCGGATTGTGCCCCCATTCACCGGCGACGCCGCTCGCCCCGTCCCATACCCGTTGCTCGATCGCGATGCCGCCCCCGACGCCGGTGCCCAGGATCACCGCGAACACCACGCCGGCGCCGGCGCCGGCGCCATCGACCGCCTCCGACACCGCGAGGCAGTTGGCATCGTTGGCGAGGCGCACCGGACGACTCAGCAGTCTTGCCAGATCGTCGGCCAAGGGCCGGCCGTTGAGGCAGGTGGAGTTGGCGTTCCGCATCCGACCATCCACCGGCGAACGGCTGCCCGGCGTGCCGACGCCGACGCTGCAATGGGCACCGACCGCCCGTTCCGCCTCGCCGACCAGCGCCACCATCGCCGCCAGCGTGGCCTCGTAGTCGTCCCGCGGCGTGGCCACCCGCCGACGATGCCGTTGCCGCCCGTCGTCGTCCACCACCAGGATCTCGATCTTCGTGCCGCCGAGGTCGATGCCGATCCTCACGATTGTCCCCGTCCTCGCGCGCCGCTGCGATCCGTCGATTGTGCCATCCCCCTGCCGCGCGATGCGCGCCTAAAGTTCTGCACCATCGCGACCGTAAGGCCAGCAACGCCCACATCGTCGCCCGGGCGCGCCGCCTCCAGTCCGGCGTCATGCCCTCGGCGGGGGCTCGCGGCGTGGTAACGTACGACGAAAGACATTTCGCGGGCGCCTTCGGCGGGCAGCTCCGACTCGGGGGAGGGCATGGACGCGCTCACGATACTGGTGGTCCTGGCGGTGATCGTCGTCCTCCTGTTCGACTACACCAACGGCTTCCACGATGCCGCCAACATCGTCGCCACGGTGATCGCCTCGCGCGCCATGTTGCCGATCCAGGCCGTCGTCGTGGTCGGCATCTTCGAGTTCCTCGGCCCAATCCTCGGCGGCACCGCCGTCGCCAATACCATCGGCAAGTTCGTGCACCTCGGCGACCTGCCACCGGTGTTCTCGCTGTCGGTGCTGCTGGCCGGCCTTTCGGGTGCCATCGCCTGGAATCTGATCACCTGGTGGAAAGGCATTCCGTCCTCGTCCTCCCATGCCCTCGTCGGTGGCCTGATCGGCGCGGTGGTCATGGCCGTCGGCCAGGATCACGTAGTGTGGGGCTTTGCCGAGCTGCTCGCCCACGGCCGCCTCACCGGCGTCACCAAGGTCGTGCTGGCCCTGGTCCTTTCCCCCCTGGTGGGTTTCGCCGCCGGTTTTCTGCTCCACCGATTCGTCGGGCTGCTGTTCCGTGCCGCGCGCCCCACGCTCAATCGCTACCTGCGCCGTGCCCAATACGTCACCGCCGCGGCGCTGGCCTTCTCCCACGGCGCCAACGACGCCCAGAAGAGCATGGGCATTCTGACCCTGGCGCTGCTGCTGGGCGGCCGCATCGAGCACTTCGAGATCCCGCTGTGGGTCATGCTGGCCTGCGCCACCGCGATGACCCTCGGCACGCTGTCGGGTGGCTGGCGCATCGTACGCACCCTCGGATTCGCCATCTACCGGGTACGCCCGCTGCATGCGCTGAACTCCCAGCTCGCGTCCGGCGGCGTGGTCTTCGCTGCGTCGATGCTCGGCGCGCCGGTGTCCACGACCCATGTCGTCGCCACCTCGATCATGGGCATCGGCGCGTCCGAACGACCGCGTGCCGTACGCTGGGGCAAGGCCCGTGAGATCGGCGCCACCTGGCTGGTGACCATTCCGGCCGCCGCACTGCTCGGCAGCGTACTCGAACTGGCCCTGTCCGGCCTCGTCCATTGAGGAAGACCGATGCCCAAACAACCCGCCTCCATCGTCCACCGCGTGCTCGACCGCATCTTCCCTAAGGCGCCGGATTTCTTCACCCTGCTCGCCGAGCAGTCGCGCCAGGTGATCCATACCACCGACCTGCTGATCCGCTTCATGGAGACCGGCGATCCCGACATCGGCTGCGAGATCCGCAAGGACGAACACGAGGCCGATACCATCAAGGTGCGCAACATCCACATCCTCAACGAGGCCTTCTCGACACCACTCGACCGCGAGGACATCTACCGCGCGATCATGGACATGGACGAAGTCGTCAACTATTGCAAGACCACCGTCAATGAAATGGACATTCTCGGCGTCACCCCCGACGGCTACATGCGGGAAATGGCCCAGCGGCTCAACGAGGGGGCGAACTTCCTCGCCAAGGGCTTCAGCCAACTGGCCACCACGCCGGCCCGGGCCGCCGCCGATGCCGACGCCGCCCGCAAGGCCGAGCGCCGGGTCGAAAAGCTCTATCGCCGCGCCCTGGCCGACCTCTTCCAGGGCGACGCATACCTCAACATGTTCAAGCGACGCGAGATCTATCGCCACCTCTCCAACGGTGCGGATCGCATGGCCCACTGCGCCAACACCTTGCACGACATCGTCGTCAAGATCGGCTGAAGCGGGTTCCACGCCGCCTCAGTCGCGGACCTCGTAGCCCCCTCGGGCGTAGGCCAGGGCGCACACCGGCAGCACCCCGACGACCCCGCCGAGAAAGACGAACACACGCCCATCGCCGGCCGCGATCAGGCCCGCTCGCTGGAGCACGACCACCACCGCCACCACCACGAGCGCCAGCACCAGCGCGACCAGGAACCACCCCCAGGTGACTCGGCTCGCCTTGAGGGCGGCGCCACAGTGGGGGCAGATCCAGCGGAAGGCGTTGGGCGATCGGCACCATTGGCGAAAGCCGATCGTCCGCTCGCGGCAGCGGGGGCAGTCCATCGGTCGATCTCCTGCGCTTCGCCTTCTCAGGCCGTTACGATGCCCCCCATCTTAGCGCCACGGCGGCGCGCGCTGCGCCAGCCCCGACAGGCAATGGGCCACCGCTGGTCGCGCGCCGCGTCCGCCCGATCGTCCTCCCGCTTGGACCCGGAGCGGACTGCCCGTGCAATCGTCAAGCGTGGTTCCTGACGGCCTCACCCGCGGTCCGCAGGTAGGCGCCGAAGGCGCAAGTGATCGGCTGATGATGGCGGGCGAGGGCGGTGACCAGCCAATCAGGCGCGCGCCAGATCGAAGCGGAAGGCGGCGCCTTGCCCCGGCGCGCTGATCACGCGGATCGCGCTGCCGTGCAGGTCCAGCAGCCGCTTGACGATCGCCAGACCGAGACCGAGGTGGGTGGCGCCGTCGGCCGCCGCGACCCGCCCACGATAACGCGCTTCGAAGATTCTCGGCAGTTGCTCGGCGGCGATGCCGCTGCCGCTGTCGCGGACTTCGAGCAGCACGCGACCGCCATGGGCGGCGACACCGATCGCCACCTCGCCGCCCCGCGGCGTATGCCGGATCGCGTTGTCCACCAGATTCGCCAGCACCCGCTCCAGCTTGCCGATGTCTGCTGCCACCTGGATCGCCGGATCGACCGCATCCACCGCCAGGCGCACGCCCTGTTGCCCGGCGTCGAGGGCGAAGCGGGCGATCACGTCGTGGGCCAGTTCGACCACCGCCACCGGCTCCAGCGCCAGCGGCTCCTGGCGCGCTTCCAGGCGTGCCAGTTCGAGCAATTGCTCCACCAGCCGATGCAGTTGCCGGCCGTTGCGCAGCGCCACTTCGACGTGTTCCCGATCTGCAGCGTCCGGATGCTGCAGCAGCCAGGTTTCGAGGTAGCCCTGCAGCGACGCGAGTGGCGTCTTCAGATCGTGGGCGATCTGGGCGATCAGGTCGCGCCGCAATTGCTCTCCGTTGCGGATCTGGTCCATCTGGTCGGCCACCGTCTCGGCCAGCGCGATGAATCCCTGCTGCAGTTCCGCCACCTCGCGGCTGCGCCAGCCGGGCAAACGGCGGCCGATCGCATCACGCGCGAGGCCGCCACGGCGGAAAGCCTGCATCGCCCGGTTCAACGCAGACAGGGGCCGGGTCAGCAGCGAGAACACCAGGCCGGCGGCAAGCAACGCCAACAGCAGCGCACCGAGGCCGAACAACAGGGCCTGGTTCTGCAGCAGGCCGGCGGCGTAGTCCGCCTCCAGCGCAGCCTGCTGGCGCCCGCCCACGACGACGTAGAGATACCCCTGCCGCTCGCCGGCGGCGTCGAGGATCGGTGCCGCCGAGAACACCTGGCGGCGCGCCGGGTCGCGCGGATCGGAGCCGTACACCGGCAGGCTGGCACCGGACAGGAACGCCCGTACCGGCGCCAGTTCGATCTGCATGCTGGCGAGTTGACCCGGCTCCGCCGAATAGGCCTGGATGCGGCCGTCGAGATCGGTCGCGTAGATCTCGAATGCGGGGCCGAGCAACATCAGGGTGTGAAACGCGTTCTCTAGTGCCCGCTTGGCGATTTCCCCATGCCGCAGCTGCGGATTGTCGTCGACCATGTGGGCGGCGAGTTCGCGGTGCAGTGCCTGCTGCACCCGATCCGAATGACGTGACTCGGCGCGATGACCGAAATGCAGCAGCAGCGCCGCGGCCGAAACCGCCAGCAGCGCCAGCACCACCGCCAAGCGTCCGAACAGGGTCGAACTCACCGCGAATGGCTCCGGGCGGGCACGTTTGCAACGACCCACCTGTCGCTGCGCGACATCCTCCCCGCGGGAGGACGAACGCGCCCTTCGGGCGGCCGTGCGGGCGCGTTGATCACAGCCCACCTGTCGCTGCGCGACATCCT
>JAGRFZ010000124.1:0-194 GCA_020445785.1 Rhodocyclaceae bacterium
GAATCGGGATAGGGGCGGTCAGGTTACCTGACCGATCCCCTCCCACACCACCCGGCATGCGGGTCCGCACCGGGCGGTTCGAGAAGTTGAGGTTATGAGAGCCGAGGCACGCCGAGCCGGTCGAAGTAAGCGACAGGCATCCCCCGGTTCAGCGCGAAGCGGCTGTTGCGCCACCATCGACGGCTGTTCTGAGC
>JAGRFZ010000124.1:207-1528 GCA_020445785.1 Rhodocyclaceae bacterium
CGTTTCCGACGCGCCCAGTGCCAACAACTCCCGATACATCGTCCTTCCCCGACGCCAGTGCTTGAGCTGCACGGCACGCAGCCGGTGCCGCAGCCATTCGTCGAGCTCGCGAAATACCCGCGGCGTTTGCGCCAGCCGGAAGTACGCTTTCCAGCCAGGCATATAGGCGCGCAAGCGCTCCACGATCTCGGGCAAGCTCCGCCCGCACGAACGACGCGTGAGTTCCCGAATGCGTTGCTTGAAGGTCGCCATCGCCTTGCCGGCGACCGCGCACTTGATCCGGTCGTTCGGCCCGCGCCACAACTCGTAGCCGAGGAACTTGCGACCGGTCGCCAGTGCCACCGCCGTCTTGGCTTCATTGACCTTCAGGTGAAGTCGGTCATAGAGCCGACGCAGGCCGTTCAGCACCCGCTCGCCCGCCTTGAGACTGCGCACATACACATTGCAGTCATCCGCGTAGCGCACGAAGCAATGGCCGCGCCGTTCCAGTTCCCGATCCACCTCGTCCAGCAGCACGTTGGCCAGCAGCGGCGACAGCGGCCCGCCTTGCGGCGTGCCCTCATACCGTTCGATGACCACCCCGCCGTCCATAAGACCGGCTTCGAGGTAACGCCGAATCAGCCGCAGCACGGCCTTGTCCGCAATTCGCCTCGATAACCGTTCCATCAGGATGTCGTGATTGACCCTGTCGAAGAATTTCTCCAGGTCGACATCGACGACCACCCGGTGGCCGTCCTGCACATGCCGCTGCGCTTGCAGCACCGCATCATGCGCTCGCCGTCCCGGCCGGAAGCCGTAGCTGTGCTCGGAGAAACTCGGATCAATACGCCGCTGCAGGACCTGCAGCAGGGCTTGCTGGATCAGCCGATCCGTCACCGTCGGAATCCCCAATTCCCGCACGCCGCCGTCCGGCTTCGGAATCTGCACGCGCCGCACCGGCGCCGGCCGATAGCGGCCGTTTAGCAGTTCCTCCCGGATCCTCGGCCAGTGCGTCTTGAGGTCGGCCGCCGTTTCCGCAATCGTCCGCCCATCCACCCCAGCACTGCCACGATTGGCTTTGACGCGTTTCCACGCCGCCACCATGTTCGCGCTCGCGAGCGCCTGCGCCAGCAGGTCATCTCGCCCTGAACTTCCAGCTTCGTGGCGCACCGTCCAAGCTTCATCGCGCCCCGTTTCAGGCGCGGCTTCACCTCGCCCTCCTGCGGTTCGCCCCGATCCTCCGGGTTTCTGATGCCCTGCTTGTCCGAGCGACACGGCCTTCCGCTCTCCTTCTCGTTCGGCCCTTCGCCCCCTACTGGCAGCTACTACGGCCTCTGCTGAC
>JAGRFZ010000124.1:1650-1832 GCA_020445785.1 Rhodocyclaceae bacterium
CTTGCCCGCTCGCCCTGCTCGGCAGCGCCTTCTATCCGGTTCTTGTTCATCGGCTCGCAGCTTCGCTCCACGCTTCCTTCCCACACTCGGTCGCCCTCATGCAGTTGCGCTTCGCTTCGTTCGCTGTGATCAACTTACGGCGGGACTTTCACCCGCAAGAGTGCGCCCATGCTGGGCGCACA
>JAGRFZ010000023.1:0-15369 GCA_020445785.1 Rhodocyclaceae bacterium
CAGTGGGAAGAGATGATCACCGATCCGGAATACAAGATCGGCCGTCCGCGCCAGCTCTACGTCGGCGCAGCCCGCCGCGACGTCAAGCCGATCGACCAACGCTGAGCGACGCGAGAGGGAGGGAGGCAACGCTCAGACGAGGGAACGCCGGACGCGCCCTGAAGTGGGTCGTCCGGCACCGGATCGCGGCCCAGACCCGTGTGTTGCCCGGCCGAGCCTGTGCGCTCGGCGAATCAAAATAACATATTGATCGCAGGTGACTTCCATGATGAAGGAACTCTTCGGCAACTCCTATCTGTTCGGCAGCAATGCGCCGTTCGTGGAGGAGCTATATGAGGCCTACCTCGAGAATCCCGATGCCGTTTCGGGCGAGTGGCGGGCCTACTTCGACGGACTGCAAAGCGTGCCGGGCGCCGCCGAGCGCGACGTGCCCCATTTCCCGGTGATCGGTGCCTTTGCCGAAATGGCCAAGCGCGGTCCGGTCAAGGTCGTTTCGGTCGGCGACGACAAGCGTCAGGTCAGCGTCTTGCAGTTGATCAACGCTTATCGCTTCCTCGGCAATCGCTGGGCCCAGCTCGACCCGCTCAAGCGCAACGAGCGGCCGGAAGTGCACGAGCTCGAGCCGTCCTACTACGGATTCACCGAGGGCGATCTCAACGCCAAGTTCAACGTCGGTTCCTTCCACGGGTTTTCCAGCGACCACGCCACCCTGCGCGAGATCCTCGAGGCAGTGCGGCAGACCTACTGCAGCTCGGTCGGTGCCGAGTACATGTACATCACCGACGTTTCCCAGAAGCGCTGGATCCAGGCGCGGTTGGAGGCGGTGCGCGGCAAGCCGGGTTACAGCAAGGACAACAAGAAGCACATCCTGAAGCGGATGACGGCGGCCGAAACCCTCGAAAAGTACTTGCATACCAAGTACGTCGGCCAGAAGCGATTCTCGCTCGAGGGCGGCGAGGCGACCATCGTCGCGATGGACGAACTGGTCAACACGGCCGGCAAGCTCGGGGTCCAGGAAGTGGTCATCGGCATGGCCCACCGGGGGCGCCTGAACGTGCTGGTGAATACCCTCGGCAAGTCGCCCAAGATGCTATTCGCCGAGTTCGAGGGCAAGGGCAGCCTCGACCTGTCGGCCGGTGACGTCAAATACCACATGGGCTTCTCATCCGACGTCATGACGCCGGGTGGCGCCGTGCACCTGACCCTCTCCTTCAACCCCTCCCACCTGGAGATCATCAACCCGGTGGTGGCCGGCTCGGTCTATGCCCGCCAAGTGCGGCGTGGTGACGAGGACAAGAAGCAGGTGCTGCCGGTGATCCTCCACGGCGACGCCGCGGTGATCGGTCAGGGCGTGAACCAGGAGATGCTGAACTTCTCCCAGACCCGTGGCTACGGCACCGGTGGTACCGTGCATATCGTGGTGAACAACCAGATCGGATTCACCACTTCGGATCCGCGGGACTACCGCTCGTCGCTGTACTGCACCGACATCTTCAAGATGGTCGAAGCGCCGATCTTCCACGTCAATGGCGATGATCCCGAAGCGGTCGCCTTCGTCACCAACCTGGCGATGGAATTCCGCAACGAGTTCAAGAAGGACGTGGTCGTCGATCTGATCTGCTTCCGCAAGCTCGGTCACAACGAGCAGGACGAGCCGATGGTCACCCAGCCCTTGATGTACCGTAAGGTCAATGCCCATCCGGGCAGCCGCAAGGTCTACGCCGACCGGCTGGTGGCCGAGGGCGTGTGCTCGGCGGAAGAAGTCGACCAGATGATCGCCGATTACCGCGCTGCGCTGGACGAGGGCGAACTGCTCGAACATCCGGCGCTGCCGGGCTACAAGCCGCAGTTCGCGGTGGACTGGACGCCCTATCTGAACCGCAAGTACACCGACCAGTGCGACACCACGGTGCCGATGACCGAGCTGAAGCGGCTGGCCTCGGCCATCACCACGGTGCCCGAGGGCTTCAAGCTGCATTCGCGGGTCAAGAAGATCGTCGACGACCGCCGCAAGATGGGCGAGGGCGAGCTGCCGGTGGACTGGGGCATGGGCGAGAACCTGGCCTATGCGTCGCTGCTGGTGCAGGGCCTCGGCGTGCGGATCTCCGGTGAGGACGTGGGCCGCGGCACCTTCTTCCATCGCCACGGCGTGCTCCACGACCAGAATCGCGAGCATTGGTCGGAAGGTGCGTTCATTCCCCTCAACCACATCGCCGAGGGGCAGGGACAGTATCGCACCTTCGACTCGGTGCTGTCGGAGGAGGCTGTGCTGGCCTTCGAATACGGCTATTCCACCGCCGAGCCCAACCAGTTGGTGGTGTGGGAAGGCCAGTTCGGCGACTTCGCCAACGGTGCCCAGGTCGTCATCGACCAGTTCATCACTTCTGGCGAGGCCAAGTGGGGCCGCCAGTGCGGTCTGGTGATGCTGCTGCCGCACGGTTACGAGGGGCAGGGCCCCGAGCACTCCTCGGCGCGCCTCGAGCGCTACATGCAACTGTGCGCCGAGATGAACGTGGAAGTGTGCGTGCCGACCACGCCGGCCCAGGTCTTCCACATGCTGCGCCGGCAGATGCTGCGCCAGCAGAGGAAGCCGCTGATCGTCATGACGCCGAAGTCGCTGCTGCGCCACAAGGAAGCGGTGTCGACCCTCGACGAGCTCTCCAAGGGCAGCTTCCAGACCGTGATCGGCGAGGTCGACGAGATCGATCGAAAAAAGGTGAAGCGGGTGGTGTTGTGCTGCGGCAAGATCTACTACGAGCTGCTGGCCCATCGGCGTGCCAACGACATCACCGACACCGCCATCGTGCGCATCGAGCAGCTCTACCCGTTCCCGGCCGACGCCTTTGCCGAGGAACTGGGCAAGTATCCGAACGCCAAGGAACTGATCTGGTGCCAGGAAGAGCCGCGCAACCAGGGTGTCTGGTACTGGCTGATCTCGCGTCACCACCTCGACAACGTCCTCGGCAAGCGCAAGCTGCTGCTGGTCTCGCGACCGGCATCCGCCTCGCCTGCGGTGGGCTACTACGCGAAGCACAACATGCAACAGAAAGCCGTCGTCGAAAATGCATTCGGCGATCTCAAGGCCTGAGGTTCAGCTGAAAAAGGGATAGGGAGAAAACATGCTGATCGAAGTCAAAGTTCCGCAACTGTCGGAGTCCGTCTCGGAAGCCTCGCTGGTTTCCTGGCACAAGCAGCAGGGTGATGCGGTCACCCGCGACGAGAACCTGATCGATATCGAGACCGACAAGGTCGTGCTCGAGACGCCGGCACCGGCCGACGGTGTTCTCGTCGAGATCATCATGGGCGACGGCGAGAGCGTGACCTCGGGTGATCTGATCGCCAAGATCGACACGGACGCCAAGCCGGCCAAGGGCTCGGCGCCGGCCGAGAAGCCCGCCGAGGATAAGAAGGCGGCTGCTCCGTCCCAGGCTGCCGCGGCCTCGGGTGCGAGCCCTGCGGCCCGCAAGATCCTCGACGAAAAGGGCATCGACGCCTCCGACGTCAAGGGTACCGGCCGTGGTGGTCGGGTCACCAAGGAGGACGCCGTGGCCGCCAAGGCGGGCGGCGCTGCCGCTGCCGCGCCGGCCGCGCCGGTGGTTGCCGGCGAGCGCCCGGAGCAGCGGGTGCCGATGACCCGCCTGCGCGCCCGCATCGCCGAGCGCCTGATCCAGTCGAAGAACGAGAACGCCATCCTGACCACCTTCAACGAGGTCAACATGGCGCCGGTGATGGCGCTGCGCAAGCAGTATGGCGAGAAGTTCGAAAAGGCCCACGGCGTGCGCCTCGGCTTCATGGGCTTCTTCGTCAAGGCCGCGGTCGCCGCGCTGAAGAAATTCCCGATCCTCAACGCCTCGGTGGACGGCAACGACATCGTCTATCACGGCTACATCGACATCGGCATTGCGGTGGGATCGCCGCGTGGCCTGGTGGTGCCCATCATCCGTGACGCCGACCAGCTGTCGATCGCCGACATCGAGAAGAAGATCGCCGAATTCGGTGCCAAGGCCAAGGACGGCAAGATCTCGATCGAAGAGCTCACCGGCGGTACCTTCTCGATCTCCAACGGCGGCGTGTTCGGCTCGATGATGTCGACACCGATCATCAACCCGCCCCAGTCGGCGATCCTCGGCATCCATGCCACCAAGGATCGGGCCATGGTCGAGAACGGTCAGGTCGTCGTGCGGCCGATGAACTACCTGGCGATGTCCTACGACCACCGCATCATCGATGGTCGCGAGGCGGTGCTCGGCCTGGTGACGATGAAGGAGGCGCTGGAAGATCCGGCCCGCCTGATCCTCGACGTCTGACAACCATCCGCACGCATGCCCGGGTCGCTGCGCGGCCCGGGCATCGAGACACTCACCGGAGCAACAAACAATGGCTGAAAAGCAATTCGACGTACTGGTGATCGGCGGTGGTCCGGGCGGCTACGTGGCGGCGATCCGTGCCGCCCAGCTCGGCTTCAATACCGCCTGCGCCGAGTCCAATCCCTATGCCGATCCCAAGGGCGAACCGCGTCTGGGCGGCACCTGCCTCAACGTGGGCTGCATTCCGTCCAAGGCGCTGCTGCACACCTCGCACCTGTTCGAGGAGGCGGAGCACGCCTTCCCGGCCCAGGGCATCAAGGTGAGCGGCAAGGTCAGCATCGACGTGGCGGCGATGATCGATCGCAAGTCCAAGGTCGTGGACCAGCTCACCATGGGCATCAAGGGCCTGTTCAAGAAGAACAAGGTCACTTTCCTGGCCGGCCACGGCAGCTTCGTCTCCGGCGGTGCCGACGGCTACAAGGTCAAGGTCGGCAAGGACACCGTCGAAGCCAAGCACGTCATCATCGCCACCGGCTCGTCGCCGCGTCACCTGCCGAACATCCCGGTCGACAACAAGATCGTATGCGACAACGTCGGTGCGCTCGATTTCGATGCGGTGCCGAAGAAACTGGGCGTGATCGGGGCCGGCGTGATCGGTCTCGAGATGGGCTCGGTGTGGCGCCGGCTGGGGTCCGAGGTCACGGTGCTCGAGGCTTTGCCGGACTTCATGGGCTTTGCCGACAAGGACATCGCCAAGGAAGCCCTGAAGGTGTTCACCAAGCAGGGTCTCGACATCGTCACCGGGGTCTCGATCGGCGAGGCCAAGGTGAGCAAGAAGGGCGTGTCGCTGACCTACGCCGACAAGGACGGCAAGGAAAACAAGCTCGACGTGGACCGCCTCATCGTCTCGATCGGCCGGGTGCCGAACACCGACGGTCTCGACCCGGCGGCGGTCGGTCTCGACATGAACGAGCGTGGCCAGATCGTCGTCGACGAGCATTGCGCGACCAACCTGCCGAACGTCTACGCGGTCGGCGACGTCGTGCGCGGCCCGATGCTGGCCCACAAGGCGATGGAAGAGGGCGTGATGGTTGCCGAGATCATCGCGGGCCAGGCCGGTCACTGCAACCTCGACACGGTGCCGGGCATCATCTATACGGCACCCGAGATCGCCTGGGTCGGCAAGACCGAACAGGAACTGAAGACCGCCGGCGTGGCCTACAAGGTCGGCAAGATCCCGTTCCTGGCCAACGGTCGGGCGCTCGGTTCGGGAGACCCCACCGGCTTCGTCAAGATGCTGGCCTGCGCAGAAACGGATCGCATCCTCGGCGTGCACATCATCGGCGCCAATGCCTCCGAGCTGATCTCCGAGGCGGTGGTCGCGATGGAGTTCAACGGTGCATCCGAAGACTTGGCGCGGATCTGCCATGGCCACCCGACGCTGTCGGAAGTGGTGCACGAAGCGGCCCTGGCCTGCGACAAGCGCCCGCTGCATTTCTGAGGCGATTTGTCAGAGTCACGGGCAAGGGGCGGATTCGCTTCTTGCCCGTTTTTTTTCGACCATGCGAACGAACCCGCAGAAGAAGGTTCCGAGATGCCCCATTCGATCCTGAGAGTGCCCGAGAAGGGCATGCTGGACGCCTATGAATCCCTGCTCAAGACCCGCGGCTATCGCAGCGATCCGGCCCAGCGCGCGGCGGCGCAGCGGCTGCAGGGCCTGTACACGGAATTGATCGGCTTCAAGGCGGCGCGGCGCACCAAGCTGCGCAAGCTGTTGTCACGACCGACGATGCCCAAGAGCGTCTATTTCTGGGGTGGGGTCGGCCGCGGCAAGAGCTTCCTGATGGACTGCTTTTTCGACTCGGTGCCCTACGACCGCAAGCGGCGCGTCCATTTTCACGCCTTCATGCAGGAGGTCCAGAACGACCTGCGCCAGTTCAACAACGAACCCGATCCGCTGCAGAAGGTGGCCGACCGTATCAGCCGCCAGACCCGCCTTCTGTGCTTCGACGAGTTTCATGTCTCCGACATCGCCGACGCGATGATTCTCGGTCGGCTGCTCGACGCCTTGTTCGCCCGCGGTACGGTATTCGTGATGACCTCGAACTATCCACCCGACGGGCTCTATCCGAATGGGTTGCAGCGGATCAACTTCCTGCCCACGATCGAAATGATCAAGCGCCGGTTCGACGTCGTCGAGGTCGATCACGGCACCGATTACCGGCTGCGCCAGATGGAGAAGATCGAGACCTACCTGGTGCCCGCCGACGATGCCGCCGACGCCAAGATGCTCGACGATTTTCGTCACATCGCGGCGATCGACGAGGCAGGCGACACGATCGAAGTGCTCGGCCGCTCGATGCGTGTGCGCCGCCACGGACCGGGCGTCGTCTGGTTCGACTTCGCCAACCTGTGCGGTGGTCCCCGCAGCCAGAACGACTACCTCGAGATCGCCCGCGAGTACCACACGCTGCTGCTTTCCCAGGTGCCCAAGATGGATGCCGGCATGTCGAACGAGGCGCGACGCTTCACCTGGCTGATCGACGTTCTCTATGACCACCGTGTCAAGGTGGTGATCAGCGCCGCCGTCGAGGCCCACGAACTGTACGTGCAGGGGCACAACGCCCACGAATTCGTCCGCACCGTCTCGCGCCTGATCGAGATGCGTTCCCGCGAATATCTCGCCGAGGCCCACCGGGTCGACTGAGCGCCCAGGTGCCGGGCCCGGCCCGGCAGCCTGCCTATCCCCGCATCCCGCTGCAGGTTTGATGGTCGTCAAGCGGCGGCGGGAATCTCGTCGTTTCCATCCGTATCTGCGCATATTCTGAAACTGAAGGATGGGCATCCGGCCCGATCGGCAATGGCCGGGCTGGAGCCGGACGCTGCGCCTCGCCCATCGGGATTCATACCCGATTCGCCTGTCGGCGGATTCGGAAGTCTCATCGCTACAGGAGGAACGCATGGAACATTCGAGCAGACGGGTGGCCCGCTGGGGCCGTGCAGCGATCATGGCAAGTGCTCTGGCCGGTGGCGCCGCCGCGGCCGGTGGGCTGACGCCGATCGAGACCTTGGGGCGGTCGATGTTCTTCGACGCCGACCTGTCGATCGGTCGGAACCAGTCCTGCGCGGCCTGCCATGGGCCCGAGGTCGGCTTTACCGGCCCGGTCGAAGCATTCAACCTGACCGGTGCGGTCTACGAAGGGTCGGTTGCCGGCAGGTTCGGCAACCGCAAGCCCCCGAGCGCCGCGTATGCCGCGGCCAGTCCGATCCTGCACTTCGTGCCGGTGCAGGCGAACAACCCGACCAAGGCGGACGCGTTGTTCGTCGGGGGCAACTTCTGGGATGGCCGTGCGACCGGCGAGCGGCTCGGCAATCCGGCCGCCGACCAGGCCCAGGGACCGTTCCTCAACCCGCTGGAGCAAGCCCTTCCGGACAGCGCCTGTGTCGTCCACCGCGTGTGTTCGGCGGCCTACCCGGTGGCCCTGTCGAATGTCTTTCCGGGCGCCTGCGACATCGTCTGGCCAGCCGACGTCGAGGCTGCCTGCGTCAGCGACGCGGGCATGGTCGCCCTGTCGCCAGCGGACCGTGCCCGCGTCGATCAGGCCTATGACGAGATCGCGCTGGCGATCGCCGCCTACGAGGATTCGGCCGAAGTCAGTGCCTACTCATCGAAATACGACGCCTACCTGGCCGGGCTGGCGGCGTTGAGCCAGCAGGAGAAGAAGGGCCTGAATCTGTTTCGCGCCAAGGGGAAGTGTGCCAACTGCCATGTCATCGATGCCGGGCCCGACGGCGCGTCGCCGCTGTTCACCGACCACACATTCGACAATCTCGGCGTGCCCCGCAATCCCGAAAACCCGTTCTATTGGCAGGCGACGTTCAACCCGCTCGGTGCCGATTGGCTCGACCTCGGGCTCGGCGCGTTTCTCGCCGGCCGGCTCGACTATCAGCCCTACGCGCCGGTCAACCTCGGCAAGCAGAAGGTGCCGACTCTGCGCAATGTGGATAAGCGACCCTACCCGGGGTTCGTCAAGGCCTTCGGCCACAACGGCTACTTCAAGTCGCTGAAGGGCGTCGTCCATTTCTACAACACGCGGGACGCCAAGCCGGCCTGTCCGGACCCATTCACCACCGAGGCCGAGGCCCTGGCCCTGGGGTGCTGGCCGGCGCCGGAGGTAGACATCAACGTCAATGACCGCGAAGTCGGCAATCTGCATCTGACCGAGGCCCAGGAGGACGCGATCGTGGCCTTCCTGAAGACCCTGTCGGACGGCTACTTCGATCCCGCTGCGCAGTAGCGGCGCGGCGACGCCGCTGGCCCCCCGCGCTGAACCGTCCTGCGGTGGAGGCCGGCCGGCGCCGGTTACTCGGCGAGACCGGCTGCCGGCGCCTCGGCGCGCTCGGCGACGATCACCCAGCCGCTGCCATGCAGCGCCCAGTCCAGGGTCTTGACGACGCTGTCGGAATACTGGGGCGAGTCGTAATGCTGGCGGAAGCGGGTACGCAGGCGGCCGTCCGCAAGCGGCTCGATCTGCGCTTCGGCAACGCGCACCCGAATGTCGGGCCGGCTCAGTCGACTGCGGCGTTCGGCTTCCCAACGGCCGGTGCCGCCGGGAGCGCCGGATCGGAAGTCCGGTGCGTAGAACGCCCGGTAGCGTGGGAAGTCGCCGGCAGACCAGGCGGCCGCCCAGGCCGCGATTGCCGCGCCGGCGTCGAAGGTCGGCGCCGCTGCAGGCACCGTCGGTGCCGGCGACTGAAGCACGATTCGCACGCCCGCGCGGTAGCCATCGCGCAGCTTCGTGGTCAGCCGGCCGGCGCGTGCCAGCAGCGATGCCTGCAACGACGCGACGCGGTGCTCCGCTGCCGACAGTTCGGTGCGGGCGACGAACTCGTCGGCATGGGCGTTCGCCAGATCGGTCAGAGAGCGTCGACCGGCGTCGAACTGAAGGGCGTAGGCGTCGATCAGTCGGCGTGCGGCTTGGGCCCTTTCGGTCAGCAGCGGCAGGTTGTCGCGCGCATCGACCAATTGGCGATACAGCAGATTGACCTCCGTGCCGATCTGGCGGCGCAGGCGCTCGACTTCGGCCTCGGCCTCGTGGCGGCGTTCGAGCGCTTCGTCGATGCGCGCCAGACTGGCGCCGCCGAGCGGAATGTCGACACTGATCGCCAGTTGCGTGCTGTCGACCGTATCGCTCACTTCGGCTGGGTCGATGTCCGCCGACAGACGCCGGCGCAGTTCGAGGTCGATGCGGGGCAGGGCCTCCCCACGGGCCACGCCGACGCCGAACTCCCGCGCCTGGGCCCGGGCGCGGGCAGCGGCCAGTGCCGGGCTGCTCGCTTCGGCGGACGCCACGAGCGCTCCGGGTTCGCCGTCGGGCCCTTCGAAGGCCGGAAACTGGAGTTCGGTCGGGGGCTGGCCGGTGGCCCGCAGGAAGCGGTATTTGGCGTCGGCCAGACGGGTCAGCACTTCGGCATTGCGGGCCTGCGCGGCCAGCAGGTCGGTGTCGATGCGGGCGAGATCGGCACGCGAGATACGGCCGGCCTCGACGCGCAGGGCGACCTGCTCGGCGAGCTGGCGATAGGCCTTCACCAGGGTGCGGCTGAGCGTCGCCTCGTCGTCGAGCTGCAGCACGTCGAGATAGGCGAGACTGATCGACTCGGCGGCGGCCTCACGCGCCTCGACCAGCCCGGCCTGGGCCGCCGTACGACCGGCCCGGGCTTCCCGCTTGCGACTGACATCGGCATTGCCCCGGAAGACGTTCCAGCGCAGCGCCGCCTCGCTGCGGCGCGCGCTGCGATCCAACGCGGTGCCGAGCTGCTCGTCGCGGCGATCGGTGTCGCTCCAGCTCAGCGACAGATCGGGGTAGAAGGCGGACCGGGCCTGGGCTTCGATCGCCCGGTTGGCGCGTATCCTGGCCTCGGCGGCGAGCACCTCCGGCTGCTCGTCGAGGGCAGCCCGGACGACCGCGGGCAGCGGTGCGGCAGAGAGCGGAAATTGGGCGCATGCGAGCACCAGGCCCAGCAGCAGTCGTGACCCGCGAAAGGCGGTTCGGCGGTCGATCATCGTTCCCTCAGCGCGCGGTCGAAGGTCTTGACCACCGGCTTCAGCAGGTACTGCATCAGC
Source organism: Rhodocyclaceae bacterium (assembly GCA_020445785.1). Lineage (GTDB taxonomy): Bacteria > Pseudomonadota > Gammaproteobacteria > Burkholderiales > Rhodocyclaceae > Cognatazoarcus. Next base: position 10,432 of record JAGRFZ010000023.1, read on the forward strand.
GTGCGCTTGCCGGTCAGGATGCTGGCGCTGGCCCCCATGCCGGGCGTGATCGCGAGCTGCTCGTTGCGATTCTCGAAGTGGTCGGATTCGGTTTCTAGCGTGACCTCGAAATACGTCGTCTCGCGTCGTTCGTCGACCACGGCGTCGGCGCCGACCCGCTGCACGCGGGCCGCCATGTCGCCGTAGATACTGGAGTCGTAGGCCGTGATGCGGACCCGCGCCTCCTGCCCCGGCTGAATGAAGGCGATGTCGGCCGGCTTGACCCGGGCCGTGACCAGCAACTGGTCATCTTCCGGCACGATCTCCATCAGCGTCTCGCCGGGCTGTGCGATGCCGCCGATGGTGCTGATCAGCACCCGATTGACGACGCCGTCCGCCGGAGCCCGGAGCTCGCGTCGCGTCACTCGGTCGACCCGTGCGGTGAGCTGTTCCGCCAGTGTCGCCTTCTGCTGTTCGGCTTCCGCGCGTTCGCGGCTGGCCTCGGCCCGGAAGCGCGCGTCGGCCTCCCGCAGGCGAGCCTCCGACTCCTCCACGGCTGCGCGCAACCGGCGCACGTCGATGCGCGCCCCATCGAGTTCCCCCTGCAGGCTGGCGACCCGCTCCTGGGCAGCCAGCAAGTCGGCGCGGGCGCCGGCATCGTTGCGGGCGAGGCGGGTTTCGATCGCGAGGCTCTCGTGGGCCAGCGCCAGGCGTTGACGCAGTGCGCCGATGCGGCTGCGGGCCTCGGCCAATTGCTGGCGACGCTGGGAGGTCTGGCCCTCGAGGGTGGCGGCCTCCGACGCCCGCTCGCGTCGGCGCGACTCGAACAGCGCGCGTTGTTCGGCCACCACCGCGGGTGCCGCCGATACCAGATCGGGCGCGAACAGCGGTTCGCCGCCGTTCAGTTCGGCGTCCAGCCGGGCGATCGTGGCGCGGGTGGCATGGGATGTCTGTCGCGCTTCGCCGAGTTCGGAATTGAACTGCAGGTTCTGGACTCGCGCCAGCAGATCGCCGCGGCGCACCGGCTGGCCCTCGGCCACGAGCAATTCCTGCAGGATGCCGCCTTCCAGGCTCTGCACGACCTGGGTGCGGCTCGACGGCACCACCTGGCCTTCGGCCTGCACCGAGATGTCGAGGGTTGCATAGTTCATCCAGACGATGCCGCCGATCGTCAGCAGCGCGATCAGGGCAACGATGGCGATCGCCGCGAGGCGCGGTCCCCGATCGAAGTCCGGGTGGGTGGTCAGGGTCTCGTAGCGCGTCGTCATGCCGCCTGGCTCCTGAGGGTCGGTGCGGCTGCCTGCAGGCGCTGCAGCACCTGATCGCGCGGGCCGTCGGCGGCCACCCTGCCACGTTCCATCACCACCAGGCGATCCGCCAGCGGCAACATCGCGGTGCGGTGGGTGACCAGCAGCAGAGTCATGTCGGTGAGGCTACGCAACTGGCGGATCAATTGGCTCTCGGTGGCCGGATCCATCATCGAACTGGGTTCGTCGAGCAGCAGGATTCGCGGGCGATGCACCAGCGCCCGGGCGATCGCCACCGCCTGGCGCTGGCCGCCGGACAGTCGCTCGCCGCGCTCGCCGACCTGGGTGGCGAGTCCGTCCGGCAATTGGGCGAGCGTCTCTTCGAGACAGGCCAGCCGTATCGCCTCCATCAGACGTTCGTCGCTGACCTCGCTCGAGCCGAGCACGATGTTGTCGCGCACCGAGCCGTGGAACAGCAGCACGTCCTGCGGCACGTAGCCGATCTGACGCCGCAGGCTGTGGGGGTCGATCTGCCGGGCCGACATGCCGTCGATCAGCACCTCACCTTGATCGGGCGCGTACAAATTCAGGATCAGACGAAACAGGGTGCTCTTGCCCGAGCCGATGCGGCCGATGAAGGCCACCTTTTCGCCGGCTGCGATATCGAGGTTGAACTGCTTGAGCAGGGGCGCAGCGTTCGGATAGGCGAACTGCACGTCGCGAAAGCGGATGTCGCCGTCCAGCCGATGCAGAAAGACGCCGTCCGCGAGTCCGTCGACCGGCGACTCCATGATCTGGTCGAGCGCTTTCAGCGAGAGCTGGACCTGCTGCATCCGCAGGATCAGGGCGGCAAACTGCGTGCCGGGGCCCAGTGCGCGGCCCGACAGCATGGACACGGCGATCAACTGGCCCAGGGTCAGCGCGCCGTCGGCGATCAGCAGGGCGCCGAAGGTGATCAGCAGCACCGTCGTCGTTGCACCCATGGTGGTCGAGAAGGTGCTGCCGAAAGAAGACCACTCGCGCATCCGCAGGGTGCTCTCGGAGATGCGCACCGTCAGCATCTCCCACTTGCGTCGCGCCCAGGCGTCGGCGCCGAGAGACTTGACGGTATCCAGCCCGTTCATCACTTCGAACAGGTGCGCGGTTCGTTGTGCCCCCTGTTCCATGTTGTCACCCAGTTCGCGCCCGATGGGCCGACGCAGCCACCACGAGACGAGGATGGTGAGGCTGATCGTGGCGATCGGAACGAGTACCAGCCAGCCGCCGACGAGGGCGATAATCGCCAGGAAGAACAGCGTGAAAGGCAGGTCGCCGAGCAGGTTGAGGGTTGCGGACGACGCGAATTCACGCACCGATTCGAAGTCGCGGACGACATTGGCGAGGACGCCACCGGAGGCCGGCCGATGGGCCGAGCGCAGCTGCAGGCTGTGGGCAAAGACATGGGCCGACATCGCCAGGTCGGCGCGCCGCGCGGCGCTCTCGACCAGATAGCTGCGCAGCAGCTTCATCAGCGTATCGAACACCGTGACGACGATCGCCGCGGTCGCCAGCACCCACAGGCTGTCGAGCGCGTTGTTGGGCACCACCCGGTCATAGACCGCCATCGTGAAGAAGGGAATGACGGCACCCGCGAGGTTGACGAACACGGTCGCGAGCAAGGCCCAGGCGTAGGCCGATCGATTGGCCAGGAACGCGTCCCAGAACCAGCGGCGGGGCCGCGGCAGGTGGTAGAGCAGGCTGCGGGCATCGAAGCGCAGCAGTGGGCGCACGAAGTGGCATTCGCCGTTTCCTGCAGACAGCACTTGGGACAGCGGCATCCAGCGGCTGCCGTCGATGCCCGGCAGCGCGATCTCGACATCGTCCTTCGCGCGCTCGAGTATTACCATGACGCTGCCATCTGCGCCGATCCGCAGGACCGGCAGCATCGCCGGCTTGATGCGATCCAGGTCGAGCGGTGTCGGCTGCAGGCCGAGTCCGGCACGGTTCGCGCATTCCGACAGCAGCGACGGCGGAATTCGCCCCTCTTCGAGCGGCAACCCGGCGGTGAGGCGGTCGCCATCCACCGCCCGACCGAAGAAGCGGGCGAGCACGACCAGGGCTTCGCGCAGCGGGTCGCGCACCAACGGTTCAGCGTCGTCTTGCATGGGCATGTTCATTTCAGGTCGCCTGCGGCGGGTGGAGACATCGGTCGGGTTCGCCGGCAGTGCGATCGAAACCGAGGCCGATTTGTAACCGGGGAAGCGATTCCGCGCCTGTTAAATCCACCACCAAGGGCATCAATCGGCGCCGATGAATCACTTGTTTACGTGTCGGCAGAATTTACGCGGAATAGTAGGAAAGTGTCCTACAGGCAGCGCCCGTCCTCGGGCCGATTGCCTGTGAGCGACCCGCCGCGCAAGGCCGTGTCGACACCCTGGACGAGCGGACTCTCGGATTTTCGTGACGCGATCGGCCGCGTTCGACAGGCCCGCGAAATCCTTTCCGCTGGCGATATCGCGGGCATTCGAGCGCTTTTTGCCCGGAATCGACGCTGCCACCGGCGCATGTTGCCACATTCGCGCGGCGGACTTCCATTAGCGCCTTGGCGGCGAGCGCGCGGTGACATTTGGCACCGGTGGCGTTCGGATCGCGAGGCGGCGTAGCTTTTTGGCTGTCGGAAAATCTTACACTTGACGTAGGAATATTTCCTACACATATCCGGGTGGCTCCGAATACCGTCTCTAGGTGTCTGAAATTGCAAGTGTTACCAAAAGTTATAAGTAGGTGCTTATGCAGGGCGTGCAAATTGCTCCCCGCTAGGCCCACGTAACGCCCGGTCCGCTCACGGGGCCGGCAGGCATGCGGGAACCTATAACCACAAAGAGGTCATTCGATGGCAAATCTGTCGCTGACGACCAGCGTTCAGCTGTGTGAAGACATCTCAGAGTCGTATTCCCTGATCGATCTGTTCGCGCAGGCCGGTTATTCGGCCATCAGCGCTACCGCGCTCCAGTTCTTCGTCGAGCAGGCCGATGGCACGTACGCCATCGCGCCGGCGGACAGTTTCATCAAGGCGGACGGCACCGACGGTGTGCTGATCGATCTTTCCGTTCTGCCGGATTTCAACGGCGCGCTGGGTGGCCGCGTCGTCGCGCTGGATTCGAACGGCAACATCGTCACGTTGAGCATCGTCATCGATGTCGAGCCGGTCAACGACGCACCGGAAGGCAGCGACGGTGGGGCCACGATCGACGAAGGTGGCGCGTACGTCCTTGCCGCCGCCGATTTCGGCTTCTCGGATCCGATCGATGGGGACAGCTTTGTCGGCGTGATCATCGACAGCCTGCCTGCGGGTGGCCAATTGCTGCTCGACGGGGTCGCCGTCGCGGTCGGCGACGAAGTCGCAGTTTCGGCGATCGATGCGGGTGGGTTGGTTTTCCAGGCGGACGCGGGCTTCAGCGGGGATGCCGCGTTCGATTTTCGCGTCCGTGACGACGGCGGTGTCGATCCGGACTGTGGCGGCGTCGATACCGATCTCGTCGCCAACACGTTTACGGTCACCGTGCTCGACGTCAACGACGTGCCGGTGGCGGTCGATGACGCCTACAGTACCAGCGAGGGCACTCCGGTCGTTGCCAGTCTGGCGGGCAACGACACGCCGAGCTCGGACGGCGGCAATGTCTGGATGAAGCTCACCGACCCGTCCAATGGCACGGTGGTGGTCAATCCGGAC
>JAGRFZ010000023.1:15466-15667 GCA_020445785.1 Rhodocyclaceae bacterium
CGGGCAACGACGTCCCGGTGGCGGTGGACGATGCCTACACCACGGCCGAGGACACCCCGGTCAATGCGAGCCTTGCGGGCAACGACACGCCCAGCCCGGACGGCGGCAACGTCTGGATGAAGCTCACCGATCCGGCCAACGGCACGGTGGTGGTCAACCCGGACGGCACCTTCACTTACACGCCGGACGCCAACTTCAGCG
>JAGRFZ010000125.1:0-20148 GCA_020445785.1 Rhodocyclaceae bacterium
CGGCCTCGGCGAAGAGATCAACGGTGCCTACATCGACGGCTTCGTCGCCGCGCAGGATCGTCGCTCGCTGAAGCCCTTGCTGGCAGAACTGTTTGCCGACACCAGTCTGGTGACCCGCCAACTGGTGGATGACATGCTCAAGTACAAGCGGCTCGAAGGCGTCGGCGCGGCGCTCGGCAAGCTCGCCGGTACGATGTTCGCCGACGGCCGGCAGACGACGCTGCTGACCGGCGTGCCGCAGGCCCTGGGCAAGCCGGTGCTGGTGATCTGGGGTGAACAGGATCGCATCATTCCTGCGTCCCATGCCCCCGAGGCCGCCGGCCGGGTGCGTGTCGAGGTGCTGGCCGGCCAAGGCCATATGGCCCAGATGGAGGCCGCCGGCGATGTCAACCGACTGATCGAGGCCTTCCTCGAGTAAGACCCGGATACCCGGCCGGCGTCGCCGGCCGGGCTCCCCGGAAGGAGCCGATCCATGCAGACCGAAGCCCTTGCGGCCGGGCAGCGCGGTGCCGGCAAACTGGCCCGTATTCCCGTCAAGGTCGATCGCCTCGCGGTGCCACTGGCCAAGCCGCCCTGGCTGCGCGCCCGCGACCCCGGCACTCCCGCGGTGCGGGCCCTGCAGTCGGTGTTGCGGGACCATGCCTTGCACTCCGTGTGCGAGGAGGCGGCCTGCCCGAACATCGGCGAGTGCTTTGCCGCGGGCACCGCGACCTTCATGATCCTCGGTGCGATCTGCACCCGCCGTTGTCCGTATTGCGACGTCGCCCACGGTCGGCCGCAACCGCCGGACGCCGACGAGCCGGCGCGGCTCGCCGCCACCGTCGCGGCGATGGGCCTGCGCCACGTGGTGCTGACCTCGGTCGACCGGGATGATCTGCGGGATGGTGGCGCAGCCCACTTCGCCGCCTGTATTGTTGCCTTGCGCGCCGCCTGCCCGGGCACCGCGATCGAAGTGCTGACGCCGGATTTTCGCGGCCGCGCCGAAATGGCGCTGGACAGACTGGCGGCGGAGCCGCCGGACATCTTCAATCACAACATGGAGACCGTGCCGCGGCTCTACCGCGAGGCGCGGCCCGGGGCCGACTATGCCGGCTCGTTGCGATTGCTGGCCGAGGCGGCGCGCCGGATGCCGGGCGTGCCGACCAAATCCGGCGTGATGCTCAGCCTTGGCGAGCGCGACGAAGAGGTGGTGGCCCTGATGCACGACCTGCGCGCCCAGGGCTGCCGTGTTCTGACCCTCGGCCAGTACCTGCAGCCCTCGGCCGAGCACTTGCCGGTGCGGCGCTACGTGCCGCCGAAGACCTTCGAGACCCTGCGCCTGAGCGCACTCGCGCTCGGCTTCGACGAGGTCGCTGCCGGACCCCTGGTGCGTTCGTCGTACCAGGCCGAACGGGTCGCTGCGGCCGCCGCGGCGGGGAGAGGGCGATGAACCGGATCGTGGTCAACGGGCAGCGCATCGAGGTGCCGGCGGGCTGGCGTATCGCCGACCTGCTGCTCGACCTCGGCTTTCAGGATCGCCGGGTGGCGGTCGAGAAGAACGGCTCGATCGTGCCGCGCAGCCAGCACGAGTCGAGCCCGATCCAGGCGGAAGACCGCATCGAGATCGTGGTCGCCGTCGGCGGCGGCTGAGGCCGTCGCGCCACGCCGCCCCTTCCGCAACGACGATGGCGACGGTCGCCGACCGCCGTCGCATCAGGAGACACCATGATCGCATCGCACGAGATGCCCACCGATGCCCTCAGGCTCGGCCAGCGAGTGTTCGGCTCGCGCCTGCTGGTGGGCACCGGCAAGTACCGTGACTTCGACGAGACCCGCGCCGCCACCGAGGCGAGCGGCGCCGAGATCGTCACCGTCGCGATCCGCCGCAGCAATATCGGCCAGGAGCCCGGTCAGCCCAACCTGCTCGACGTGCTGCCGCCCGACCGCTTCACGATACTGCCCAATACCGCCGGCTGCTACAGCGCCGAGGACGCGGTACGCACGCTGCAGCTCGCCCGCGAACTGCTCGACGGACATGCCCTGGTCAAGCTCGAAGTGCTCGGCGACGAGCGCACCCTGTTCCCGAACATGCCGGAAACCCTGAAGGCGGCGCAGATCCTGGTGAAGGACGGCTTCGAGGTGATGGTGTATTGCTCCGACGATCCGGTGCAGGCCCGCATGCTCGAAGAGGTCGGTTGCGTCGCGGTGATGCCACTGGCGAGCCTGATCGGCTCCGGCATGGGCATCCTCAACCCGTGGAACCTCGCGATCATCATCGAGCAGGCGCGGGTGCCGGTGATCGTCGATGCCGGCGTCGGCACCGCCTCGGATGCGGCAGTGGCGATGGAGCTGGGCTGTGACGGGGTGCTGATGAACAGCGCCATCGCCCATGCGGGTGATCCGGTGCGCATGGCCGGCGCGATGGCGCTGGCCGTCGACGCCGGCCGGCGCGCCTTCCTCGCCGGGCGCATGCCGAAGCGGCCGTACCGAGGCGAGCCGAGCTCGCCCACCGGCGGCCTCATCGGCTGACCCGCGACGACTTGCTCAGGCGTTCTGCCGACCGAGGCGGTAGAGCGCCACGCTGGCCATGAAATTGGGCTCGTCGAGTACCAGCTTGCCGTCGTCGAAGGCCAGCCCCTCGCGGATCACGATGCCTTCCTGCGCGCACAGGGCTTCGAAGTCGGCAATCGTGAAGAAGCGGACGTTGGGGGTGTTGTACCACTGGTGGGGCAGGCTCTCGGAGACCGGCATGCGGCCGTTGATGATGGCCTGCCGATGGCGCCAGTAGGCGAAGTTCGGGAAACTGACGACCGCCTCGTGGCCGACCCGCAACATCTCCGCGAGGATGCCCTGGGTGTTGTGAATGGCCTGCAGCGACAGGCTCATGATGACGTGGTCGAAGGCGTCGTCCTCGATGCCGGCCAGTCCCTGTTCGAGGTCGAGTTGCAGCACGTTGATGCCGTTGGCGATGCTCGAGACGATGCGTTCGGGCTCGTTCTCGACGCCGTAGCCGCGCACCTGCCGGGTCTCCTGCAGGTACTTCAGCAGACTGCCGTCGCCGCAGCCCAGGTCGAGCACCCGCTCGCCGCCTTGGATCCACGATGCGATGACTTCGTAGTCGTAGCGTTGATAGGCCATGCTCACACCCGGATGTTGTCGAAGTAGGCGCGCAGCACGCCGTGGTACAGCGGCACGTCGAGCAGGAAGGAGTCGTGCCCCGCGGCGCAGTCGATCTCGGCGTAGCTGACCCGCTTGTCGCCGTGCAGCAGGGCGCCCACGATCTCCTTCGAACGCGAAGGCGCGAAGCGCCAGTCGGTGGAGAAGGACACCACCAGGAATTGGGCTTCGGCCGGCGACAAGGCCCGCGTCAGGTCGCCGCCGCAGTCGGCGGCCGGATCGTAGTAGTCCAGCGCCTTGGTGGTCAGCAGGTAGGTATTGGCGTCGAAGAAGCCCGCGAACTTCTCGCCCTGATAGCGCAGGTAGGACTCGACCTCGAACTCCACGTCGTAGCTGTAGATCGGCTGGCCGTGCCGCAGCTTGCGGCCGAACTTGCGATCCATCGAGTCGTCCGAGAGGTAGGTGATGTGGCCGACCATGCGCGCCTGGGCGAGACCGCGGGCCGGCACCACGCCGTGCTCGTAGTAGTGACCGCCGTGGAAATCCGGGTCCTTCAGGATCGCCTGCCGCGCGACTTCGTTGAAGGCGATATTCTGGGCGGTGAGTTTCGGCGCCGAGGCGATCACCACGGCGTGGCCGATGCGATCCGGGTACTGGGTCGCCCAGTTCATCGCCTGCATGCCGCCGAGGCTGCCGCCGACCACCGCGGCGAAGCGCTCGATGCCGAGCAGGTCGGCCAGCCGGGCGTGGGAGTCGACCCAGTCCTCCACCGTCACGAACGGAAAATCGGCACCCCAGCGCCGGCCGGTGGCCGGATTGGTGGTGAGCGGGCCGCTGCTGCCGTAGCAGCCGCCGAGATTGTTTACGCCGATGACGAAGAACTTGTCGGTGTCGAGCGGCTTGCCGGGGCCGATCAGGTTGTCCCACCAGCCGACGTTGCCGGGGTCGTCGGCGTAGTGACCGGCGACATGGTGCGAGCCGGACAGGGCGTGGCACACCAGCACCGCGTTGGAGCGCTCCCGGTTGAGCTGGCCGTAGGTCTCGTACACGAGTTCGAAGCCCGGCAGGCTGGCGCCGCAGCGCAGCGCCAGCGGCTGATCGAATCGGGCCACCTGGGGGGTCACGATTCCGACCGATGAGGCGTTGTTCATCCTGTTCAAAACTCCCGCCGGGGCGGTGACGCCGCCCCGTACACGCAAAAAACCCGGTCGGCTGAAGGCTCGGACCGGGTTGCCCTCGCTTTAGCCGTATTTGTTACGCGCCCGCAAGCTGATGATCAAATCGGCGCGTGAATGGGTCGAAAACTAGCCCGCGCCCGGCGAAAAGTCAAACTCGTAGGGCGTGCCGGCATCCTGGCCGGGTGCGTCGGCCTGCATTGCGGGTGGCGCCGGCGGGGGCGGCTCCCACAGGCGGCGGTAGCCGGGCGAGAGGTGGCGGGTGAGTGCGCCGACCCGGGCGATGCGGTCCGGTGGGCGGGGCACCGACGGCTTGCCGATTGCCGTATAGCCGAGGCCGGCGCGCTCGCCCAGCACTTTCAAGCCGGCCAATTCCAGCAGCGTCGGCAACATGTCGAAATGGGTGATGGCGTCGGTGTTCTTGGCGAGCCGCCGAGGCCCGCCGAGGATCAGGTTGAACACCGTACGCTCGGGCACCGTCGTGAGCTTGTCATAGACCGAGTTGCCCATGGCCAGATGATCACCTTGAATCACCACGGCGGTGTCGGCGAGCCAGCCGCGCTGGTCGATGAATTCGACGAAGCCGGCCACCAGATCGGCCGTGCACTCGACGATGCCTTCGAAATCGTGGGCGCCGTGCTCGGCGCAGTGGCGGCTGAGGTGGCCGCGGGGGTGGTGGGTGTCGATCGTCAGTAGGTCGAGATGGAAGGGCTGGCCGGCGGCCTTCAGCCGTTCGAACTCCTGGCGGGCGCGGGCGAACAAATCGTCGTCGTGCAGTCCCCAACCGCTCATCCGGGCCGCGTCGGCGCCTTGGGCCAGCCATTCCTCGCGCCCCATGACCTTGTCGAAATGGTGTTCGCGGAAGAACTTGCCGACGCCGGCGAACTGCAGGCTCGAGCCGTTCAGGAAGACGTTGGTGTAGCCGTGCTCGTGCAGGATGTCGCCGAGGCAGCTTGCCCGGGGCAGGAATCTGCCGATGCGCTCGCCTTGCTCGTTGCCGCGAAACATCGCCAGCGAGCGCAGTGGAATGCCGCACTGGGTGGACACGATGCCGGCGATCGTGAAGTGGGCGCCGAGGACTTCCCGGTAGTCGTCGAAGGAAATTCCTCGCGGCTTCAGGCGGTTCAGACGGGCGAGCAGGTCGCGCCCGAACAGCGTCGGGTCGGCGTAGGTGTTCTCGAGGCTTTCGACGTAGATCACCACCAGGTCGTTGGGCGCGCCGTTGGCGGCCGTGACCCGGGCCGGATCGACGTAGGCCTGCGAGAAATGGTCGGGGCCGAAGTGGACGCCGAGGTAGTCGATCAGCGCGAAGCTGTGCCCGAAGTAGCACAGCCCGGCCAGCGGCAACAACAGGTGCAGCCGCCGCCCGGCGGCGCCGGCGAAGGCTCGTGCGGCACCGTGCGGCGAACGACCGGAATCCGCGGCCATGCCGCGCGCCCGGCGGCGGGCGGCGACGCGCGTCATCAGGGCGTCACACAGAAACAGCAGACTGGCTGCCAGCAAGGTTGGCCACAGCAGGCCCTGCATCAGCCGCAGGCTCAACTCCGGGTCGGAAGCCAGCAGCGCATCGGTGCCGAAGCCGACGTGGTAGAGCACCTGGTCGATCGTGACCCGGCCATACTCCTCGCGTACCCACCACGAGGCGACGAACAGCACGGCGCCGAGCAGGTAGCCGCAGAATTTGAGCAAGGCGCGCATCCAGGCTGGGCGGGTCGAGGCGATGGCGCCGGCCCGCGCGGGGGCAATCCAGGTGCGCGATTTTACTGCCCTCGGCGGCGGAGCCGACGGCGGTGGAACATGTGCTTACGAAGTGTCTGCGGGAGAGCTCGCCGGGGCCTTCGGGAAAGCGCTCATACGACTCGGCACAGCGTGAGCAGGCCGATGCCGGTGCCGACGCAGACGGCGAAGGAAATGCCCAGCAAGGTGGCCGCGCGTCGCAAGTGGCCGGACGCCTGCACGCGATGGCTGCGGCGCAGGCGCCCCCACAGCACGCCCTCGCCGAGCCCGACCAGGCCACACACGCCGACCACGGGAATCGACAGGAAAAACAATAGGAAGGCGGCGTCGCCCGGATCCGAGCAACTGTCGTCGTAGCGCGGGTCGGCGTGGCCCCCCAGCCAGAACAGTCCGCCGACGATCAGCAGCAGCGCGGCGATGGTGCCGAACAGCGGCCAGGTGAAGGCCGCCGCCGTCGACCGCCATGCCTCGACCAGATCGCGCCTGCTGATGAACATTCGATTTCCGAGTTTGCCGTATTGGGTGTGTTGGCTACGGCCGACCGACATCACATCTTTAGCGCCCGACGGCGGCTTCCGCCGTGCGCTGTGCACGGTTGCACGGATCGGGGCCGCTGGCCCGCCGCGATCAGGCAGGAATCAGGCGGGTGCGGGCGATCAGCCGTGGATAGAGGGCGCGGGTGTCGTCCTCGAACAGCAGGCCGGCGTCCATCGGCAGCACGTGCCACGAGCCCTCGGCGATTTCGCGCTGCAACTGGCCGGGAGCCCAGCCGGCGTAGCCCGCATAGATGCGCAAGGCCTGCGGCGCCATGCCGGCTTCGAGAATACGCCGCAGGCCATCTAGGTCGAGCCCCATGTATACGCCGGGCGCCAGGGTCAGCACGGACGGCGGTTCGACCGGGAAGCGCGCCATGTAGAACAGCGTGGTGCGCGCCACCGGGCCGCCGTGGAAGACCGGCTCGCCCCGCTCGGGCAGGGTCCCGAAGTTGGGCAGGATCTGGCCGCGCGAAAAGCGGGTGGGGCGATTGAGCACCACCCCGAGCGGCCCGCCCGGGCCGTGGCGCATCACGGCCAGCACGGTGCCGCGGAAGCGCGGATCCCGTAGTTTCTCCGAGGCCAGCAGCAGCATCGAGGCGTCGCCGCCCTTGGCCGCGGTGCTGCGCCCGGCGACGGGCGCCAAGGCCAGCGCCAGCAGGCTGCGGAGTAGGTTGCGGCGTGCGTTCATAGCGAGAGACTAGCCGTCATCGACGGCGACGTCACCCTCGCGTTTCCCGGCGGTGCCGAATCGCTGCGGGCTGTGCGAGACTTGCACCGGATGGCTGGGTCGAATGACCGAAACCGACGGCCGCGAATTGCGGCGGGCGATGTCGATGGGATGGGGTGCGGCGGATGCAGAAGCGATTGAGCGTGATCGGCGTGCCGACCGACATCGGCGCCGGCGCCCGTGGGGCATCGATGGGGCCCGAAGCGCTGCGCGTGGCGGGCATCGTCGAGCGCCTGCGGGCACGGGGGCTCGAGGTGGCCGACCGCGGCAATCTGGCCGGCCCGCCCAACCCCTGGCTGCCACCGGCCGGCGGCTTTCGCCACCTTAGCGAAGTACGGCAATGGAACGGTGCGGTGCACGACGCCGTCTTGGGCGAACTGGCCGCCGGACGACTGCCGCTGATGCTCGGTGGCGACCACTCGCTGGCGATCGGCTCGATCAGCGCCGTCGCCCGGTACTGTCGCGAGCACGGGCGTCGCCTGCGGGTGCTGTGGCTCGATGCCCACGCCGACTTCAACACCAGCGAGATCACCCCGAGCGGCAACCTGCACGGCATGCCGGTGGCGTGCTTGTGTGGCGACGGGCCGGCCGAACTGACCGGCCTGTCGGACCAGATCCCGGCGATCCGCCCCAACGCGATCCGCCAGCTCGGCATCCGCTCGGTGGACGCGGAAGAAAAGGCCCGGGTCCACCATGCCCGGCTCGAAGTGTTCGACATGCGCTACATCGACGAAATGGGCATGCGCGACGCGATGGAGATGGCCCTCGGCCTCGTGGACAGCCGTACCCACCTGCACGTGAGTTTCGACATCGACTTTCTCGACCCGTCCTTTGCCCCCGGCGTCGGCACCGCCGTGCCCGGTGGTCCGACCTATCGCGAAGCCCAGCTCTGCATGGAGATGATTGCCGACAGCGGCCGCCTCGGCTCGCTCGACGTGGTCGAACTCAATCCGGCCCTGGACGAGCGCAACCGCACCGCGGAAGTTGCGGTGGACCTGATCGAGAGCCTGTTCGGCAAGTCGACCCTGATGCGCGATCCCGGCTGAGGGGCGGCCGAGGCGGTGGGGCGCGAGACGTCGGCCGCGGGCGGTCCGGGGGGCGCGACGGCGCGGGACGCTACCGTGGGGGCGCGTGCCCGGCCTGCGCCGCGAGTGCCTGAACGACCTGCAACGCGCGCGCCACGTTCTGCTCCGGCCCCAGACCGGAAATCGTCGCCGCAATGCGGCCATCGGGCGCGACGACGAAGGTGGTGCGCTCGGCGAAGCCGTGGCCGATCTCCTCGCCCTGCGTGTTCCTCAGGCCCGCGCCGCCGGCGCTGACCCGCAGCTCGTAGCGCGCGGCGATGCGGCCGTCCGCGTCGGACACCACCGGGAAGCGACCACCGCAGTAGTCGGGATCCGCCGAGAAGCGCTGCAGGCGCTCGATGCCGTCGAGGGACACGCCTACGACGCTGGCACCGGCTTCGGCGAACTTGCCGTAGTCGCGCGAAAACGCCCGCGCCTGGATATTGCAGCCCGAGGTATACGCCGCCGGATAGAAATACACCACCACTGCGCCGCGCTCGAGCGCATCGCCCAGGTGGAACGCGATCTGCCGCCCGTCCTTCGCGGCGGGGCCCTCGAATACCGGCGCCTGCGCGTGCTCGGGCAGGGCCGCGGCGGCACCCCCCGCCATTGCCAGGGCAAGGAGCAATGCGATTCGTCGTTTCCGTGTCATGCGATTTTCTCCCTCGCCTCGTGGCGCGAATGCCTTCGTCGTCCTCTCGCTGACCGCAGCCAAGCGGGGAAATTCCCGCCGAGAAAGTCAATGCGGCGCCGCCGGTTGCCGAAGGCGTCTTCCGTCGAAGTCGTGCACAATCGCAATCACCCGGTGCGCATGTCGAGCGCCGGCGGTTCTTTCCTCGATCCAGGAGCCTCACTTGCGCGTCATTCCGCGTTTCCCCTCGATCTGCCTTGTTGCGGCATTCCTCACGCCCGCCGCGGCGCCCGCGGCGAGCTTCGCCTCGTCCGCCTCCGAAGCGGGGTCGGCCTCGATCGGCAGCGCGTCGGACTCGCTGGGTGCCTCGAGCAACAGTTCCTCCGACGACGACAACGAGGCGGCGGCTGGCGATTACCGGGTTGCCGACGTCGCCCAGGCCGAGCAGCGGGCGGAATACCTCGCGGTAGCCTTGCGCTCCGAGACCACCGAGCGGGCATTCACCCTCGAGCTTCCCCGCGTCGTATGGGCCGCACAGGGCCTGCAGGCGGGAGACCGGGTGCATGTGGCGCAACGACCCTACGGCTTCGAATTTGCGCGGGGCGATAACCGCGCCGCGTTCTTCCTGGTACTGCACGACGACTGGTATGGGGAGATGGCGGCCCGCCCGCTGGCCCTGTGAGCAGCCGGGTGCGCGTCGCGATCGCGCTGGTCGCGGCGAGCTTCGCCCTCGCCGGTGCGGCCGAGGCCGGCTCCAGGCGGACGGGGGCGTCCGGCAGCCGGCAATACTGTGATCGTGCGCCGGAGTTGGCTGCTGCCGACCAGGACCGCCTGCTGCGTTTCGCCGCCGTCGTGCGCGACGAACTGGCCCGCGTCGGCGAAGGCGTGGCCCTGATCAGCCGCTCCGGACTCGACCTCTCGCGCTTCGGCATTCGCTACTCCCATGCCGCCATCGCATGGCGTGACGGGAGCGGGCGATGGGCCGCCCGGCAGCTCTACTATGCGTGTGCCGAGGGGCGCCCCCGGCTCTACGACCAGGGCATCGCCGGATTCGTCCTCGGCAGCGACGATCCGCGCCAGGGCCAGCTCTCGATCGTCGTCCTTCCCCCTGCCGCCGCCGAGGCGCTGCGCCGAACCGTGCTCGACAAGCCCCTCGCGCTGCGACTGCTGGCGGCCCGCTACAGCGCCAATGCCTTCGCCTTCGGCCTGCGCTACCAGAACTGCAATCAATGGGTGGCCGAATTGCTCGCGACGGCCTGGGGCGACCTGGGCCGCGATGGGGCAGTGCGGGCCCGGGCGCAGGAATGGCTACGCTCGGCCGGCTACGCGCCCCGGCCCGTGGCGGTCTCGATCGCGCAATACCTCGCTTCCGTCTTCGTTCCGCTGCTGCACGTGGACGACCATCCCGAGGATGCGCGCAGCGCCCTGGCCTTCCGCATCAGCCTGCCGCAGGCGATCGAACAATTTGCCCGCCAGCGCTATCCCGCCAGCCGGCGCATCGCGCTGTGCCACGACGCGACGCGGGTCGTGGTGCTCCGCGGATGGTCCGACGCGGCCGAGGGTTGCCAACCCCGGCCCGGCGACCGCGTGATCGACCTGGCGGCCGAAGTCGATTGACACGCCGCGATGCCGACGTTCGGCGGCGATGGCTTGCTGGCCGCCACAGGGGGAATGCCAGCGGCGCATCGGACGACGCTTCGACTGGCGGATACGAGGCGGCGGGTGCCGCACTTCGACTCGCTCAGCAGGCAGGTGCCGGCATGCAGGTGATCTGCTCCAGGCGGCTGGTGCGATTCGCCGGGGCGTCGCGATTTTCGCGCCTGTGAAGCTGCCGGATTGCCTATGGAAGCGACTCAACCAGGTCGACCTCTTGGGGCTTGGAACACTCCGGTAGCAGTGGCCCGTTTGTCTGGCGCTTTGCGGAGATTCTCGCTGTGGTGCTAGAGGTCGATTCCGGTTGCTGAAACTACCGCGCCGAGCGAGACAGAAAATCCAGAAATGCCGCTGCAGGACCTTCCCGGGCGGCATCGCTAGCAGTACAGAGCAGCAGCTTTCTGTTCGACCACGGATCTTCCAGTGGCACCAGGTCGATTTTCGGACTGGCCAGGCGTCGGGCGGTAGTCTCCGGGACAATAGCAATTCCGACCCCATCCGCAACGAGACTCACCACGGCATCGAGACTGCGTACCCGCACCCGGTAGTGAATGCCCCGACCATGCTGGATCGCCTGGTTTTGGATGAACCGGCTCAAGCCGCTTTCGGAAGGCAGTCCCACAAAGGGGTGCGACAGGAGTTCGGCGAATCGTGCGGGGGCCTTTTGCCACGGACGCCGAGTGGATGGAATGATCGCCACCAGCCGATCCTCCCGGAAAAGCCGGGTGCACAGCCCATCGGTTCCGACATAGTCGGCGACAATTCCGATGTCGGCCTGCTCCTGCCGCATCGCTGTCAGGACATCCTGACTCCCAAGCTCACGCAGATCGACATCAACCTCCTCGTGTTCGGTCAGGAAGCGACCAATCAACGGCGGCAAATACTCTGTCATCGCTGCGGTGTTGCAAAGCACTCGGACAGTGCTCCGAATCCCGTGCGCAAAGGCCGCCATTTCAGCGTGCAGAATCTCCAGTTCGCGCTCCAGTCGACCCGCATGCCTCAGCAAGGTCCGGCCGGCATCGGTCAGCCTGACCCCAAGCTTCGATCGGTGAACTAACGTGGTACCCAGAGCGTGCTCCATTTTCTGCAAGCGCGTGCTGGCGGCTGCCAGTGAGAGATGCGTGCTCTCTGCGCCACGGGTGATTGATCCCGCCTCGGCGATCGCCGCAAAGACGTGAAGGTCGTAGGTGGAAATGCGATGCTGCGAGAGGGACCGATTGAGGCGCATGATCGACATCCTTCGATTTATGTGAAGGATATCACCGCAAACAAGCGATCGACTGATTTCATCCTCTGGTCAATCATCGATGCATGAGCGCCGAAACGTATTGGATCATTGCCGTCGTGTTTCTGGCTGCCGGGATCGTCAAAGGGATCTCTGGACTGGGGCTTCCGACCATTTCAATGGCGCTGCTCAGCTTGCTGATGCCGCCGGCGCAGGCTGCGATGCTCATGGTATTGCCCTCGTTTGCAACGAACGTTGGGCAGTGTTTCGGTCCGCATTGGCGATGGCTAATCAGAAATCTTTGGCCAATGTGGGCTTGCCTGGCACTGCTGACGCTCTTCAGTCCGCTCGCCAGCATCGAGGCGGCGGGAAGTCGTGCCACCGCGGTCCTCGGTTTCGTTCTGATTGCCTATGGTCTCTGGGGCTTATGGAGGCCGAGCCTCCCAGAAGCCCACAAGCACGTCTGGTTGATCGGCGGATGCGTCGGCGCATTGTCTGGTCTTGTTGCAGCAGCGACCGGCGTGTTCGTGATTCCGCTGGTTCCCTATGTTCAGTCGTTTCGGCTTGCCAAGGAGGCATTCATCCAAGGGCTCGGCATCAGCTTCATGATTGCCACGGTCGCGCTGACCGTCCGGCTTGGGACGGCCAATACAGATGAACTGGTCGCCAATATTCCCGGCTGCACCACAGCGCTGATCGTTGCCTTTCTGGGCCTCTGGATTGGAGGCCGGTTGAGGAGCCGAATGGATCCGATCCAGTTTCAACGCGCACTTTTTGGGGTATTCGCCGTGCTTGGCTTGCTCATGGTGAGTGGATCATTCTGACGCCCCTCAATGCGGCTGATCAGGTATTTCGTTCTCACGCTCAAGGGTTGGAACGGGCCTGCCGCATGGCGCTTGGTTTGGAAGCTGTCGCCAGCGAAAGGCTGGGCAATGGCGATCCACCCTTCATTGATCTTGCGCAGTGGTAGCTTGCTTCGGAACCCCTGAGCTTCCTCAATGAACTTCGGTCCGGGCTGAGTGGTCGCTACTGGGATTCAGTTGAACAACCCCTGAACCGCTGATTGCTGACAGAAAGCCCGCAGAAATGCACCGTGTGCGTAGGTTCGATGCCCTGTCCGTGGGTCGCCGGGCCGCGCGACTGCTCCGCTCAGAAACCTGCCTCCGGACCATCAGGGCGGCGAGCGTCGACACCGGGTCGGGAAGCGAAACACGACACCCCGAATTCAAGGCGAAGAAGCCGACATTTCGGTTTCTCTCGCTGAACAAAACAGGCTGCCGTTGCGGCCGCAGGCGGTATCCGAGAGCCCTGCGCGTTCAGTGATAGGTCGGCGACTGGTTGAAGAACGCGAAGCACCGCTGCAGGCTTTGGCGTCTGCGCTCGTCGAGGTCGACGAATTCGAGGCCGTAGAGCACGCCGTCTTCGCCGCCGTCGCGCTGCCATAGCAGGCGTGCCTGCAGGCGTTCGGGTTGTTGGGCGCCGTAGTCGCTCAGGCGCGCGGCGGGGATCATCAATTGGAACTCCAGCGTGTCGCGGATCGGTGTGCGCAGCGCGCTCGGCACCCGGATACGGGCGCCGGTGAGGCTGATGTCCACGGTCAGGGCCTCGCGCTTGTGGCCCTGGTCGTCGAGCAGCACCAGCAGCTTGTTTTCGTAGCGGGGCGCCTTCCGATGCTCGTTGTCGATGGGGGTGACGACCTGAGCCTGGTCGAAGCGGAAGTGGTCGACCAGGCCGCGCAGCCGTTCGGTGACGCGGAACAGATCCTGGCTGATGGCGCCGGTGGTATGCACCTTGCGCGCATTGTGTTCGAGGGTTTCGTTGAGGGCGTCGAGCCGCGCCTGCAGGGCTTCGACCTTGCGCTGCTGCTCGACGGTGACCTGCGAGATCTGATTCGCCGCCTCGGCGTTGGTGTCGATGGCGTCGGTGATGCGCTCGATCGCGACGTTGCTCTCCTTGGCCCGGTCCATGCTGCTGCGGGTGCGCGTCGATACCCGTTGCATGGCGTCGGTGCTCTCGCCGACCAGTTGATTGAGATGCTCGATGATGCGCGAGATCTCGCCGGTGGCGGTGCCGGCATTCTGGGCCAGCTTGCGCACTTCGTCCGCCACGACGGCGAAGCCGCGCCCGTGCTCGCCGGCCCGTGCGGCCTCGATGGCGGCATTGAGCGCCAGCAGGTTGGTCTGGTCGGTGATGCCGGCAATGGTGCGGACGATGACCTGGATCTGCTGGTTGGCTTCGCTGAGCTGGCCGATCTTGGCTTCGGAGGCGCCGACCTCATCGAGCACGTGCTCCATTTCGCCGATGTTGTTGCGCACCGCTTCGATGCCCTCGCGGGCGCTGCCGCGGGCGGACTCGGCCCGCTCTCGCACGTCGCCCGAGAGGCCGTGCACGGTCGAGGCGGTGTCCGACAGCGCGCCCATGGCGTCGCGTACCTCGCTGCTGCGCTCCTGCTCCTGCGACGCGGCGTCCACGATGTGCTCGGAGATCTGGGAGATCTGGTAGGAAGATTGGGCGACCTGCTTGCTCTCGAGGTCGATTGCCCGCATGTGGCCGGAGAGCTCCCGCACCATCGAGTGAATGCTGTCGAGCACGCAGCCGGCATTGACCCCCTCGGCGATGCGTATGTTCAGGTTGCCGTCGCTGACGGCCCGTACGATCTGCGCCACTTCGTCGGTGCCACCGCCCAGGCGAAGCCGAATCCGGCTCAGCAGCACCGAGGCCGCGCCGGCTGCCAGGAAGGCACCGACCACCACCGCCAGCAGGATCAGGAACGCGCGATCATGCTGGACCAGCGCTTCTTCGATCATCGGCTCCGGCAGGAAATAGGTCAGCGCCCACGGCGTGTCGCTGGGCGCCGCGAGGGGGAGGCGAAACACGTTGCGCCCTTCGATACCGTTCGCCAGGCTCAGGTCGAGCGTGGCGTGGCGCCGGTCGGCGATGCGGATGCCGTAGGCTTCGTTGCTCAGCACGTAGCGCGCCGGCTCGGGCAGTCGCCAGCCCGCACGGGCCTGCTCGGCACGATCCTGCTCGGTGACCGGCACGAAAGGCACGTCCATCAGCATCGCTTCGAGTACGTTGGCCCGCAGGATCGCGGAGATCACGCCACGCAGCTCGCCGGACTCGCTGTAGAAGGGCACCGAGTAGAGCATGCCGTAGGTGTCGTGCACGTCGTCGGCCGCCAGCGACAGGTATTGGCTGTTGTCGCAGGTGCGCATCATCGGCGACACATAGGCCGGGATGTCGTCGATGGCGGCGAAGTCGAAGCGCGGATGGGCGGCCCGGATGCGCGCGATCTGCTGGGGAAAATAGGCGTACTCTTCGTCCTCGGCCTCCTCCGGGAAGTCGGCCGGGCGTGCGTCGTCGCTCGCTGCGCTGCCATTGCCGAAGATGAGCTGGTCGAACATGAAGAAGGGGACTTCGCCACCTTCGGCGTCTAGCCCTTCGACGACCGCATAGACTTCCGAGACGCTGACGCGGGAGGCCAGGTTGTTGTAGATTTGCTGGACAGTGGTTCGTCCCTCTTCGCTGAAGCGCCCGCTGGCGACGATGTCTTCGTCCTCTTCGCTGCGGTTGCCGCCGACGATGCCGCGTACGCTGGGCAGCAATGTCAGCGTGCGGACATTCTGGTAGACCTCGGTCAGGGTCGATGCGATCTGGTCGCGCTTGGCCTCGGCGACGGCGACCTGGTCTTCGATGTAGCGCGCCTCCAGCGCGTCCCGCTCCGTCGTGTGCCATCGCACGAGCACCACGAGGGCGATCGCCAGGGCCACCGCGAGCGCGATGATCTCTTTGCCGAGATACCGGGTAATTGAAGGCATCGGACTTCCCTCGAGTCTGGATCAGGGAAGAGTATCGGCACCTCCGACCGGTAAATTTAGCCATGTCGCGGCAGGGGCGCGATTCCACCGCGCCGAATCTTCATGAGGGCTGTGGCGGATCAGGATCGGCTTACGGCGCGACACGTCGATCCAGGCGGCGCCTCAGGCGACGATTTCCAGGATGCGGGCGATGATGCCGGCCGCCGAGAAATATTCTTCGGCGATGTCGCGCGCGGCATGGGCATGCAGCCGGTAGTCTGCATTCACCTCCGCGATCCGCTCGACGGCCTCGTCGGGCGTCGAAAAGGTCAGAATGCCGCGACCCGTCGGCAGATGCCGCTCGATGCCGGTGGATTGCACGACGACAGGCTTGCCGCAGGCCAGGTAGGCGGCGCTGCGATCGCTGAACCATCCGGTGGCGAAGGCGACGTAGCGATTGTGGGCAACGCTGAACTCTGCGCGCGATCGCCCGAGGTAGCTGCGGTAGTCCTCGAATCGGCGCAATCGGCGCGGATCCGAGAGTCGCCAGCCCGCATCGAGGAAGCGCATTCGATCCTGGCGGTCGTCGGATCCTGCGGTCAGCAGCGCGATCTCCATTGCCTGGCCGCTGCGCCGCGGAAGCTCCAGGTAGTCCATCCAGTTATCGGATTTCTGGCCCGCGGCCACACCGTCCAGTGCGAAGCTGCCACGACCCCGCCAACTCGATATGGTCGTGAACGGGGCGTCGGCATCGTGGATCTGCGGCGGGTACATCGACAGCACGATCGGGCGTGGTAGCGCATGCCAACGCCGTCCACAGGTAGGGATCGGAGATGCCGGCGTGCCGATGTTGTGGCCCAATGTAAACAGGAACTCGTAGCGATCGAGCGGTTCCGCATCCGCATCCCCGCGCGCGAACATGGTCTGTGTCATGCCGGGGTTGCCGTCGAAGAATGCCCGTCGTTGCGGCGCTTCGAAGATCTCCGGAAGCTTGTGGATCTTGCCGCTGCGTGCGATCAGGAGATCGGCCCCGGTTGCCTTCGCCTGCAGCCGTTCGAACGGCATGCCGTGGGTTTCGCGGGTCCAGCCGGTCAGCGCTGCCTGGGGCCAAAGCCCGTACTCGCGGGCCACGGCTTCGAAATGTGCGCGCCCGCTCCAGTGCGCAAACGGCACGCGCCGGCCCTGCGCGTCAATACATCGGCCACGACCGGCATAGTCCACCAGGGTGACGTCGTGCCCTGCCGTCTTCAGGGCAACGGCATAGGCCAGCGCATGGTCGATGTGGCCCACCGTGGTGCCGGCGATCTTGGCGGTGACGAGAATTCGCATGCTCGCTTGGACAGCGCCCTGGTCGCAGGAGTTTTCGGATGTGCGAGCCAGGCGCCCCGTGGGTGCCGGATCGTTGCTCGGCTGGCCGAGTCAGCCTCGCCGGCGCGACGCCTCCAGTCCCTCGATCAGCCGATCGACGTCGCTGTGGAAATCCGGATCGGGGCGCAGCGGAATGCCGTTGCGGTAGCTCAGGGCACGAAGCTCTTCGGGCAAGGCCTGTTCGCCGGGAAGCGCGGCATTGCCGATCAGGATCGGCACCACCGGGATGTCGCGCTTGAGTGCCGAGGCCACTTCGACACGCACCATGTCGCGCGGATCGTCGAGGCGGCGGCCCTGGTCGTTCTCGGCGTCGAGCCAGGCGGGGCCGATGATCGCGAGCAGGGCATCGCAGCGGCCGACCTGGTCGCCGACGTAGCGGCGAAAGTCCACCCCGAGGGGAATGCTGTCCACGTCCTTGAATACGTGCTCGGCGCCGAAGTGCCGGCTGAGGCGGTCGTAGAGGCGGCCGGCCACGTCCTGGCTGTCGCTGCGCCGGTAGGAGACGAAAAGCTGCAGCGGTGACGCCGGTGTCGGTGCCGGTGTGGGCGCAGCGGCCTTCGGCGCTGCCGCCTCGGCGGGCCGGTGAGCCCGGAAGTTGCGCTCGACCGTGCGCGCCGCGGCCGCCGCGGTGACGCCGCGGCCGTCTCCGGCGCGATCGCCGGCGGCGAGGCGGCGCAGTGTGGTGCCGGCAACGATCAGCCAGCCCAGCACGATCCACGGTGCCGATTCGTCGGGGCTGATGCGGCCGTTGGTGAATTGGTTCACCAGTGCGGGCACGCCGACGCTGGCGACGACACCGGCGACGATCAGCACCGCAATGACGCCCGCGTGGCGTCCGAGGGACAGGCCGAGGACGCGTGCTGCGACGATGATGCCGATCGCGGCGACGATCACGGCCAGGACGGCGAAGCTGGCGGCGGTCACCGGGCAGTCCTCAGAATTTCAGGATCTGGCCGGGTTCCATCACGATCACTTCGGTACCGGTCTCGCCCAGTGCCTGCTTGAAGGCCTCGGGCGTGCCCTTCAGCGGCGGAAAGGTGCCGTAGTGCATCGGAATCACCTTCTTGCTGCCGAGCAGCTGGCTGACGGCATACGCCGCGTGAGCCGGGTCCATCGTGAAGTGGCCGCCGATCGGCAACAGCTCGAGGTCCGGCTCGTAGTACTCGCCGATGAACTTCATGTCGGCGAACACGCCGGTATCGCCCGCGTGATAGATGCGAAAGCCGTTCTCCAGCTCGACGATGTAGCCGGCCGGCTCGCCGCCCGGATGCACCGACTTGGCGCCGCTGGCCGGATCGGTGTGAACCACTTCCGAGCTGTGCTCGGCGCGCACCATGGTCACGGTGATGCCTTCGATCGGCTGGATCGGACCACTCTTGTTGAAGCGGATCAGTTGCTTGTAGGGCACGATGCCGAGGTTGCCGAAGGTGTGCCCCATATCGGCGTTCATCGCCACCTTGGCGTCGTGGTCTGCCGCGATGCGGGCAGTGTCGCCGATATGGTCGCCGTGGCCGTGGGTCACCAGGATCAGGTCCACCTTGCCGAGGGCGCCGAGATCCTTCAGTGCCTCGGGCGTCTTGGGATTGCCGGTGATGAAGGGGTCGATCAGGATCACCTTGCCGCCGGGGCTGGTGATCTTGAAGGCGGACTGGCCGAACCATTGCAGCTCCCAGGCCGTTGCCTGGGATGCCGCACAGATGAGGGCCAGCAACAGCAACCCACGAATCGCACGCGTCATTTGGTCTTCTCCTTGTCGATGTCGTCCTGGGCGCCGCACCGGCCCCCATGCAAGTGTAGTAGCTGGTGGGGCGGAGCCGGCGCCCGCCGGCGCGTCAGCCGATCACCGTCACCAGCAGCCGCCGGCGCTGGCCGTGGCTGCGATGCTCCCACAGAAACACGCCCTGCCAGGTGCCGAGCTGCAGTCGGCCCTCAGCCACGGGCAGGGTCAGCGAAACTTCGGAGAGCACGCTGCGGGCGTGGGCCGCCATGTCGTCTTCGCCTTCGAGGTCGTGGCGATAGGCGGGGTCGCCGTCCGGCGCGAGGCGGCTGAAGATGGTTTCGAGGTCGCGTCGCACGTCGGGGTCGGCATTCTCGGTCACCATCAGCGAGGCCGAGGTGTGCTGCACGCAGATGTTGGCAATGCCGCAGCCGATGCCGCTGTCGCGAAGCACCGCATTCACTGCGGCGGTGATGTCGAGGCTGCCGCGGCCCCGGGTGGTGATTTCCAGCCCTTGTTGCGCGACCATCATTTCTCCAGCGCGGCCCGCGCCTCGCGCTGGCTCGCGAACAGATGGGGTTCGACGTGCTTGCCGGCCAGCGCCTCGCCCAGCTTCATCCGGGCGAAGCCGCTGGTGGCGTAACGCACGACGCCGCTGTAGAAGCGTTCGGTGACGTCCTGCACCATTGCGGCGTATTCGTCGAGCAGTTCGGGGGCGATCTCGAAGTGCTCGTAGTTGACCACCGCCGGCACCCGGTGGCCGACGGCCGACACGCCGGCCTCGACCAGTTCGCGGATGCGGCGGATCTGGGCGCTGTGGCGAATGTTCAGGCGCTCGAAATTGACGAAGAAGAGCTTCTGGTCGGCGTCGTAGGTCAGGCGTTGCTCCAGCGGCAGGTCGGTCATCGTCGCCCGCAGGTCCATCCGCCCGGGCAGGAAGATGCGTGGGTCCATGGTCGCGGGGTCGCTGCGGACGATCGGGCGAAAGCCCATGTGGGCGAAGATGTCGCGCTCGATGTCGATGCCCGGTGCCACCTCCATCAGTTCGAGACCGTCCGCGCCCAGGTGGAACACGCAGCGCTCGGTGACGTAGCGCACCGGCTGGCCACGGGCGATCGCTACCGCGCCGGCGAAGGTACGGTGCTCGACCTGCTCGACGAACTTCCGTGTCGCGCCTTCCGCGACGATCGAGAGCCGCCCTTCGGCGAGGCCGATCTCCAGTCCGCCGGCGGTGAAAGTGCCGACGAACACCACCTTCTTGGCGTTCTGGCTGATGTTGATGAAGCCGCCGGCGCCGGCCAGACGTGGGCCGAATTTCGAGACGTTGAGCGAGCCGTTGCGATCGGCCTGCGCGAGGCCGAGAAAGGCGACGTCGAGCCCGCCGCCGTCGTAGAAGTCGAACTGGTAGGGCTGATCGATGAC
>JAGRFZ010000125.1:20400-20689 GCA_020445785.1 Rhodocyclaceae bacterium
GGCGGAAGCGATCCCGCGCGCGCGCGTATCTCCGAGGAATAGGCGGGATTGTATTGCGTGGCGAATGTCTGCCAGTGGTTTTCGGGCTTCGACACGACGACGCAATCGACGAGTATGCCCGGTATCTTCACCTGGCGTGGATTGAGCGAGCCGCTTTCGGCGACACGCTCGACCTGCGCGATGACGATGCCGCCGGAATTGCGCGCGGCCATGGCGATGGCGAGCGCCTCCAGCGTCAGCGCTTCCTTCTCCATTGTGAGATTACCGTCGGGATCGCCGGTCGTCGCGC
>JAGRFZ010000126.1 GCA_020445785.1 Rhodocyclaceae bacterium
AGTTCTTGTAGGGGTCGAAACGGGTCGCGTTGACGGTGAACTGCGCCATCGCCTCCTCCTCAAACTTGAATGTCGCCGGCGATCTGCTGGATCTTGATGATCACGAATTCGGCCGGCTTGAGCGGCGCGAAGCCGACGACGATGTTCACGACGCCGCGATCGATGTCGTTCTGGGTCGTGGTTTCGCGGTCGCATTTGACGAAATAGGCTTCGCGCGGACTGGCGCCCTGGAAGGCACCCTGGCGGAACAGGGTCTGCAGGAAAGCGCCGATATTGAGCCGGATCTGCGCCCACAACGGCTCGTCGTTGGGCTCGAACACCACCCACTGGGTGCCGCGGTAGAGGCTCTCCTCGAGAAACAGCGCGAAGCGGCGCACCGGCACGTATTTCCACTCCGACGCCAGCAGGTCGGCGCCGGCCAGGGTGCGCGCCCCCCAGAGCAGGTGGCCGGCCACCGGGAAGCTGCGGATGCAGTTCAGCCCGACCGGATTCAGGACGCCGTTCTGGGCATCCGTCATGGTGTAGGTGAGCCCTTGCACGCCGGAAAAGGATGCGGCCAGGCCGGCCGGCGCCTTCCATACGCCGCGCTGGACGTCGGTACGGGCGAAGATGCCGGCGACTGCGCCGCAGGGCGCGAAATCGGCCAGCCGGTTCTCCGACAGGGGGTCGGCCATGCGCAGGCGCGGAAAATAGGCCGCGACGTTGATCGCGTCGTCGTTGCCGATCGTGCCGCGCAGACCATTCACGCCCGCTTCGGCGGAGGAGATCGCGGTGCTCGGACTCGCGGTCCAGGTGGATGGCGGATCGACGATCAGCAATGCGCGACGTTCCTGGCAGTAGGCGGCGGCGATCGCCCAGGTGGCATCGGCCACATCCACTTCGCGCTCGAGCGGCGGAATGCACAGCAGATTGACCAGATCCGCGTGTTCGAGCGCGTAGATGCCGGTGCGCGCCGCGCGATCGCCATCCACTTGGGCACTGGTGATTGCGCTGCCGTTGCCGCCCAGCGTGTTGGGTGAGATCGCACTGCCGTCGGCGGCCGTAATCGTGACCGTACCGTCGGTCGGGCTCTCGTCCGCCGGCGCCGAGGTGCGCACATTGACCAGTGCCGACTGCTCGTTCAGCACGGTATCGACGAAGCGCTGGCTGGCCGGGTCGGCCGAGACATTGCGATGCTGTTCGGAACTTTTGACGGTGCTGCCGCCCGGGCGGTCGAGTTCCTCGATGCGCAGGTTGAAGAGCAGGGCGTCGGTGGTGTCGCGGGTGGCGTGGTCGACCGTGGCCCGCAGTGCGCTGCCCCATTCGCCGGGGCTGCCGGCTTCGAGCACCAGGGTGCCGGTGGCGGTCGGCAGGGTCAGGGTGGCAGTGTCGGTCGCCACACCGTTGAACACGCGCACGATCAGCGCGTCGCTGCCACCGTGCTGGAAGAACTGGTTCACCGCGTAGCCGAGCGTCGCCGGTTGCCAAAGCCCGCCGAAGATCCGTGTGAACTCGGCAAAACTCTGGACCCGCACCGGTCGATCGACCGGACCGCGCGGCGCGCGACCGATGAAGGCGGTGATGGATGTGGCGACGCCGGTGATGGTTCGGACGCCGCTGGGGATTTCCTCGATATAGACGCCGGGATAACTCAATGCAGCAGGCATGATGATCCTTCCTCGTCCGGGAGGAACCGGCCCTGCGCCACCTCCGGGCAACACGCCGGACCCTCGGTTGCAGACCTCCAGGCGGCGTTCGCATTGCGGCCAAGTGCGGCGGACGCGCACTCCGTGGCCATCCCGAATCGCATGCCATGGTGGGACTATAGATGTCGACCCCGTCATTTCAACCGGGCTCATGCGGCATATGTCACATCGATGGCGAGAAGGGTGCTCGAGCACCCGGCCCAGGGCGCGCCCTAGGCCCGAACCCGTTTCCTGCACACGCGTTCGACCGACTCCGGTATTTGGTGCCAGGCGAAGGGGGTGTCGGGCGACGACGGCAGGCGGGCAGGGTGCCCCGAATCAGCGACGCTGCGGAATACCCGCGCATGATTCGCTGAAGCCGTAGAGGATTGCGAATTGAAGAATGAGCGGGCGACGAGCGCCGTCCGGCGGTGGAAGTCGCCCTCGTCACCCGCTTTCGCGGCTGCCGGGAAATCCGGCTGTTCTAGATGCCGCTTTCCTTCGGCAGGTCGTCGGCACTGCCCCATTCGGCCCACGACCGGTCGTAGCTGCGCACACGGGGGTAGCCGAGAAGCCGCAAGGTGAAGTAGGAGTGGGCCGCCGCCTTGCCGTTCTGGCAATGGACCGCCACCGCCTTGTCCTTGGTGACGCCGTGGGCGGCGAAATGCGCCATCAGTTCGTCGGCCGATTTCAGCGTGTCGTCCGCGGCGAGATTCTGCTTCCACGGAATGTTCTGCGCCCAAGGAATGTGGCCCGCCTTGAACGGCCCGTCCGGTCGGACATCGATCACGACCGTCTTCGAGTCGTTCCGGCGTTCGAGCAGCCAGTCCGCGGTGGCGAGCCGACGCGGCGTCGTCGTGATCGCGAACGTTCCGGCTTCGACGCGCGGCTCCGCGCGGGAAACAGGCCGGTCTTCACGGGCCCACCTGGGGAAGCCGCCGTTCAGGATGCGGGCCTGACGGTGTCCCAGATACTCCAGCATCCAGAACAGTCGGGCCGCATGCAAGCCGCCCTGGTCGTCGTAGAAGAGGACTTCGGTGTCACGGTCGATACCGAGGCCGCCGAGTCGTTCCGCGAGCGCGCGATCGGGCAGGAGTGCGCCCGGGACATGGCTGCGTGGGTCGATCACGTCGTCGGCCGCCAAGTGGACGGCCCCTGGGATATGGCCGTCGGCATAGGCCTCGGCCGATCGAACGTCGACGATGCGAAGCATCGGATCAGCGAGACGCGTGGCGAGGTGCCCGGTCTCCACGAGCAACTGGGGCTGGCCATAGTCGGCCGCCGAACCGTGCCGGACGCAGGCCGGCAGCAGCAACAGGCTCGTCAGCACGAGCGGCAGCATCCGGGGCTTATTCGGATTCATTTCTCGGGTCCCTCCATTCGGTTCTTCACTGCGGCTGATCCACCAGGCGGATGTAAGGCTTGGGCGCCTCCCAACCGCCGGGAAAGCGCTGCCTGGCTTCCTCGTCCGAGACCGCGGGGACGATGATGACCTTCTCGCCCCGCTGCCAATTGACCGGCGTAGCGACCTTGTAGCGCTCGGTCAATTGGCAGGAGTCGAGGACGCGCAACACCTCGTCGAAGCTTCGACCAGTGCTCATGGGGTAGGCGATCATCAGCTTGATCGTCTTGTCCGGAGCGATCACGAAGACGGTGCGAACGGTGGCATTGGCCGCCGCGTTGCGCGCTCTCGCGTCGCCTTCGGCGCCCGCCGGCAACATGCCGTAGAGCTTGGCCACAGCGAGATTCTCGTCCGCGATCAGCGGATAATTGGGTGCTGCGCCCTGGCTCTCTGCGATGTCGTCGGACCAGGCCTCGTGATCCGCCACCGAGTCGACCGACAGGCCAATGATCTTGCAGTTGCGTCGGTCGAATTCGGGCTTGAGCCTGGCCAGGTAGCCGAGTTCGGTGGTGCAGACCGGCGTAAAGTCCTTGGGATGGGAAAACAGAACTGCCCAGGCGCCCTCGATCCACTCATGGAATCGCAGCGTTCCCTGCGTCGTCATTGCCGTGAAATTCGGGGCCGTGTCACCAATTCTCAGTGCCATTTCGTGCGCCTCCTTGTCATGTGCCTGGAATTCGCGCCGAGGGATTCCGACGCCGCCGCCAGCCAATGCATCGGGGTACAGCCGGCGGATTTCACGGACGATGCTAACTACGCTCCGTGGGCCGATCTATCCATGGCCGGCAGCCGCTATCCCGATCCGGCGAGATATCCGGCGCCGACGGTTTCCCCCATCGCGACGTCGCCCGGCCGCCGCGCATTCGACCGTCGTTCCCTGCACCGCGCCTTCGGCCTCGTCAGCGGCGCCACAGACCACGACCGACAAATACGGCGGGGCAATCCGAATGCATGGGAAGCACGGCGCGACGCCTTGGACGGCGGCCGAGCAGGGCGCAGCCCCAGACCCGCATCCCGCGGAAAAATCGACGTGCGCGGTGCGCGAGCTACGTGCCCGAGGGCTTTCTGCGCTGGGCCGTGACGGCAGGCAATTCACCGAAGCGGGCGCGGTATTCCGCCGAGAATCGTCCCATGTGGGTGAAGCCCCAGCGGCGCGCAACTTCCGTGACCGTGCCCTCTCCGTGCAAGCGCGACAACTCGTCGCGGACTCGCTCGAAGCGGGCATTCCTGACGTATCGCATGGGTGAAATTCCCGTGAAATCGCGGAAATGCTGGCACAGGGTGCGCCCCGGTACGTCGGCGATTTCGCTCAGTTCCACGAGCGAGATGGGCTCGCCGAGGTTGGCGTGGATGTAGTCGATCGCCCGCTTGACGTCCTTCGGCCGGAGCGTCGTTTCGCGCTTGCCCAGGACCTCGCTGTAGTTGTTCGGCTGCGCCAGCAGGAAGAGACTGATGACGAACTGCTCGAACTGCGCCACCAGAACAGCCTGACCGCGGACGGCGTCGACACATTCCAATTCCCGGGCGAAGTAGCACACTGCGTTCGCTATTCGACGACCGAACGCATCGGAGGACGCAGAATCCGGCGAAAAGGCCAAACCTTGGTCAGGCCGATCGCCGAGCATCCACGCAAGATGGGTGGTAAGCGCCTCGGCGCTCACGCGCAGCACCAAGCGTCGGCAACCGTCGCTTGTCGTCAGCCTGAGGTCATCCGTCGGGGATACCATCGCGGCACAGCCCGGCTCGCAGCGAATGGCGCGATCTCCCATGCGAAGTCCGATCCATCCTTCGAGCGGCACCTGCACCGCAAAATCGAAGGCGGGGCCCGGTAGTCTCGCCTGTTCGAGGACCCCGTGACTCTCGACGAAATAGAGGTGGGTGCGGGGCAGTGCGGCCCAGTTCAGCTCGAACGAAAAGCCACCTGCGTTCGGCGACTTTCGTTCTGCCTGAGCCAGCGACAGACCCTTTTCCTTGCGGAGGAAGCAGGAAGTTTCCTCGAAGCAGTCGCTGCGCAGCCAACTGTGCGCGCCGAGCAGGGAACTCGCCCCTCCGCGATCGTCCGATCTCATGATCATGGTCCATCACCTCCTGACCGCCAAGCGCTTGCGCCGAATCGATGCTACCCGAGCACGTAGGCGGCACAACTTCTCGAGGCCCGACACTTGCCGGCAGTGGACATTCGCGGCCGTCAGTGGACAATCAGGCGGCGTGCTCGATGGCGCATGGGCGAGATGGAACGTCATGCGATGTGTTCGATTGGACGAATTCGTGCCGCTTCGTGTTCCCGGCCGAACCGTCGGGTTGCAGTGGAGGCGTGCGAACGTATGTACGGGACGAGTCGACCCCAGCATCGGAGTTGACATAATACACATTATCCGTAGTTCTAGATGTGCCGACTCCGACGGACTCCGACGTCGTTGGAAACCACCGCCGCCAGCAAGATGGCGATCCTTCGGCCGTCGGCAATCGATGCTACATGATCGTCCGCCCACTACGGATCGCTCCGGGGACGACTCCGACCGTCGCTGCGCCGACCGCATGCGACTTCATCGACAGGCTCTGCGGCTCGCCGTGCGCTGGGGCCTTCGCGCGCCGTGCTGCACCACCCGTCGCTCGTCAACGGCATGTCCCGCACGGCACCGGGGTCGCGCGGCCGGACGATCGAAATCCGCAGGCCCTGGCGGAATCGACGGCGCCGCCCATGGGCCCTCGCGTCGTCAGCGCGCGTCGAACCCGGCCGGTCGGCTTTCGGTCGCGCCTTCGCGCACCACGACTCCCGGCCGCGTGCGATTCCCGATCACAGTGCCGCCGGTTCCGGAATGCTGCGGGTCCGTGCGCCAGAGCACTGGGTGCCGGCGACGGCGCCATCCCCGATCGAGCTCGTCGGCCACTCGACCGTCACTCGTCGCCGCCATGGCACGGTGGCACATCACGCCCGCTGCCACATTGCGCGCCGACCCCCATGAAATGGTGCGCCGCAGAAGGCGCGACCGCCAGCGTCGCCGCGGACGGCAATGGCAACGCCGGCATTCCGGCGGCCCAGAAATACCGCTTTCCCGGTCGAAGTCGCGGGCGGGCCGCGGTCCTCGGACCCGACACGTGCGGCGATATCACCTTGTGCACTGCACTATGACTGAGGTAGCATGCTTCTTGCTCTGATCACCGAAGGAAACCCATGGAACCATGTCGATGGCGCTGACCGTCTCCAGCATCGTCTTGACCGCGAAGCATCGCCAGATCGAGGAACTTCGCCGCCTCGCGTCGCGCGCGGAACTGGTGGGTGCGATCGGCGCTTTCGTCCACGCCCTGCAGGCGGAGCGCGGTGCCTCCAGTCTCTATCTCGCTTCGGGCGGCAGCCGCTTCGAAGCCCAACGCAGCCAACTGATCGCGGCCAGCGAGGCGGCCGAGCAAGTGCTGCGCGAATGCTTCCAGGTCCAGCTCGACGAACCCGGTTTCGGTAGCGCCACCCTATGTTCGCTGATGGCCTGGGTGGTACTGGGCATGGATGCCCTACCCGCCATGCGCCAGCGCATTGCCGCCCACGACATGAATGCGGACGAGGCCATGGTCAGCTTCAGCCGGCTCATCGCCGGCTTGGTGTCGCTGATTTTCGACGTGGCCGATTCTGCGGTGGATCCCAACATCTCGCGCTTGCTCGTCGCATTGTTCAATCTGGTGCAGGGCAAGGAACTCGCGGGCCAGGAACGTGCCGTCGGCGCCGCCCTGTTCGCCTCGGGCCGGGCCACACGGCAGCACCAACAGCGCATCCTGCACCTGATCGAGGGCCAGGAGCGCAACATGCAGGTGTTCGCCGAATTCGCCGAAGCGCCCGTCGTCGAGCGCTGGCAAGCTCTGCAGACCGCCCCGTGCATGGCCCGGTTGGAGCGACTCCGTCGTGTCTTGTGCTCGGCCGGCGCCGGCGCGGCACTCGATGCCGATGCCAGCGACGATTGGTTCGACTGCTGTTCGGATCGGCTGGCCGACATGGGCAAGCTGCAGGATCAGTTGACGGCCGCGCTGCGGGGGCGCTGCACGGAACTCATCGCCGACGCCGAGCGCGATCTTGCCGACTCGACCGGCCTGCTCGACGGCGTCAGCCGCCATGCACCCGAAAGCGCCGAGCTGGTCGATCGTTTTCTCGGGGGCGAAAGTGGCCTCGACCCGAGCGGTGTACCGACGACTCGCGCCGGTGGCAGCGAGAGCGCCCTGGTCCAGGTACTGCGTGCCCAGAGCGAAAAGCTGGCCAGCACCGAGCGCGAACTCGGTGCCGCACGGCGCGCACTGCAGGAGCGCAAGACCATCGAGCGCGCCAAGGGCATGCTGATGGCGCGTTTCGGCATGTCCGAGGAAGAAGCCTACAAGACCCTGCGCCGCACTTCGATGGAACAGAATCGGCGCATTGCCGATGTCGCGGAAGCCACGATGTCGGTGCTGGCCGCCATCGCACCCACCGCCTCGGCCGCCGACTGACCGCGCCCTCCCCCGGCCAGATCAGCCCATTGCGCACCCCACCGCGCACCCCGTTCGACACGATCGGCGCTCCACAAGAGTGCAGCATGCACGCGAATGGGGCGATTTCGCCGAGCATTGACCGCAACGGCAAAGATGGAAACGCGCGCAATCCCTTGCTGCAGGGCAGCATCCCGAACTGGCACGGCATCTGCTAGAAACTGTTCGAATCCATGGCCAACGGCGGCCTGGAAGGGGCATCGGGCGGCGCCAAGGCGCTGAGCCCCAAGGACAACGGCGTCCATACCGCATCTGCGTCATTGCAGGTTCGGCATGGACGCCTTTTGTTTTTTCTTGACCTTCTCGAGGTAACACCATGGCTTACGTAATGCCGACCGAATTCGTCACCAAGATGATCGATGCCGGTGAATCCAAAGTCTTCATGTCCACCCGCGATACGCTGATTCGCGCCTACATGGCCGGCGCCATCCTGGCACTGGCCGCCGCCTTCGCCATTACCATCACGGTCCAGACCGGCCAACCCTTGCTCGGGGCCGTGCTGTTCCCGGTCGGTTTCTGCCTGCTCTACCTGATGGGCTTCGACCTTCTGACCGGGGTGTTCACGCTGGCACCGCTGGCGCTGATCGACAAACGTCCGGGCGTCACCGTCGGTGGCGTGTTGCGCAACTGGACGCTGGTCTTCTTCGGCAACTTCGCCGGCGCCCTGACCGTCGCGCTGTTCATGGCGATCATCTTCACCTTCGGCTTCTCGACCGAGCCCAATGCGGTCGGCGTCAAGATCGGCCACATCGGCGAAGGCCGGACGGTCGGCTACGCTGCCCATGGTGCGGCCGGCATGCTGACCCTGTTCATCCGCGGCGTGCTGTGCAACTGGATGGTCTCCACCGGCGTCGTCGCTGCGATGATGTCCACCAGCGTGTCGGGCAAGGTGATCGGCATGTGGATGCCGATCATGCTGTTCTTCTACATGGGCTTCGAGCACTCGATCGTGAACATGTTCCTGTTCCCGTCGGGCCTGATGCTGGGCGGCAACTTCTCGATCTACGACTACCTGGTGTGGAACGAGATTCCGACCGTCATCGGCAACCTGGTGGGCGGCCTGACCTTCGTCGGCCTGACCCTTTACTCGACCCACGCCCGCACCGCACCGAAGCGGGTAGCGGCCTGAGCGTCCCCGCCCGGCCGCCCGAACGGCGCGCTCATCCCGCCGTGGGGGTGAGGCCGGCGTTTCGCGAAGCGCTGCTTCGCCCCCACCGAACGGGCCGGCGGAGCACGACCGGCCCTTCGATGTCGCGCAGCGCGAGGAAGATGGTCCGGTGAGCGCGCTACCCAGCCCGGCCCCGTCCGCGCCCGCGGGCGGGGTCTTCACCGACTCCAGGAGCGCCATGCGGGGACGTCTCGAAGTCACGCTCGGGCAATGCTCGCGCGCCGGACGCAAGGCCGAGAACCAGGATTTTCACGGCGCCTTCGTGCCCGCAGAGCCGCTGCTGGGCACCAAGGGCATCAGCGTCGCGCTGGCCGACGGCATCAGTTCCAGTGCGGTCGGCCATGTCGCGAGCGAATCCGCGGTCAAGAGCTTTCTGCTGGACTACTACTGCACCTCCGAAGCATGGTCGATCAAGACCTCCGCCCAGCGGGTGCTGACCGCGGTCAATTCCTGGCTTTACGCCCAGACCCGCCGCAGTCCCGACCCGTACGATCGCGACCGGGGCTACGTGTGCACGTTCAGCGCCCTGGTGTTGAAGTCCACATCGGCCCACCTCTTCCACGTCGGCGATGCGCGCATCTATCGGCTGCGCGGCGATCAGTTCGAACTGCTCACCGACGACCACCGCATCGTCATGGCCGGCGAACAGACCTATCTGTCGCGCGCGTTGGGTATCGATCGCCACCTGGACCTCGACTACCACGTGCTGCCGCTCAAAGTGGATGACCTGTTCGTGCTCGCCACCGACGGGGTGCATGAGACCCTCGACGCTCAGCAGTTCTCGGAGTTGCTGCGCAGCGACGAAACCGATCTCGACCGGCTCGCCGCGACGATCGTCGATGCCGCCTTCGATGCCGGCAGCGAAGACAATCTCACGCTGCAGTTGGTGCGCATCGACGCGCTGCCGGATCCGCAGGCGATCGAGCTGCATGGCCACGCCGCTGAATTGCCGTTGCCGCCGATGTTGCAGCCGCGCATGACCTTCGACGGCTTCGAGATTCTGCGCAGCATCCATGGCAGCAGCCGCAGCCACATTCACCTCGCGCGTGATCTCTCGGGC
Source organism: Rhodocyclaceae bacterium (assembly GCA_020445785.1). Classification (GTDB taxonomy): domain Bacteria; phylum Pseudomonadota; class Gammaproteobacteria; order Burkholderiales; family Rhodocyclaceae; genus Cognatazoarcus. The sequence goes on from JAGRFZ010000126.1 coordinate 9,804, forward strand.
GGCAAGCTGGTGGCGCTGAAGACGCCGTCCTTCGACCTGCGCGAGGACGCCGACTATCTCGAGCGCTTTCTGATGGAGGAATGGATCGCGCGGCGCATCGACAGCGCCCATGTGCTGAAGCCCCACGCCCGCAACCGGCCCCAGCGCTACCTCTACGTGGCAATGGAATACCTCGAGGGCCAATCGCTCACGCAATGGATGACCGACCACCCGCGCCCGACGCTGACCGCGGTGCGCACCATCGTCGCGCAGATCGCCCGCGGCCTGCAGGCCTTCCACCGGCGCGAAATGCTGCACCGGGACTTGCGTCCGGAGAACGTCATGATCGATGGCTCCGGCACGGTCAAGATCATCGACTTCGGCTCGACCCTGGTGGCCGGCGTCCATGATTCCGGGGACGGCGACGAGGCAGTCCGCATCATGGGCACGCATCAGTACACCGCACCCGAGTGCTTCCTCGGCGAGCCGGCCACACCGCTCTCCGATCTCTTCTCGCTCGCCGTGATCACCTACCAGATGCTCGCCGGCGGCGCCCTGCCCTACGGCGCCGAAGTCGCCCGCAGCACCACCCGTGCCGCCCAGCGCAAGCTGCGCTACCGACCGGTGCTGGATGACGCCCGCGAGATTCCCGGCTGGGTGGACGAAGCGCTGCGCAAGGCGCTGGATCCTTCTCCGCTGAAACGACAGCAGGAACTCTCGGAATTCGTCGCCGACCTCAGCCGGCCCGCTGCCGACTATCTGCGCCACCGGCGCCAGCCGTTGATCGCGCGCCATCCGCAGGCCTTCTGGCAGGTGTTGAGCCTGATCCTCGGCGTGGCCGTATTGGTGCTCCTGGCCAGCCGCTGAGGGCGCTTCAGCGCTGCGCGACCGCGGCTCGGATCCGCGTGGCGATCTGGTCGTTGCCGTTTTCGAGGGCCCATTCGGCCGCAGACTGGCCACGGTCGTTGGTCAGGGTCGGGTCGGCGCCGGCCGCGAGCAGCAGCTCGACCACCCGGGCGTGGCCGTTGCGGGCGGCCAGCATCAACGGCGTGGCCTGATTCGGCGCCCGCGCATCGAAGGTAGCGCCTGCCGCCAACAGGTCGGAGACGATGCCGTCGTGCCCTTCGAAGGCCGCGTACATCAGCGGCGTCCAACCGTCGGACTCGATCGGCCGACCGGACGCGATGAACTGGCGCACGACCTCGCGATGCCCCCGCAGGGCCGCCAGCATCGGCGCCGAATCGCCCATCAGATTGCGCTGCAGCGGACTGGCCCGGTACTTCAGCAGCAAGGCTACGGTGTCGGCGTGGCCGTCGCGGGCGGCCAACAGCAGCAAGGTATTGCCGTTGGTGTCGGTGGTGTCGGGATCGATGCCGCGGGCCAGCAGCTTGGCCAGGGTCGAACTGCGGCCGTTGCCGGCGGCATCGAGCGCATCCTCGTAACTGCCCGCCATGGCCGCGCCCATCAGGGCGAGGGCGAGCGCTGCGACCAGGGTCTTGATCCAGCCCACGTCAGTCTTCCTTCACGAACAAGCGATTGAAATTGCGGCTGGTCACCTCGGCGACCTGGGCGACCGGAATGTCCTTGAGCCGGGCAATCTCCTCGGCCACGTGCACGACGTAGGCGGGCTCGTTGGTCTTGCCCCGATATGGCACCGGCGCCAGATAGGGCGAGTCGGTTTCGATCAGCATGCGCTCGAGGGGCACCGCGCGCGCCACTTCCTTCAAGGCCTTGGCATTGCGGAAGGTGACGATGCCGGAAAAGGAGATGTGGAAGCCCAGTTCCAGAGCCGCCTCGGCCACCTCGCGGGTCTCGGTGAAGCAGTGCATCACGCCGCCGACCTCGCCGGCCTCTTCCTCGCGCATCAGTCGCAGGGTGTCCGCCGCCGCATTGCGGGTGTGGATCACCAGCGGCTTGCCACAGGCCCGTGCCGCGCGGATGTGGGTGCGGAATCGCGCCCGCTGCCACTCGGGTTCGTCCTTGTGCCAGTAATAGTCGAGGCCGGTCTCGCCGATGCCGAGCACCTTCGGGTGATCGGCCAGGGCCAGCAGCCTTGCCTCATCGGGCTCCTCCACGTCGGCGTTGTCCGGATGCACGCCGACCGTGGCAAAGAGGTTTTCGTGGCGCTCGGCGAGGCCGATCACCCGATCGATCGCTTCGAGCCTGACGCCGATGCACATGGCGCGACCGACGTCGGCCGCAGCCATCGCGGCCAGGATCTCGCCTTCGCGTTCGAGCAGGCCGGGAAAGTCGAGATGGCAGTGCGAATCGATGAACATCAGAGGGTGTGGGTCGGGCGGTTCGAACCGAGGTGTCCGGCGAGGATCTTCTCGATATTGCTGCGGACCACCTTGCCGGTGTCGTCGTCGTTGAAATGCACGCCGACGCCGACCGTGCGGTTGGCCTGGGCATCCTGCGGCGTGATCCATACCACCGAACCGGCCACCGGGTGCTTGGCGGGGTCGTCCATCAGTTGCAGCAGCATGAAGATCTCGTCGCCGAGCTGGTACTTCTTGGAGGTCGGCACGAAGATGCCCCCGTTCCTGAGGAAGGGCATGTAGGCCGCATACAGCGCGGACTTCGAGTTGATGTTGAGGGATACCACGGCCGGGCGTGCGCCCGGGGCTCTGGCCGGCGTGTTCATGATCGGTTCCTACCCGGATACGGCGCGCTGATAGTTCAGCAGCATGTCCTCGAGGGCCAGCCGGAGGTTCAGCGGATGGTGCGCGCTGCGCCTCGCCTGACCGATGTCATTGTAACAGTCGAGCAGTCGCGGCAAGGGTCGCGCCGCGACCAGACCGGCCATCAGACCCGCCTGTGCCGGAAAATAACGGTTCGGCAGGCCGGACTTTGAGGCGACCAGATCCCAGCACCAGCGCAACAGCCAGTCGGACAGCCGGGCCATGTCGATTCCGGCCTGCTGTCCCTCGCGGCTTCGGTTCCAGGCCTCCCATCGCCCTGCCACCTCGATTGCATCGATTTCGCTGCCGATCGCAGCAATATCGGCGACGAAACGTGCAACCGCCTCGTTCGCCCCCTGCCCCGCCATTGCCGCCACCGCCAGCGGCGAGCCCCCCAGCAGCGCCAGCAGCGCCTCGGCACCGTCAACCCCGCGTCCCGCCAGCCAGGCCGCGGCCTGGGCGGGATCGGGGTTGGCTATGGCAAGTTGCCGGCATCGGCTGATCAGGGTCGGCAGCAGTTGCCGAGGACGGGCGGATACCAGGATCAGATGGGTGTCGCGCGGTGGCTCCTCGAGCAGCTTCAGCAGCGCGTTGGCGGTGAACGGATTCATCGCGTCGGCCGGATCGACGATCACCGTCCGGCGACCGCCCTGATGGGCGGTGACTTCGAGCGCCGCCTGCACCGCCCGCAGATCGTCGATGACGATCTGGGTCGACGGCTTCCCCTTGCGGCCCGCCGCGTCCTCGCCTTCGCGGGCGGATTCCGGCGCCAGGACGAAGCAGTCGGGATGATTGCCGGACAGGCGCAATCGGCAGGCCTCGCACTGTCCGCAGGCATGCTCGAGCGCCTGGGCTCGGGTACACAGCAGCCGCGCGGCCAGTGCCTCGGCCAAGTGTCGCTTGCCGACGCCGGGCGGGCCGGTGAACAGCAAGGCGTGGGGCAGGCGCTGGATGCCGCCGCACAACTGCGACCACGGCGCCTGCAGCCATTGGGGCCACTCGGGGGCGTTCACTGGACTACCCTCCCGTCACTTCGTGACACCCTCCCCGGGGGAGGGATCGCGCGCACTTCGGGCGGCCGGGCGTGCGCGCTCACTGGACTACCCTCCCGTCACTTCGTGACACCGGAGGGCCGGTTTTGCAGCCCCGGCCCGTTCGGCGGGCGCGAAGCGGTGCTTCGCGAAACCCCCGCCTCATCCCCACGGGAGGGATCGCACGCACTCCGGGCGGCCGGGCGTGCGCGCTCACAGGCCGTCCACCGCGGCCAGCACGCGCTCGCGAATGGCCTCGATCGGCGCGCTGGCATCGATCACCCGGATGCGGCCGTCGGCGGCCCGGGCACGCGCCAGATAGGCCGCCCGCACGCGCTCGAAGAAATCGAGCTGCTCCCGTTCGAAGCGGTCCGGCGCGTTGCCGGCCGACGCCACGCGCTGCGCCGCGATCGCCGGTTCGAGGTCGAACAGCACTGTCAGGTCCGGCTGGAAGCCGGCATGCACCCAGCGCTCGAGGGCCTCGAAGCGGCGCTCGTCGAGCCCGCGCCCACCTACCTGGTAGGCATAGGTGGCATCGGTAAATCGGTCGGAGACCACCCATTCGCCGCGCGCCAGGGCGGGCAGGATGAGCTTTTCGAGGTGCTCGCGGCGGGCCGCGAACATCAGCATCGCCTCGGTCTCCAGATGCATCGGCTGGTGCAGCAGCAACTCGCGCAGGCGCTCGCCGAGGGAGGTGCCGCCGGGCTCGCGGGTCTGCACGACCTGGTGGCCACGGCGCCGCAGGTGGGCGACGGCAGCCTCGATCTGGCTGCTCTTGCCGGCACCGTCGATGCCTTCGAAGGTGAGGAAACGGCCGCGCCCGCCCATCAGTTCTTCCTGCCGAGCTGAAAACGGGCCACCGCCCGGTTGTGCTCGCGCAAGGTCTGCGAGAACTGGCTGCTGCCGTCGCCGCGGGCGACGAAGTAGAGATGGCGGGTTTCGGCCGGTGCGAGGGTGGCGGCCAGCGAAGCGGCCCCCGGCATGGCAATCGGGGTCGGCGGTAGGCCGGCCCGCGTATAGCTGTTGTACGGCGTGTCCCGCTCCAGGTCGCGGCGGCGCAGATTGCCGTCGAAGCGCTCGCCCATCCCGTAGATCACGGTCGGGTCGGTCTGCAGGCGCATGCCCCGCTTCAGGCGATTGACGAAGACCGACGCGATCTTGGGTCGGTCTTCGGCTCGGCCGGTCTCCTTCTCGACGATCGAAGCCAGGATCAGCGCCTCGTAGGGTGAGGCCAGCGGCAACTCCGCGGCGCGCTGCTGCCAGGCGTCCGCCAGCCGCTGTTGCATCTCATGGTAGGCGCGGCGGTAGAGGTCGAGATCGCTGGAGCGCAGATCGAACCGATAGGTATCGGGGAAGAACAGTCCCTCGGGGTGGGTCTCGGTGGCACCGATCGAGGCAAGGATTTCGGCACCGCTCATGCCTTTCGTGTCGTGGCTGAGATCGGGATGGGCATCGACGGCCGCGCGCATTTGGGCGAAGGTCCAGCCTTCGATCAGGCGCAGCTCGCGCAGCGAAACGTCGCCCGCGGTGAGCTTCTCGAGCAATTGCCAAGTGCTCAGCGGTGCATTGATCTCGTAGCTGCCGGCCTTGATCTGCCGCGCCCGGTCGCTGATGCGGGCCGCCCAGGTGAACAGGTGGGAATCCAGCGCCACGCCGGCCGCCTGGATCGCGCCGGCCGCCGCGCGGGCGCTGCTGCCCCGCGCGATCGTGAAGTCCACCGGGCCATCCGGGACCGCCAACGGCCGATGGACAAGCCAGACCACGCTGCCGGCGGCGATCGCGCCGCACAAGAGCGCGAGGAGCATAAGCTTGAGGGCGATGCGCATCATCGGAAATCCGTCGGAAATGGCGGGCGCCGGCGGCAACCCCGGCACGGGCTCGCGGGCGGCGGCAGTTCGAGGCCGGATGCGATCCGGCGCGCATATAATACTGCACGCGGGTCGCTCGCTCACGCCACCTCGGGTGGCCGACGACGCCTGCCCCGCTCCTCATCCGTGCCCGCAGCGAGTATGCTGCCGGATGGTGCCGACGAAGGCATGACCCGGGCGAGTCCGGCCGAACGCAATGCAGCGTCGAGCGCCTGGAAGCCGCTTTGCGCGGCCGTTTGCACCAACCCAGTCCAACCCCAATCGATGCCCATGATGAATCCCTACCCGTTCCTCGCGATCGACGACACTTCGGCGCCGCGCAGTGCCTTCGAGTTCACCAGCGCCACCGACTCGACCGGCCTATTGGCCGCAGGTCCGGTCGTCGTTCCCCTGATCAACCTGCGCCTGATCCGGATCAGCGGCGAGGATCGCACCACCTTCCTGCACAACCTGATGTCGAACGACGTCAAGAAACTCGCCCTCGGCGCCCTCCAGTGGAACAGCCTCAACAGCCCGAAGGGCCGCATGATCGCCAACATGCTGCTGTGGCAGCACGGCGACACGACGATGCTCGCGCTCTCGGCCGACATCCATGCCCAGGTGCTGAAGAAGCTTTCCATGTACGTCCTGCGTAGCCAGGTCCGGGTCGAGGACGCGAGCGAGGAGTTTTCGCTGATCGGCGTCGCCGGCAAGGCGGCCGGCGAGGTGCTGCCGTCGGCCGGCATTCCACAGCCCGACGCTCCCATGAGCGGCACACCGGCGCTGGCGCCGACCACGTTGGAGATCACGCCCGAGATGTACATCGTGTTGGCGCCCGCGGCCGAAGCCGCCGATTGCTGGCATGCACTGCTCGCGGGTGGCGCCCGGGCCGCCGGCACCGCGGCCTGGGACCTGATGCAGATCCGCGCGGGCCTGCCCCGCATCTCGCAGCCGGTGCAGGAGGAATTCGTCGCCCAGATGGTGAATTTCGAACTGATCGGCGGGGTCAGCTTCAACAAGGGCTGCTACCCGGGCCAGGAGATCGTCGCCCGCACCCAGTACCTGGGCAAACTGAAGAAGCGGATGTACCGGGTGAAGGTGGGCGACGCCGCCGAGGCCCGGGCCGGCGACGACCTTTTCGCCGAACAATACGGCGAGCAGTCGATCGGCAAGGTCGTGCTCGCCGCGCCCTTGCCCGACGGCGGCTGGGAATGCCTGGCGGTGCTCCAGACCGCCAGCGCGGACTCCGGCAGCGTGCATTTCGGCACCCCGGACGGGCCCATCGTCGACGTGCTGCCGCTGCCCTATTCCCTCGGCTGATGGCCGGCGGCGGCAGCGAACTCTACGTCTACTATCGCCTGCAAGCCGGCGCCCTGCCGGGCTTGCTGCCGGCACTGCGGGCGATGCAGGCGGCGCTCGCCGCCCACCATGGCTGTCGTACCGCCCTGCGGCGCAAGCCCGACGACGACACCGTGATGGAGATCTACGCGGGTCTCACCGATCCGCGGGCCGTGCTCGCCGACCTCGACCGGCACCTGGCGCGGATCGGATTCGACGATCACCTCGCTGCCGGCTCGCGCCGCCACGTGGAACGCTTCGAATGTGTCTGATCGCCTTCGCGTGGCAGTGCCATCCGCTTTTCCCGCTGGTGGTGGCCGCCAATCGCGACGAGTTCTTCGACCGCCCGGCCTTGCCCGCCCAGTGGTGGCGCCACGGTGACATCGATTTGTTTGCCGGGCGCGACCTCAAGGCCGGCGGCACCTGGCTCGGCGTCGGTGCCAACCGCCGCTTCGCCGCGCTGACCAACGTTCGCAATCCCGCTGCACTAATGCCCGACGCCCCCTCCCGCGGCACGCTGGTGCCGGAATTCATCGCCGGTAACACCCGTGTGGACGATGCGCTGGCGCAACTCGGCGACTCGGCCGAGCCCTACAACGGCTTCAACCTGCTGCTCTACGATGGCGAGCGTCTGGGCCTGTTCGAAAGCCCGCGGCGCCAGGGCCGGATCATCGAACCGGGCGTACATGCCCTCTCCAACGCCGACCTGGACGCCCCTTGGCCCAAGCAGCAGCGGGCCGCCGCCGGCCTCGCTCGCGCCCTCGACCAGTTGCCCAGCGCGCAGCCGCTCGTCGAACTGATGCGCGACGACCGCCCCGCACCCGACCTGGCCCTGCCCACCACCGGCGTTCCCCGCGATTGGGAGCGCGCCCTGTCCAGCTTGTTCATCCGCGCCCCCGGCTACGGCACCCGGTGCACCACGACGCTGCTGTTCGGGCGGGACGGCAGCGTGCAGTTCGAGGAGCGGAGCTGGAACGGCCTCGGCCGGGAAACCGGATCGGTGCAGCAGAGGATCGAGCCCGCCCGGTAGGGGGAAATCGTGCCGGCGGCCTGTGCGGCGCCTCGACCCCAGTCGCCCCCTCGTCGGCTGGCGCATTCAAGGGCCGCTCCGGGCGCCTTTCGCGCCATGCGGCGCTTCGCCCCCCGCCGGCCGACGCCTGGCCACGGACTTTCGGTGATCGCCCCATGGCTTCGTGCAGGCGCCGCCAAGCCACCACAAACAGATGGCCCGCCTCTCCGGGCGGGCCATCCGACCGCGTGTACTGCGTGCGTCGTCGCGCGAGGACTACTGTGCGGCTGCCAGCTTCCGCGCCTGTTCGACCCAACCGTCCCGCTCGATCCGGCCGGGAAACTTGATCACCGTCTGCTCCAGGCGGGCGATGTCATCCTCGGTCAATCCTGCGATCTGCCGAAAGCTGACGATGCCTTCCGCGTTCAGCTTCTTTTCCAGCCCGGGGCCGATGCCTGAGATCTGCTTGAGGTCGTCCTTGACCACCCGATCGGCGGGGGCGGGTGTCTCGCCGACCACCACCGGTACCGGCGCACGATCGACCACTTCCAGCTTGACCGCAGCCTGATTCCCCTGGGCGGTGGCCGAGCGGGCGGCGGGCGTCTGCATCCAAGCGGACGCCTGCGCCATACCAGCGGCCGGCGCCCACAGCGCGGCCAGCGTACGCCACCACCCGATCTGGCTCTCGACGGAGGCGAGATACAGTTGGCCCGCGCGCTGTACCATCCCCCGCGTCACCTGGCGCGCCGCATCGTTGGCGCCAAAGAGGTCGGCGAATTGCTCCGCCCACTGGCTCTGCATTGCCACCGACTGTTGCACCGCGCGCTCCAGCGCCTGCCAGGGGTCGGCCCAAAGCCCGGTCTGTTGCGGGGTCTGCCAAGTCTTCAGGAATTGTTCGTACATGGCCTATTGGTCCTTGCTGACGCGAATGTGCACATGGCCTTCGATACTAGCAGAGATTGCCGTGCCGATCTGCCGCGAAACTGCACGACCCGGACGGGACACCAGATCGTCCGAACACTGCCATGCTTGCAGCTTCTCCCAACGTCAGCCGGAAAACCGTGCGCGAAACCAAGCCCCCTGGGGAAACCTGAGGGGTATCCTTGCCATGGCTTGAGCTGTTGGACGGTGACCCCTCTGGCAATCATCCGAGTGGCGGCTTTCGGGAAGCACCGAACGGAAAGGATCGGCCAGGAGTTGCCGCCCGCAATGCGATCCCGATAGCTGCTATTTGGATCAAAGAGGTATGCTCTGAGCCCATCTGTAGCACTCGGCCTGGCATAGCGGAACAGCAGCCAAGATGGCTGCGCGTTCTTTCCGATCGACTATCTTGACGTCAGATACCTGCTGCAATACAAAGACCTATAGTACATACTGTAAGCGTGTGTTCTTGTTGCTCGGCAAGACTGCCCAAACAAAAGACTTTATTTTAATGAGGACGGTCAAGCATGAAGATTGAAGTTACGCTTTGGGAAATAATAAGATATATATCCCTATTTATTAATATTATATTGTTCGGGCAGTGGATCAAGAGTCGTGTTGTTCTAAATTCATTTCTTGTTGGGAAATGGGAGGGCGTTTTGATGCCATCCGACGATCAGGACGATATCCTTCATTGCATTTTATATGTCGCAAAACATACAGATGCTGACGACACCGCTCATCTATTCTACTATAAAGAACATCTTAAATCGAGCGAAACTCCGGTCAAAGGAGTTGATCGCCTTGTGGCTTATGATTCCGACCTGTTGTTTGCGCTGCACAGAGAATGGCGCCCAAAATTTATACGCGTGTTCCATAAAAACGGTGTGTATGAAAATTGTGACACAAGTCGCGAACATCCCGTATCGTACGATTGGAACTGCAAAGTTACCTCGTTGTTGTTTAACCAAAAAATGGAAGTTAATGTGCAAGTAAAGGATTCAGAACTGAGCTTTTCTGGAACACTTCGAAAGGTATAGTGCGAGGAATTAGATATGAATGCAAGTAAATTGCTAGCCACCGCGATGGCCCTAGATCTTGAACCTATAGTCTATTCGCTAGTAAAGAAAGATGATGGACCGAGGTGGAGCATGAAAAAAGCCCAGTCTGCCGTTTTGTGGTATCGAAGATTTCTATTTCTAACCTGCCTACATCCAGAGAGGCTAGTGGTGCCAACTAAAGAGATTGACGAGGTCTGGCACGCCCATATACTAGACACGAAGAAGTATTTTGACGATTGCCATAATTTATGCGGGAAATTCATACACCACTTTCCGTATCTTGGATTGCGAGGACGGCAAGACGAGGAGCAATTAAATGAAGCGTTTTTCGAATCGCTTGCGATGTATGAAAAGTACTTCAATGCAATACCAGTAGATGTTTCATCTCAATATTCATCGGCTCTGTGCTCATCTTGTTCGGCTTGCGGTTCGTACATTTCGCCGTCGAGAGCAAAAGTAGCAAATCTGACAGAACGTCCTACCATTCAATAGTTGAATTTAATGGAACGCATGAATGCACGCTCCCTCACGTCGTGTGCGGAACCTCGATTCACTCGTTCAGTAATGCGGCCATTGAAGGTCCGTTATTTGGGATGGGCTGCTTCCGCTTTGGGTCGAAAGGAGCGATTCGCCGCCTTCCGCAATCCAAAGGTCAAGCGCCGCAAGTGTGGGCCAGCCCAGCTATCCGTATTGCCCGACATGGCGCGACACCGGACCAAACATCACGGCAAGTGCGCCGGCGTCACGGGGCGGATGCGTCCTCGGGGGCTGGCACGTTGGCAGTGGCCTGCATTCGCTCGCGCAGCCAGGCCCGCTGGCACAGGCGGCGGCGGCGAGCCTCGATGGCCTTGCGCAGGCGGGGAGCCAGTTCCGGATACGGTGGCAGGCACGCGGGTTGGATGTGGTCGCAGCGGATCAGGTGAAAGCCCAGCTCGCTGCGCACCACTTCGGAGAGCGCACCCGCGGGCAGCGCGAACAGGGCGGCTTCGATTTCGGGGAAGAGCTGGCCGCGGCCATAGTCACCGAGGCGGCCGCCGTTCATGGCGCTGGGGCATTCGGAATGCTTCAGTGCCTGTTCGGCGAAGCGCTCCGGTTTTTTCAGCAGGCGGGCGCGGATCTCGTTGCTGCGCGCAAGCGCACGATCTTGGGTGTTTTCGGCGAATTCCGGGTTGATCGTCACCAGGATCTGCGACAGGCCGCGGCGCTCCGGCTGACGCAGCTTGTCGGCCTGGAGCTGGTAATGCAGTTGCACGTCGAGTTCGCTGACCTGGACCATGCGCGACGAGACCCGCTCGAGCACGGCATCGACGTGCAGCTCTCGGGCCAGGGCTTCGGCCAGCGAGGCACGGTCGAAGCCCTGGGCATGCATGGCCGCGTCGAAGCTGGCGGAGTCGTCGTAGCGCCCCTCGATCTGCCCCAGGGCATCGTCGAGGGTCGCCGACGGGACCGCAACTTTACCCGCCTCGGGCGCGGCCAACACGCAGGCTTCGATCGACCTCTGGCGTTTCACCGAAGCGGACAATCTGGCCCGCTCGCCGGCATCGAGTTCGTCCGGCGCGCGGCCGAACAGCGTGTGTGCGAGCTTGAAGGCGATATAGGCCGCTACGCCGGCTTCATGCTTGGTGCTCATGGGCATCCTCCGAGAGTTCGTCGCGTGCGGCGGGGGTCGCCTCGTCGGTCGGGGCCAGGGCGGACTCGGGCACGTCGAGCACCCAGCCCGGGAAGTGCACCCGGTAGCGCGGCCCGCCCGGGGCGTCGCGGAACACCTTCAGCACCTCGCCGCGACTGCCCAGTTCCGCCCGCAGTTCGCCACCGGCGACCAGCGCGGTCGCCGCCAGCACCCGGTCGCGCGATTCGAAGCGCGTCGGCGTCCAGGGCTCGTCAATGCCGATCAGTTCTTCCTCGCGGCAGCCGATCACGCGGCCATCGTCCTCGCCGGCGACGCCGGAATCGAGGAAGGCCACGGTGTAGATCAGCTGGTCCTGGAGAAAGGTGCCGACGTCGCGCACGTAGCCGGTGGCGCCGCGGCGGACCAGCAGCGCGCCGGTGGCGAGACCGGGATAGGTGCCGTCGTTGCGCACGTTGCGCGTCACCCGTACGCCGGCGCCGTAGTCGAATCGCGGCAGCATGCTCGTCTCCCGGCGCTCAGCGGATGCGCAAGGATTCCACCGGGATCACGGTCACCTGGGGTTCGCGCAGGTGAAACACCTTGAATACCTTCTCGTCGAGGGGGGTCGAGCGGACGAAGTCGCCGTAGGCGCGGGTCAGCGCATCCCGGTGGGCGGTCCGGCGGGCGTCGTCGCCGGCATCGCAGGTCGGCGCGTCGGCGAGGTAGTCGTGGTAGCGCTGCAGGATGTGCAGGCGGCTGACCTGGACCACCGACGGCTCGAAGGCCACCTCGAAGTAGGTCAGGAAGTCCTCCGCGCTCTCCAGCTCGTCGAGGGCGTCATCCAGAGTGATGGTGTCGAACATGGTGCTTCTCCTGTCAGGGGTCACGGGCTTTCCAGGGTGGTGATCGCGCTGGCGCTGCCGATCAAGGCGAGCAGCGAACTGGCGCCGAGCCGATCCTGCTGGTCGAGGCACGCCAGCTTTTCGAGCATTCGCGTGCCTTCGCCGGTGCGGCCCTCGCGCAGGGCCAATACGGCGCGGGCCTTGAGGGCCAGGAGCCAGAAGCGCAGCAGGCCCATCGAGCGACTGGCCGCAGCGGCCAGCGCGATCGGGTCCATTTGCTGCCAGTCGTCGGGCAGATCGAGACGTCGGCCCGAGACCGACATTGCGCGACGGGCCACCAGATCGGCCTCGGGCAGGCGATGCTTGTAGAAATAGAAGCGGTAGAGGCCGACCAGTACGGCCAGTTGCTCGGGTGCGCAGAGGTAGGCTTGCAGCAGCGGCAGCTCGCCCTCGCCTTCGACGCAAGCGCGGGCGGCGGTGTCCAGCAGCGCCGCGACGGCGGGCGGGCAGTCGTCGTCGAAATACAGACTGATCGCGTCGAAATCGTGCAGGTCCATCATCGGCCTCGACGTGCGCTGCCGACATGGACGCCGACGACATGCGCACCGGGTTGCTTGAGCAGGCTGCCGCAGGAGCATCCGCCTTCGCAGGCGCTGTCGTCGGCTTCGCCGAGTCCAGCCTGCCCGACGCGGGATTCCAGCAACTCGACCCGGTCCAGCAGGCACGCGAGGGCCTTGCCCACCGGATCGGGCACCAGATGGTGGTCGAGGTCGAAGCCGTCCGGGCTGCGACCGCCTTCGCTGCGCACGACGCGGCCCGGAATGCCGACCACCGTACGGTTGGCCGGTACCGGCGTGACGACGACCGAATTGGCGCCGATGCGCACGCCGTTGCCGACTTCGATCGGGCCCAGCACCTTGGCGCCGGCGCCGATCACGACGCCGTTGCCCAGGGTCGGGTGACGCTTGCCCTTGCGCCACGACGTGCCGCCGAGGGTGACGCCGTGGTAGAGGGTGCAGTCGTCGCCCAGCACCGCGGTTTCGCCGATCACGACGCCGGTGCCGTGGTCGATGAACAGGCGGCGGCCGATGCGGGCGGCGGGATGGATGTCGATCTGGGTCAGCATCCGCGTCATGAACTGGATCAGCCGCGCCACGTAGGGCAGGCGGTGCCGCCACAGCACGTTGGCGAGGCGATGCCAGATCACCGCGTGCACGCCGGGATAGGTGGTGAGCACCTCGAAGCGGCCGCGCGCAGCCGGGTCGCGCGCGAGCACCGAGTCGATGTCCTCGATCAGCAGGGTTCCGAGGCCAGGCCCGGGGGTGTCGGCGATGTCGGCGGCAGTCATCGGCGCGCTCCGCTCAGGCGTAGCTCGGGGCGAATGCCTTCTCGGGCTCGGCCAGCGGCTTGTCGCCGGCCCAGTACGGCGAGAGCTTGCGTAGACGGGCGACGATCGGGGGCACCGCCTGGATCACCCGCTCGATCTCGCAATCGCGGGTGTGGCGCGACAACGAGAAGCGCACGGTGCCGTGGGCCGCGGTGTAGGGAATGCCCATTGCCCGCATCACGTGGGACGGCTCCAGCGAACCCGAGGTGCAGGCCGAACCGCTCGAAGCAGCGATGCCTTCCTTGTTGAGCAGCA
>JAGRFZ010000127.1:0-21414 GCA_020445785.1 Rhodocyclaceae bacterium
CCGGCGGCGTGGACCGCAACGCCCGCACGCTGGCCTTCGACGACGCGCTGCCCGGCGCCGACTTCCCGACCGACGCCCAGCAGGCGACCGAGCCCGCGCGCAACACCCGGGTGCGTCGCTGGGACCAGGCCGGCCCGATCCGAGACGAGGACGGCACCGAGCTCGGCAACGTGGATACCGGCGGCACAGGCGAGATCGGCATTCCGCCGGCCGGCACCCGGCTGTTCCTGGAACACGGCATCCTGGTCGCGTTCGACCTCGCCAGCGCCGGCGGCGAGTTTCACAGCGGCGATTACTGGGTATTCGCAGCGCGCAGTGCCACTGCCGACATCGAGCGGCTCGCGCTGGCGCCACCGCTCGGCGTGCACCACCACTACGCACGGCTGGCGATCGTCGATTTTCCCGACGACGAGACCGACTGCCGCCGACTGTGGCCGCCGGAGGCCCAGGGCGCCGGCTGCGCCTGCACGGTCTGCGTCGACGCCGACGCCCACAACGCCGGCAGCGCGACGATCCAGCACGCGATCGACGCGATCAAGGACGTCGGCGGCACGATCTGCCTCGGGGTCGGCAGCTTCCGTCTCGACCGGCCGTTGACTATCCAGGGTGCCCGCTCGCTGACCCTGCGCGGCCAGGGCCGGGCCAGCGTGCTCGAAGCACGCCAGGGCGCGGCGATCGCCATCGAAGGTGGCAGTGGTGTCGCGCTGGAGGGCTTCGCCGCCGTCGGACTCGCCACCGGTGGCGCCGACCTGGCGGTGATCGACGCGTCGAATGTCACCGATCTCGGCATCGAGCGGCTCGATGTGGTCGGCGCCTCGACTGCGGACGCCACGATCACCGCGATCGGCCTCTCCGGCGTGCTGCTGCGCGCATCGATCGGCGAATGCGGCCTGGCTGCCGACCGCGGTGTCGCGCTGCAGGCCGGCAAGGCCCGCAACTGGCTGTTGAGCGCAGAACTGCGGATCGACCGCAACATCGTCCTCGGCCTGCGCCACGCGGTGGATCTGGGCGGCAACTGCCTGCATTACGGCAACACCGTGATCGGTCACAATCTGATGATCACCGGCTCCGCTGCCGCGGTCGTCGCCACCGGCGCGACGCTGCCGGCGACCCGCGTGGCCGTCGCCGACAACGTGATCCACTGCCGCGGCGACGGCATCCACTGCGGCACCGATCGCGCGACCATCACCGGCAATCGGATCGCTGGCCTGCTCGGCAACGGCAACGACGCGATCGTGCTCACCGACGGCCTGCTGCCCGAGGCCGACGGCGAGCTCGACATCAGCGCCAACACCCTCGGCCCGATGCCGGGCAACGGCGTTCGCATCGCGCGGGCGCTGGACGTCGCAGCCGTGCACGACAACCGCATCGAGGCGATGGGCCTCGGCGCGCTGGTGATGGAAAGAAACGCCGCTGCCGCCGCGCTGCAGGTGCGAGCGAACCACTGTCGGCAGCTCGGCCTCGCGCTCGCCAACAGCCAGGCCGCCTTTGCGGCGCTGCAACTGCTGCGGGTCGAGCGCGGCGAGGTGTGTGACAACCATCTGGTCGAGGTCGCCCGCAACGCCGTGGCCGCGCCGTCGATCGCCGCGCTGCGCGCCGTCGGTGGCGCCAAGCTGATGGTGGACGGCAACACCTTCGATGACATCGGCCCGG
The DNA here is from genome assembly GCA_020445785.1 of Rhodocyclaceae bacterium. GTDB lineage: Bacteria > Pseudomonadota > Gammaproteobacteria > Burkholderiales > Rhodocyclaceae > Cognatazoarcus. The sequence goes on from JAGRFZ010000127.1 coordinate 1,654, forward strand.
ATCGCAGCAGCGGCGAGTCCGCGGCGATCCGCCTGCCGACCCCGTTCGACCTGGTGCAGGTGGACGACAACCGCATCGAGCGCGTCCGGGCGAGCACCCAGACCCTTTCGCTGGCGGTGTGGCGGGCGATCGAACTCGGCCCGGAGCCCAAGCGCTTCGTCGCCGGCCTCGCGCCGGTGGCCCTGCTCGCCGCCGGTGAGCTGGCCTTCGTGCTGACCGCGACGCTGGCCATCCGGCTGCCCGTGCGGCGCGCGGCCGCAAGCCTGCGCGGCAACCAACTGCGCGCGATGCTCGCGGACGTCGAACTGGTCCGATGCGCCGGTACCGACCACTGCCTGTTCGCCGAGAACCACTGCGAGGCGCAGGGTGACGCCGGCCGCGAGCCGCGCATCGCCGATCTCTCCGCGCGCACGCTGACCGCCACCGGCAACCGGCTGATCGCCGGCGGCGACCAGCAGACCATGGTGCTGCGCCCGGGCCAGAAGCTGGCGATCGTGACCGCCAATACCAGTACCGGCGGCATCGACGTGCAGGGCGGCTCGCCGCTGCCCAACGACATCCTGTTCTCGAACCTGATCGGCATCTGAGGGAGGCGCATTATGGCCAAGTTCCAATACCAGGGCGAGCGCGACGTCGGTGAGATCGCCGACCGGGTGTATGGTCGCCTGACCGCGCGCCAGCGCGATCAAGCAATCGCCGCCCTGCTCCGCGCCAATCCCGAATTGCGCGACCTGCGCCGCCTGCGCCCCGGCACCGAGCTGGAGGCCCCCGATCTGCCCGACCTCGGCGACCGCCCGGCGCCGATCGAACCGCCCGGGCGGCCGGACCCGATCGACCGTCCCGACCCGATCGACCGGCCCGACCCGGGCGATCGTCCGCAAGCGACCCGGCCGGCCATCGAAGCCACCGACTCGGGCCTCGCCGGCCAGGTGCTCGACGCGCTGGGCGCGTTCCAGAAAGTGATCGAATCGCGTTTCGACGCAGAACTGCAGCGCCTGAAGCAGCAGCAAGCGACGCTCGGCAACGCCGAGCTGGCCCGGTTGGTGACAGCCGATCCGGGACTTGAGAAGCTGGCGGCGCAGGCGAGCAAGGACACCGAGGCGCGGGCGGGCTCGGTGGACAAGCAACGCCAGGCGCTGTCGGAGATCATCCGGCAGGCAACGGCGGTGCTGGAGAAGTCTCGCGAAGGCTGACCGACGCCCGAAATCGAAGGCGACCACGCCCTTGCGGCGCGATCGTCGCAGCCATGCGGAACGGAGAACAGGTGGCAGTGCGCCCCGGGCCGCATCCCATCCCCACACATAGGAGCACCACCATGGGACCCATCCAGGGCGCAAAGACGCCCGCACCGGGCGGCGGCTACAACGCCAAGGCCCCGACCAGCGCCAACAATCTGGTGAATGTCTGGGTCGGGCCCGACGACGGCTCGGAGGTCGGCAAGTACTTCTGCCACGGGCACACCCTCAGGACCTATCTGCTCTACAAATACTCGGTGTTCTCCGGCAAGGACATCGACACCGTGCTGCAGGACGAGTACATCAAACGCTCGGCCGACGACATGCGGGTCGAGGACGTGCTGGCATGGACCGGCCCGCCGCGCACCGGCGAGTGGTTTTCGCCGTCGTCGGCTGCGGTCTCGACGGGATTTCATGCATTCGTCACCTGCCATACCGCCCGGGTCGTCAGCCCCCAGTTCCAGACCGGCAAGGTCGACCCCAAGACGACCAAGGTGAGCACGAAGAACGGCAAGGGCAACGCCGTGGCGGAGAAGACGCTCGAGGAAGTGTGCCGGGTGTATGGCCCGGCCTACGAGATCTTCCGCTGGCGTAAGAAGATCGAATGATGAGGCCGAGCGACGGGCGATCGAGCGCGTGAGGACTACCCTGGGCGCTCAGGGATGGGGCATGGCTCCAGGCCCCATGCCGCCACTTCAGTTCGACGCCGGTGGCGCAGTGCGCGCCCCCCGCGCGAGCAAGTCGGCAACCTCCGCCTGCCACGTCGACAAGCGGTCCGAAACGCGCTGTTCCGACGCCCTGGCGAGTCCGCCACTCGTGGCGGCAGCGCGCTTCGGATCGGCCCGGCGCAACATCTCGTCGTCCAGCTTGCGGAGGACCGACGTCGGACCGAGCGGCAAGGCATCCATCGAGGTCCGAGTAACCGGCTCATCCTGCGGCACCTCCGAGAACCCGATCAGGACGCCGGAACTTCTCGCCAATCGCCACGCATTCGCGAGGTAGCCGGAAAGGGCGGGCGAAGATATGCCGGAACCCCAGCCTCCGGTTCCTTCCGCCTTGTCGCCGACGAGCTGCAACAGGTAAGCATCGTCGAAGTCCCCCGTGCCGGCAGTGCAAATCACCATCCCGTCGAGAATGCCGGAGATCTGCTTCTCGCAGGCAAATGCATCGGCGGGATCGAATACGACGCCGGATCCAGTGGATGTGGCGCCGGCTACTTCCGACAGATTTTGCGTACTGGAAAACGTCGTGCCCAGCAGCGTTTGGTACATGAAATGCCATGTGCCGAGCAACCCGGTCGGGGCATCGGGAAACGCAATGAGGCTCTTGCTTATTGCTTTTGCGGGCTCCCCGGGAAATTGGATGGAGCCCGATACTCCGCTCGAAAACTGGATCGTGACGGTGCCCGCACTTCCAATGAAGCGCGCTGGCCGATAGGCACCGCCGACAACCGTCCCATCCGCATACTGATCCAACGAGGCGCTGAACGAACTCCCGTTCATCGGACCTGCCGCGAGATAGAATGTCGCGCCTCCGCCGGCGGTATACCCATACACCGAAAGAATGAGAACGTTGTTCTGCACTTCGATCTGCATGCCCCGACCGGGTTGGTTCGGATTCTCGGCACTGATTTCCCAGATCCCGTTCGCTGGCTGAAAAGCAAGGGCATTCCAGCTCGAAAGAGCGAGCGTCAGCACCAAGACGAAGGAATTGCGCAAGTTTCTTGACATGATGATTCCAAAATTGATCGGCGGGTTCAGCAGAAAAATGGGGCCGGCCGCGAGTGTCGTCACCGTACTGGCGAGTGGCGCGCCGACCGTCTGAGGCGCTCCGGTTCCCTTCGCCCGAGATTTCCCGGTTCACGCGATCGAAGCATTCGGCAACGGCAGATCGGAAGGTTTCTCAATCCGAACAGGCGGATCGCGTGTCGATCACCGACCAGATGCTCGAAAGGGGCTCCAAGTCCAATTTGCGTCGACACAAGCTGAATCCGGGGGAATTCGATCGAGATGCTGCGAGTTCTCGTAGCGCTTCGCGGCTGCGGCTCGGCACGAGAACGTACCGTGGCCTGAATGCCCGCATTTCCAATGCCAGCACATTAGCATAATTCGCCTAGGCCAGCACCGGCGGAATCAATGCGAATTTTCGGTGCCTTTCGCAGAAGTACATGTACTGCCGGCGAATGCCCATGCGCGAATTGCGTTGGCGCGGTCGGCAACTCCGCTTTCGGCAAACATGCCAAGGATTCGCGCACGGTGTGACGAGAATGCCTTCCCTGCTTCTTACTGCGTCACCCGGAACCGCCTGCGCACCTCCTCCAGCGTTTCCTTCTTGTCCATCAACAGCTTTTGCAGATCCACGCTGACGAAAACGCCAGTATCCCCGCCATGCCGCGTCACCCCGAGCGAATACACATGCTTGTAGTGCAGCACCACGCCATGACCGACGTCGCGGGTGCCGGCGCGGTCGGAGTAGGTGCTGACCAGGGAGACCCCGACCGGATGTGCCATCCGCGGTGAGGCGCCGCCGCGCCAGCGCCAGCGGTTGATGCCGATCCATTCCACCATCAGCGCCGGCTCGAAGCGGCTGCCTTCGTCGGCCCCGTCCACGTATTCCATCGCTACGGAGGGATGCAGCGCGATGATCTGGCGGTCCGGCGGGCGGACGAAGCCCTGCAGCTTGCGACTCTCGTCGAAGCGCCAGCTGTTGATCGCCAGTTCGATCGGCGTCTGTGAACGGGCCTCGACGGCGTACTGGCGCCACATCTCGTGCAGGGTCGAGATGCCCCGCTCGAAGCGGTCGAGCTCGGCCTGGGCGGCGTAGCGGCTCACCCAGCGCATCAGGTGCGCGTGGCGCAGGGCGTCTTCGGCAATGCCGAATCGTGCCGGCTCGATCGGGGTTTTCGGTTCGCGGCAGGCAGTACCGAGCAGGTCCGGACACAGGCGGTAGAGGTCGCCGATGCGTCCCTCTTCGGGTTCGATCTGCCAGTGCGCTTTGCTCAGCCGGCGGGATCGGCCGGTGGTCTCGAGCTCTTCGCGCGCCCGTGCCATTTCGGCAGCGAATTCGCTCAGGGGGTGCGGTGTGCCGGCCGGCAGGGCTGGGTCGGCGGCCCGCCGGCTCAGCACGTCGTGCTGGTGGATCACCACCGCCCGCACATGGGCCAGTCGAAAGCCCGCGTCCACCTCGACGTCCTCGAGCGCGCCGAGCGAGGCGCGGATCGCCTGGACGTCGGCGTCTTCGTCGTGCTCGCCGCCGAGGCAGTCATGGTCGATGAGGCGCAAGAGCGCATCGTAGTTCGTGCCGGCGGCGCGGGTGTCGTCGCAGATTTCGGCGGCATGACCGGCGCTGGCGACCAGCAGCAGCACGACCGTGGCGAGTATCTCGATGGCGGCCGTCATGGCGAGACGTCCCACAGCTCGGTCAGCGCGCGGAAGCGCTCGGCGGTCTCGATCACGCCCTCGACGCCGGGGCGCATTTCGTCGTTGATGCGGGTCAGGTGCTCGCGGGCGGCATCGATGCGCGCATCCAGCGCACGCCGGCGATGGGCCTCGGTCTCGCGCCGTTCGCTGGCCTGTTTGATCATGCTGCTGCGGCGGAACAGTGCCCGGAAGAACGGCACATGGACGCCCGGGTTGTCGAGGTAATGGGCGAGGTCGTGCACGTCCGGGTGCAGCACCTCGCTGATCCTGAGTTCCTGGTAGCGGGCAAAGCGCAGATCGCGGGTGTCCTCGTCGAGCCAGTCGAAGTCCGGGTCGAAGGGCTTGATGCGGGTGAAGGGGTCGTAGATGTGGCGGGCGTTGAGGTAGAAATCGAAGATGCCGTTGGCGCGCTGCCAGGAGGGCCGCACCAGCGACCGATAGACCCGCAGGTGGGGTTGTTCCAGGAGGCGGCTGACGTTGGCGACGAAAAGCCCCACTTCGGGCGCGAAGTTTTCGCGCGACAGCACGGCGATCTCGCTCTCGCCGCCGGCGAACAGGTAGTGCAGCGCGTCGTGGGCGACGCTCGTGCCGAGCGAGTGCGACACCACCGACCAGGGTTGGGGCTCTGCGTTGAGTGCCTGGTTGATCTTCTTGGCGATCTGCTTCGCCACCTGGACGCGCACCGGCTGGGCGACCAGCGAAAGGTAGCGGTACATGACGACGTCGAGCAGATGGGTGGTGAAGAAGCGGTCCTCACCCAGCGAGCCGGCGAGCGACATCACCCGTTCGATCAGCGCCGGCGCCGCGTCGCTGACGCCGATCAGCTCGTTCAATTGGGCTGCGTCCTCGCGCCAGCGCTCGCGATACCACTCGAAGACATTGTCGAAGACGATCTCGTGGCGCTCGAAATGCTGGTCGAATGGGAACTCGTGCAGTTCGTCGTACAACTGGTAGGCGTCGCGCAGCGATTTCCAGGCCGCGTCCGACCAGCCCGGCCGGTGCTTGCCCATGCCGTGGATGAAGAACAGGATGTGGCGCGTCATCGATCCTCCCCTGCCCGCCTCGTCCGGCGCCCGGCGCGTCCGGCCCGGCGCCCGCTGGCGCTCTCATTGCGCAGTGAAACCGGATGGCATCGTGCTGTCAAGGCGGGGGCAAGCCCCACAGGACATGGCGAGGGCATCGGCCGCAGCATCTCCGGATTGCGTCGGCAGGAAGCGTGACCCACCACGTGGCCCGCCCGGCCGCATGCTCGTACTCGACATGCTGCTGCGCTGAGCCATAATCGTAGTGGCCGCGTCGCGCACGTTCGGATTCGCGGCCGGGAGGCCGTCCGGCGCGGCGGGCCGACGACAAAAACAAGATGCCGGCATCGGAACGAAGCAATCCACTGGCCATGTTGTCTCGCGCGAGCTGGCCGCCATGGGCACGCATCGAGGCATTGGCGTACCGTCCCGGCGCGACCGGCGCAGGCGGGTACGCACAGCGGCCAACCGCGCGTCACGGGTCCCCGAGGGGCCGATTCATCCGCCACTGACCAGGAGCATCGAGCATGCCCAGAGAGCCCCAGCAAACGATCGTCTTCATCGTCCCGGGCGACCGTCATGAACCCGGCACGACACGCGGCGCGGGTGTCGGGGGGGAAGCTCGGGTTGCGGGACTGAAGGGCCGGGTCATGGATTCGGTGCGGGTGGCGCAGCGTCGCGACGGCGGCGCCGGCCAACGGCTCGAGGCGGAGGTAGGCAAGGATGTCGTGGTGCTGCAGATCGAAGGCGGCCCACAGCTGATCCTGCACCCGGAGAACGCCCGCGACCTAGTGCTGGCCCAGTCCGATCAAGCACCCGGCCGCGGGGCAGATGCCGCAGCCGCGGAGTTGCGGGTGCCGGTAGCGCTGCGCTGGCAAGGACTCGAGCAGGCCGCCGCCTCGGCCCGCGGCGCCAGCCGCGGCTTCCTCGGCAAGGTCGTGCTCAAGCTTTTTCAGATCTTTCGGCCCGAGGCGGCCAAGCTGGCCGGGAAGGCGCTCGTCGATAAGATCGACGGTCAGGTCGAGGAAGGCGTGTACGCGCTCCAGCGAGACGAATTGACGCCGCTCGGCGCCGATCAGCGACGCGACGAGATCGAAACCACTGCAGACCACCACCGGGCGCTGGTGCTGGTCCACGGTACGTTTTCCAATACCTCGGGCACCTTCGGCAAGCTATGGACCCACCACCCGGATCGGGTCGCCGCGCTGTTCGACCATTTCGAGGACCGGGTCTATGCGCTCGACCACGCCACGGTCGGCAAGAGCCCGATCGAAAACGCGCTGAAACTGGTAGAGGCCTGCCCGCCAAAGACGCGCTTGAGCCTGCTCACGCATTCGCGCGGCGGTCTGGTGGCCGAAGTGCTGGTGCGGGCGGCCGGGCTGACGTCGCTCGAGGCAGAAGACCTGGCGCTGTTCGAAGTCGATGCCCTGCCCCAGGTGGATCGGAAAGCCTTGGGGGCGAACGGCCGCCGGTCGATGGCCTCGGCGCTCGCGGCGCAACGCAAGGCCCTTGCCGACCTGGTGTCGCTGCTCCGCGAGAACGACATCGTGATCGAGCGCGTAGTACGCGTGGCCTGCCCGGCGCGCGGCACCCTGCTCGCCAGCAAGCGCTTCGACGCCTACGTATCGGTGCTGCGCTGGGCGATGGAGTTGGCGCAGCTCACGATTCTGCAAGTGCTGACCGAGTTCCTCGGCGAGATCGCGCGCCAGCGCACCGATCCGTCGACCATGCCGGGGCTGGCGGCGATGGTGCCGGACAGCCCACTGGTGAAATGGCTGCACGCGGCCGAGGAGCCTGCGGCGGGCCAATTGTGGGTGATCGCCGGCGACATGGCGGGTGAAACGATCGGGAGTTGGCTGAAGACCCTGGTGGCCGACGCCTTCTTCTGGACCGACAACGACCTGGTGGTGCAGACGCGCTCGATGTACGGCGGCACGCCGCGCCGCGAGGGCGCCCGCTTCCGCCTCGACCAGCGCGGCACCGTCAGCCATTTCCGCTATTTCACCAATCCCGAGACGGCCGAGCCGATCGTCAATGCCCTCACCGACCAGACCGAAGCCGGCTGGCGGCCGATCGGGCCGCTGTCGTATGCGGGTGAGTCCTCGTCCGGCGAGCGGGCCGCGCGCGGCGATGTTGCCGGCGACGGCCGCAGCCGACCCGAACGGCCGGCGGTGTTCGTGCTGCCGGGCATTCTCGGCAGCCACATCGCCCGCGACGGCAAACGCATCTGGCTCGGCTTCCGCTTGCTCGGCGGCCTCGACAAGCTCGAGTACTCGCCGGATGAGCCGCCGGGCCGCTTTGCACCGGACGGCGCAATCGGCCGAATCTACGACGACCTCATCAAATTCCTGGCCCGCAGCCACGAGGTGGTCGAGTTTTCCTACGATTGGCGCAAGCCGATCGAACAGGAAGCCGAACGTCTCGGCGCCGAAATCGATGCCGCCCTCGATGCACGCATCGCCAGCGGCCAGCCGGTGCGCATCATCGCTCACTCGATGGGCGGCCTGGTCAGCCGCACGATGCAGCTCCAATGCCCGGAGGTGTGGGAGCGCATGATGTCCCAGGCCGGCGGGCGGCTGCTGATGCTCGGCACGCCCAACGGTGGCTCGTGGGCGCCGATGCAGACCCTCTCCGGCGACGACCGCTTCGGCAATACGCTGGTGGCCTTCGGCGCGCCGTTCCAGGATCACTCGGCACGCAACACGATGGCGCAGTTCCCCGGCTTCATCCAGCTCCAGACCGGGCTCTCGGAAGGCGAGCATCCCCTCGGCCTGGAAGACTCCTGGAGGGAACTCGCGCAGCGCGATCGCGACGCAGTCGAGGAATACAACGTCTGGCATCACGATGCGCGGCAGTTGAATCTGTACGAATGGGGCGTACCCAGGCAAGGGGTTCTCGACCAGGCCAAGGACCTGCGCAAGCGCCTGGACGAGCAGCGCGACCAAGTCCTGCCCCGCTACGCCGGCCGCCTGCTGCTGGTGATCGGCAAGGCCCAATTCACGCCGGATGGCTACGAGGTGGGCGACGAAGGGCTGGTCTATCTGAACGCGCGTGACGTCGGCGACGGCCGGGTCACCCGCGAAAGCGCCATGCTGCCGGGCGTTCCGACCTGGCAGGTCGATTGCGAACACGGCTCCTTGCCGGATCACGGCGATTCCTTCCAGGGCTACCTCGAACTGCTCGTGCATGGCGCGACCCGTAAGCTCACCAGTGTTTCGGCTGCGGTCTCGAGCGACGAGCGCGGCGCGCCCGTCGTCGAACGCAGCCGGCCCTCGCGCGAGCGCGTGCCGACCACGCCGCCGGCACAGCCCTATCGCCTACGCCTGCTCGATCTGGAAGCGCCGCCCATCGGTTACCGCGGAGTCGAATCCAAGCTTCGGATTCGGGTGGAAAACGGCGATCTCGCATTCGTGCGCGCCCCGCTGCTGCTGGGCCACTACTCGTCCGCCAGCCTGAGTGGTGCCGAGTACGCCGTCGACTCCCTGATCGGCGGCAGCATGGCCCGCTCCCTCAGCCTCGGCCAATATCCGGATCAGCCGGGTACCCATCAGATCTTCGCCAACACCAGCGCCAACCGCGAGAATCCGCTGCAGGCGCCACGGCCCGAGCGGGCCGTGGTGGTCGGCCTTGGCGAGGAAAGCGCGCTCACCGCGTCCGCGTTGATCCATTCGGTGCGGCTGGCGGTGTTGGCGCTGGCCCAGCGCCTGATGGAGGAAGGCAGCGAGTCGCCGCGCTTCGAAGTGGCCGCCACCCTGCTCGGCAGCGGCGGAGCGAACGTCTCCGCCGGCCAGGCGGCGCAGTTCATCGCCCGGGGCGTGCGCTACGCCGACGAGGCCCTGGCGCGGATGAACGAGGATTTCGATGGCGAGCGATCCTGGCCCCGGGTCGGCCGCCTGCAGCTGATCGAGCAATACCTGAACCGGGCCACCGAGGCCTGGCAGGCGCTGGACGAACTGACGGCCACGGCGCCGCGCCATTTCGCGCTAGACGGCGAGATCAAGGACGGCAATCGGTCCCGCCGCCGTCCACTGAATTTCGGCTACCGTGGCGCGTCCTACGACATCATCCGGGCCACCCGCCGGCCCGGCCCCGCCTCGGCCGCATTGATCGAGTATTCGGTCCATACCCGCCGGGCACGGGCCGAGGTACGTGCCCAGGCCACCCAGTCGGCACTGGTGGGCGAACTGGTCAAGGCAGCGGCCAACAGCCGCGCGGTCAACGATCAACTGGGCCGCACCCTGTTCCAGTTGCTGATCCCGGTGGAGCTGGAACCGACCATGGGTGGCTCCAACCAGATGCTGCTGGAGCTGGACAACGAGACCGCCGCGATCCCCTGGGAACTGCTCGATACGCCTGCCGGCGACGCCGGCGACAAGAACCCGTGGGCGATCCGGACCAAGATGGTGCGCAAGCTGCGCATGGAGGATTTCCGGCCGAGCGTTCGCGACGCTCGTCGCGACGCGCACGTGCTGGTGATCGGCGAACCCCGGTGCGATCGCGATCGCTATCCGCGCCTGCCCGGCGCCCGCCAGGAGGCGAGGCATGTCTTCGAACTGCTGACCAAGGGCCCCGGCGCGCTGGCCGTGGGTTCCGTGGTCGAGCGCATCTGCAGCGAAGACGAGAACGACGAGGGCTTCGATGCCCACGACCTGATCAACACCCTGATGGATTCCGGCCGTAGCTGGCGCATCGTGCACATCGCCGGCCACGGCGAGCCGCCCGAGTCGGCCGATCGCGCGCGGGACCCATGTCCGTGCGACGATAACTGGGCGCCCAATCCGCGCGGGGTCGTGCTGTCGGGCGACAGCTATCTGGGCCCGGCCGAGATTCGCGCGTTGCGGGTGGTGCCGGAACTGGTCTTCGTCAATTGCTGCCACCTCGCGAAGCTCGGCAGCGAGAAGAAGCTGCAGCAACAGCGCGGCGCACTGCCCAACCCGGCGGCCTTTGCCAGCGGCGTCGCGGCCGAGCTCATCCGCATCGGCGTTCGCTGCGTGGTGGCCGCCGGCTGGGCGGTGGACGACAGCGCTGCCGAATGCTTCTCGGTCACCTTCTACCAAGCGCTGCTGCGCGGCAACCGCTTCATGGATGCCGTGGCCGTGGCGCGCGAAGCGACCAGGGCCTGTGGCGGCAACACGTGGGCCGCCTACCAATGCTATGGCGATCCGGAATGGGTGTTCCGACGGCCCGAAGCGGGCGGCAGTCGTCCTCGCGTGGCGCCGCGGGACGAGTTCGGCGGGATCGGTTCGGCCGAGGACCTGGTGCTTGCGCTGGACGCGGTGGTCGTGGATTGCGGCATTCCGGGCGCCGATCTGCGCGCCCAGCAGATCCGCATCCGCTATCTCGCCCAGAACCACGCGAAGCTGCTCGACGGCTCCGGCCGCGTGGCCGAGGCCTTCGGCCACGCCTGGGCGGCGGCGGGCGACCGCGACGAAGCGATCGCGTCCTTTGGCAAGGCCATTGCCGCCAACGACGGTGGCGCCACCCTCAAGGCCAACGAGCAACTCTGCAACCTGCTGGTGCGTCGGGCTTGGAAGCGCGTACAGACGGCTGTCGGCGCGTGTCGCGCGCAAAAGGCAGCGGACGGCAAGGAGGCCGCGACGACAACGACGGCTGCGGTCGGCGAGGAACTGACTGCAGTCGTCGCTGCGGCCCAGGAGGATATCGACGACGCGGTGGCCAAGCTCATGAATCTCCAGGCGATCCAACGCACGATGGAGCGACTGAGCCTGATCGGTTCGGCCTTCAAGCGCCGTGCAATGATTCTGCGGGCGGCTGGCGGAACGACGGAGCAGATCACCGATGCGATCACCAAGATGCGCAACCATTACGCGGAAGCCGAGGCCGTGGGTGGCGACGCCGCGGACGTGTTCTACCCGGCGCTCAATCGCATTGCCGCCGACCTGGCGCTCGCGGCGCCCCAGGGCTATCGGCTTCCGGACGACCCGGCCCAGATCGCCGCGGTTCGCCAGGCTCTGGACGCCAAGGAGCGTGACGATCCGGACTTCTGGAGCCTGGCGGGCCAGCTCGAGTTGCGCTGCTACGAGGCGCTGGCGGCGGGACGGCTGCACGCGGCCCTCAAAGACCTGCTCTCCGACTACCAAGACCTGTGGCTGCGCGTATCGTCGCACTCGTACTGGGCTTCGGTTTGCGACCAGCTCGAGTTCGTACTCCACGACCAGCTCGTGCGCGATGACAAGAGCGCGGAGTGCAAGGCGGCCGAAGCGCTGGTCGAGGCGATCCGCGGCTACGCCTAGCCGCCGAGCCGGTCGATTTTCTTCTGCATCGGGCAGGCCGCGGGTGAGCGCCGGTCCGGCGCGTTCCGCGAGGCGTCGAAATGCTCGGCGCCGGCGGACCGATCGTGCGACGCTCGATGGTCGCATGGGCGCGCCCCGAGGCGATCCGCAGAAACTTGCCGTGGGCTGCATGCTGCCGCGCCCCGCCCCGAGGTAGCATCGGTCGAATCCCTGGCGCCGAGGCCGGGGGGTAGGAGGGAAAGGCGCATGACCAGCGAAACCCAATCGCGCGTAACGCTTTACGACAGCGAGGAACTCGAAGCCGTCATCGCCGCCATGGCGCGCCGCGCGGCGGCCTCGATCTCCGGCGTCGATCACGTCGCCGTGATCGGCATCCGCCGCCGCGGCGCGCCCCTGGCCGATCGTCTCTGCACCCACCTGAGCAGTACGCACGGCCTGCCGCCGCCGCTGCGCATCGATCTCGACATCAAGCGCTATGCCGACGATCTCAGCCTGTTGTTCCCGCAGACTCGACTCACCGAGGACCCGCAGCAGGCCCGCATCGATTTGCGCGGCCACTCCGTGGTGCTGGTGGACGACGTGTTGTACACGGGCCATTCCCTGCTCACCGCGGTCGAACACCTGCAGCACCGGGAGCCGGCGTGCATCCATGTGGCTGTGCTCGCCGACCGCTGCGTCGCGCGTCTACCCGTGCATGCCGACATCGTCGGCGTGGCCTTGCAGGTGGCGCCCGACGACATCGTCGAGTGTCGCGTACCGCCCTTCGAGCCGGTGTTCGGCATCGACCTGCTGCGCAAGGGTTCCGCCGCGGCTCACCGCGTTTAGGCGGCGACGCCCCCACGCAAGATGCCATGCCGACAGGCGCGATGCGGCGATCAGCGCGGGCGCCGGGCGCGCCCCAGCTTGCGGTAGAGGGTATTGCGACTGATGCCGAGGCGGCGGGCGGCGGCGGAGAGATTGCCGCCGCATTCGTCCAGCAATCGTGCGATGGCCTGCCGCTCGATCGCCGCGAGCGATTCCCGCTCTTCGCCTTCGCCAGCGGCGGTGGGCTGCCGGGCTGCAGCAACGCCCGGGACATGCGGCGTGGCCGGTCCGGCCAGCCCCGGCGCGGCAGGGTTCGTCGCTGCAGCGAGAAAGTCCTCGGGCAGATGCTGCGGGGTGATGGTGGCCTCGTCCTCGCCGCACAAGGCAAGTGCGACGCGCACCACGTTCTGCAACTCACGGATGTTCCCCGGCCAGTGATGGCGCCCGAACATAGCGAATACCTCGTCCGAGACCAGGGTGCGCACTGCGGGCTCGCCTTCGGCCGCGATGATCGCGCGCACCAGTTCGCGCAGGTCGCGGCGCGCGCGCAGGGGTGGCAGGGTCACGGTGAGGCCATTGATGCGGAAATACAGGTCTTGTCGGAAGCGCCCCGAGCGCACCGCGTCCAGCAGATCGTGGTGGGTGGCGCACACGAGGGAAATGTCCACCTCTACCGAACGCGACGCGCCCAGCGGCGTGACCATGCGCTCCTGCAACACGCGCAGCAGGCGGGCCTGCAGGCCGAGAGGCATGTCGCCGATCTCGTCGAGGAACAAGGTGCCGCCGCAGGCCTGCTGAATCCGCCCTCGACGGCCCTCCTTGCGGGCGCCGGTGAAGGCGCCGCCGACGTAGCCGAACAGCTCCGACTCGATCAGGCCCTCCGGCATCGCCGCGCAGTTGAGCGCGACGAAAGCCTTGTCGCGGCGGCCTCCGCTGGCATGATAGGCGCGCGCGAAGTGCTCCTTGCCGACACCGGACTCGCCGAGGATCAGCAGTGGAATGTCCTTGTCGACGATGCGCCGGGCACGTCCGGCGATCGCCAGCAGGGACGGATCCGCATGGACGTAGTCGGCCAGGGTCGGCGGATTCGCGTTCGATCCATCGCTGCGCGACCGCCCGATGCGCCTGCGCGGCACTGCCGACCGCGGGATATCGGCGGTCGACGCCGCGGAGCCACGCGGTGCCGTCAGACGCGCGAAATGGCGAGCACCGTGCCGGCCATCCAGCGGGCGCACGGTGGTCGGATCCGGAAGGGCGCGTTCGCAGAAGGTGTCGAAGCCCACTGCGAACAGCAGGCCGAAGTCGAGCTGCCCGATCAGCCCGGCGTCGATCGCCAGCAGTTCGATCGCCCTGCGGTTTGCCGCCAGCAAGCGGCCATCGGGCGCCAGCGCGAGCAAGCCTTCCTGCAGCGTGCCGACGAAGGCCATTACAGGATGGAAGGCCAGCAGGTAATGGTCGACGAAATCGGCTTCGAACAGTCGCTTCTCGATCAACTGGGTGGCCATGCCCACCAGCGTCGGCGAGTGCTGCTGGCGGCTGTCGGCGTCACCGGCGATGGCCAGCACGCCGACGCTGCGGCCCTCGGCATCGAGAATCGGCGATGCGGCACAAGTCAGTAACGTGTTGCAGTCGAGAAAATGTTCGCGGCCGGTGACTTCGACGGCATGACGGGTCGTCGCTGCAGTGCCGATCGCGTTGGTTCCGCGCGCGCTCTCGGACCAGTCCGCGCCGGCACGCAGCCCGACACGCTGCGCCCGGATGCCGAAGGCGGAATCGCCGAAGCACTCGAGCAACACGGCCGATGCGTCGGCCAAGGCCACGACGCTGCCCGAATCCCGGATCTGTTCGTACATGTTATGGACGATGCCACGCGCATGGGTCAGGAGGTAGGCATTGCGCGCCACCAGCTGTGCCAGCGCATCCGCGCCACAGGCGTCCACAGCCGCGGTCTCGACGTCGTGTTCGAGCCCATGTTGTCGGCTGCGCCGCCACGACGCTTCCAGCAGCGGCGTCGCCGTTCCGCCCGCATCCTCCGGCGAAGCGACGCCCGCCGGCGCGGACGCGTCTGCGCCGGCCAGTTCGTCGTCGTCGGATTCAAGCGGAAGGTCCCGTTTGCTCATCGCCTCTTTGCGTCGTCGCTGCCATTCGTTGATCGGTCTGGTCCCGCGTGGCGCGCCCCGGCGGCCGGACCTTCGGCGTACGCGCATGGCCCGGTCGTCGAGTCGCAGGAGATTCTCGGAAACACTGCGCCGGACCATGCCCAGATTGCGCAAGAACGGGTCCCGACTGCCGCGGCTCGCAACCGAGCCAAGCGTGCCGGCGAAGCCTCGACGACCCGATAGGCCGCTCTCTTCGCGACGAATACTGCAACGCAGCATGCTCCAGGGATCGACAAATGAAGCTCAAAATCCCTTAGTTATTAGTAATTACGGCATTTCGATCGAAAAACAGACGATCTGCATGGGTTGGATTGCTGCATTGCGACGCACTGCTGTCACAGACATTGCTGCAAAAATGAGCAGCTTGCCAGAATCTTGGAACAGCTCGCATTGCGCGCCGACAAGCTTTTCGCGCGCTGAGACGACGATGCACGCCGCGCATACGATGCGGGCGCCGCCAGGAACAAACCTGTCCGCCCGACAGCCTCACGGTACACAGGCCGGCGAAGGCGGACATTCGTCGCTCGCCGGCAGGGTCGCATCGCAAGAGGGAGGGCACGATGACCGATCTGTCCGACAATCCGATGGGGCTGATGGGCTTCGAATTCGTCGAATTCGCGTCCCCTGCCCGCCAGGTACTCGAACCGCTTTTCGAGCAAATGGGTTTCGCCCGCGTTGCCGAGCATCGCTCGAAGGACGTCACGCTCTACCGCCAGGGCGAGATCAACTTCGTTATCAACCGCGAGCCGAAGAGTGCCGCCGGCTATTTCGCGGCGGAGCACGGCCCGTCCGCCTGCGGCATGGCCTTCCGCGTGCGGGATTCCCACCATGCCTACCAGCGCGCGCTGGCGCTCGGCGCCCAGCCGATCGAGATCCCGACCGGGCCGATGGAGCTGCGCCTGCCGGCGATCAAGGGCATCGGCGGCGCACCCTTATACCTGATCGACCGTTTCGGTGACGGCGACTCGATCTACGACATCGACTTCCGCTTCATCGACGGCGCCGACCGTCATCCTTCCGGCCACGGGCTGCGCCTGATCGACCACCTCACCCACAATGTCTATCGCGGGCGAATGGCCCATTGGGCGGCCTTTTACGAGCGCCTGTTCGGCTTCCGGGAAATCCGCTTCTTCGACATCAAGGGCGAGTACACGGGCCTGAGCTCGAAGGCCATGACCGCACCCGACGGCATGATCCGCATTCCGCTCAACGAGGAGGCCTCGAACCGCAGCGGACAGATCGAGGAGTTCCTGATGCAGTTCGGTGGCGAAGGCATCCAGCACGTGGCTCTCCTCACCGACGACCTGCTCGCCACCGTCGACCGTCTGCGCGCGGCCGGCGTGCCGCTGATGAGCGCGCCGCCCACGACCTACTACGAGATGCTGGACGAACGCCTGCCCGGCCACGGCCAGGCTACCGGCGCGTTGCAGCGGCGCGGCATCCTGCTCGATGGCAGCACCGGCAGCGGCAGGCCGCGGCTGCTGCTGCAGATCTTCTCGCAATGCCTGCTCGGGCCGGTGTTCTTCGAGTTCATCCAGCGTCAGGGGGACGAGGGCTTCGGCGAGGGCAACTTCAAGGCCTTGTTCGAATCGCTCGAGCGGGACCAGATCCGCCGCGGCGTGCTGAGCACCGAGGCGCATTGAGATGAAGGTCGAGCGCATCCACCACGTCGCCTACCGCTGCCGGGACGCCCGCGAGACCGTGCAGTGGTACCAGAAGATGCTGAACATGGATTTCGTGCTGGCGATCGCCGAGGATCAGGTGCCTTCCACCAAGGCGCCGGACCCCTATATGCACGTTTTCCTCGACGCCGGCCAGGGCAACATACTGGCCTTCTTCGAACTGCCGACCCAGCCCGAGATGGGGCGCGATCCGAACACGCCGGAATGGGTGCAGCACATCGCCTTCCGCGTGCCGGACCGCGACACCCTGCTCGCCTTCCGCGCCCACCTCGAAGCCAACGGTGTCGACGTACTCGGGGTCGTCGACCACGGCGCCTTCCATTCGATCTACTTCTTCGACCCCAACGGCCACCGCATCGAACTGGCCTGCCCCGACCCGCAGGAGGCCGCCATCCTGAAGCGCCTCGATGCGGTCAAATGGCCGATGCTCGACGAATGGTCGCGCACCCGCCGAGCGCCGAAGCACGCGGCTTTCCTGCACGAAAAGGAATTCGGCTCGTGAGCCCCACCATCGGCGAAAACCACGAGACCGCGCACCGCGCGCCGAGGACGCGCGCTGCCCCTACCGAAAAACACGGTGCCGCCGCCGCTGCACCCCTCCGGCCGCCCAGCGCCGACTGGACCATCGACCAGGGCTGGGCAGGCTACGGTGCCGAGCACCACGCCCTCTGGCGGACCCTGTTCGAGCGTCAGTGCCGCCTGCTGCCCGGCCGCGCCTGCGATGCCTTCATCGACGGCATGGCTCGGCTGCCGATCGGCGCCGAACAGATCCCGGATTTCCGCCGCCTGTCCGAGGTCATGATGCGCGCGACTGGATGGCAGGTGGTCGCAGTGCCGGGGCTGGTGCCGGACGAAGTTTTCTTCGAACACCTCGCCAACCGCCGCTTCCCGGCCGGGAATTTCATCCGTCGCGCCGACCAGCTCGACTACATCGAGGAACCGGACGTTTTCCACGACATTTTCGGCCACGTGCCGATGCTGATGCACCCGCCGATCGCCGATTACCTCCAGGCCTACGGCCTCGGTGGCCTGCGCGCCCAATCGCTCGGCGTACTGCCCCACCTCGCCCGCGTGTATTGGTACACGGTGGAGTTCGGCCTGGTGCAGCAGCGCGACGGACTGCGCATCTACGGCGCCGGCATCGCCTCGTCCTATACCGAGACGCTGTTCTGCCTCGACGATCCATCACCCAACCATGTCGCCTTCGACCTCGAACGGGTGATGCGCACCGACTACCGGATCGACGATTTTCAGGAAACCTATTTCGTGCTCGACCGCTTCGAAGACCTGCTCGCCCTGGAACGTACCGACTTCGGGCCCCTCTATGCGCGCATCCGCAACCGGTCTTCGCTGCAACCGGGCGGGGTTCGGGCGAAGGATCGCATCCTGCAGCGCGGCACCGGCGCCTACCACAGGTCAGGTCGGAACTGCGCCGGCTGAAGTGCCCGCATCGCGAGCGCAAACCGCAGTGCAGCATCGACGGAAGCGCTTGCCGGCATGGGTCGGCAGACGGCCACTTGCTGTCGGTCGTGGTTACATTTCGAATTCAAGAGTCGGGACCGGCCCCAATCCCCTTGAACGGCAGGTTTACGGCGACGAACCTCGAACCCGCATTGCACGGACCCGGCCATTTGCTGCCGTTCGATCCTTCCGGGAAGCCGCCACCGGAACGTCCGTTGCACCCAAAAACCTGCCTGATCGCCTACGCGAACGACTTGGCCGGAGCCGTACCTGGCGTGGAACCAAAGCTCGGGCGGCAATGCTTCGCGTACTTGCCGCTCAGCTGGCCGGAGCAGGGATGGTGGTTTTCGAGGCGGCGCTGTCGCGCGGGAAGGCTGCTCACGGACAACAGGTCGGCTAATACCGGCTTGTATCATTCACGCTGATAACATTCGCCACCGGCAAGCGGATGTTGGAGGGCGTCGAGGCCAATTGCTTTCCCTGCGACGGCACGCCGCGAAGAGAACGACAAATCGGGAGTGCAATGGAACAAGGCCAACTGAACTGGATCGCGAACTTCATCTGGAGTATCGCTGACGACGTGCTTCGCGACTTGTACGTGCGCGGCAAGTACCGCGATGTGATCCTGCCGATGACCGTGCTCCGGCGCCTCGACGCCCTGCTCGAGCCTACGAAGCAGGCCGTCCTCGACATGAAGGGCTCGCTCGACAAGGCCGGGATCACGAATCAGGATCAGGCGCTTCGCCAGGCCGCCGGCCAGGCCTTTCACAACACCTCCGGGTTCACGCTGCGCGATCTCAAGGCGCGCGCCAGTCAACAGCAACTGCGCGCCGACTTCGAGGCCTACCTTGACGGCTTCTCGCCGAACGTTCAGGACATCCTGGAGAACTTCGAGTTTCGCAACCAGATTCCGCGCTTGTCGAAGGCCGACGCGCTCGGCACCCTGATCGAGAAGTTTCTTTCCCCCGACATCAATCTGAGCCCGAATCCGGTACGCATCGCCGACGGCTCAGTCAAGCAAGCCGGCCTTGACAACCACGGTATGGGCACGGTGTTCGAGGAGCTGGTCCGCCGCTTCAACGAGGAAAACAACGAAGAGGCGGGCGAACACTGGACGCCGCGCGACGCCGTCAAGCTGATGGCGAAGCTGATCTTCCTGCCCATCGCCGACGAGATCGAATCGGGCACCTACCTGCTCTACGACGGCGCGCTCGGCACCGGTGGCATGCTCACCGTGGCCGAAGAGACCCTCAAGGCGCTTGCCGGCCAGCACGGCAAGCAGGTCGCCACCCATCTCTACGGCCAGGAGATCAACGCCGAGACTTATGCCATCTGCAAGGCCGACCTGTTGCTTAAGGGCGAAGGCGACGCCGCGGACAACATCGTCGGCGGCCCCGAGCATTCCACGCTCGCCAACGACGCCTTCCCGTCGCGCGAGTTCGACTTCATGCTCTCCAACCCGCCCTACGGCAAGAGCTGGAAGAGCGACTTGGAGCGCATGGGCGGCAAGGGCGGGGTCAAGGATCCGCGCTTCCTCATCGAGCACGCCGGCGACCCCGAATACTCGCTCATCACCCGCTCCAGCGACGGCCAGATGCTGTTCCTGGCCAACATGCTGAGCAAGATGAAGCAGACGACCCGCCTCGGCAGCCGCATCGCCGAAGTGCATAACGGTTCGTCGCTGTTCACCGGCGACGCCGGCCAGGGCGAGAGCAACATCCGCCG
>JAGRFZ010000127.1:21469-30490 GCA_020445785.1 Rhodocyclaceae bacterium
TACAACACCGGCATCGCCACCTACGTCTGGGTGCTCAGCAACCGCAAGCCGGCGCACCGCCGCGGCCACGTGCAGCTCATCGACGCCACGCAGTGGTACAGGCCGCTCCGCAAGAACCTGGGCAAGAAGAACTGCGAGCTGTCGGACGAGGACATCGTGCGAATCTGCGAAGCCTTCCTGAAGTTTGAGCAGACCGAGCAGTCGAAGATCTTCCCGAACGCCGCCTTCGGCTACTGGAAACTGACTGTCGAGCGCCCGCTGCGGCTCAAGGGCATCGACCCCGCACGCGCCTACACGCCGAAGGAGATCAAGGCGCTGAAGGAAACCGCCGAGCGCGCCGACGATGCGCCGCCGGTGATCCGCAAGATCCACAAGAAGGGCACCCATGCCGACCCGCTGCGCGGCCTGTTCGAAGTGACGATTTCGGGAAAGCCGGCGGTGGTCGAGTACGAACCGGACCCTGATTTGCGCGACACCGAACAGGTGCAGCTGCTCGAAGACGGCGGCATCGAGGCCTTCCTCCGGCGCGAGGTGCTGCCCCACGCCGCCGATGCCTGGTATGTGCCGGACAGCGTTAAGACCGGCTACGAGATCAGCTTCACCCGCTACTTCTACAAGCCGCAGCCGCTGCGCACGCTGGAGGAGATTCGGGCCGACATCCTCGCGCTCGAGAAGGAGACCGAGGGGTTGCTGGGCGAGATCGTCGGGAGTACCGAGCAATGAAGGAGATCCTCGGCAAGGCCAAGACGATCCGCGAGCTGCTGGGTGGCGCCAAGTACTCGATCGACTATTACCAGCGCGAGTATCGCTGGCAACCCAAGCAGATGACGGAACTGGTGGAGGACCTCACAGCCAAGTTTCTTGAAAGCCATGAAGCAGGCGACGAGCGTGGAGCCGTGGAGCACTACGGACACTACTTTCTCGGCTCCATCGTCATCAGCGACCGCGACGGGCAGAAGTTCATCATCGACGGTCAGCAGCGCCTGACCTCGCTCACCCTTCTGCTCATCTACCTTCACCGGGAACTCAGCGACGACGAGGAAAAGAAACAGCTCGCCGACCTCGTCTTTTCGCAAAAGTACGGCAAACGCTCCTTCAACCTCGACGTGCCCGACCGCACGCCGTGCATGGAAGCGCTCTACACCGGTCAGGCCTTCGACACCAACGACCAGCCGGAATCGGTCGGCAACATACTGGCGCGTTTCGAGGACATCGAGGAGCAATTCCCGGACGAGGCCAAGGGCGCGGCCCTGCCTTACTTCGCCGACTGGCTGATCGAGAACGTCCACCTCGTCGAAATCACCGCCTACTCGGACGAGGACGCCTACACCATCTTCGAGACGATGAACGACCGCGGACTGTCGCTGACGCCCACGGACATGCTCAAGGGCTACCTACTCGCCAACATCACGGACGCCGACGCCCGAAACCTTGCCAGCAAGCTGTGGCGCGAGCGCGTGGCCGAATGCCAGGCCCTGGGCAAGGAAGAGGACGCCGACGCCATCAAGGCCTGGCTGCGCAGCCAGCATGCCCGCAAGATCCGCGAACGCAAGCGCGACGCCCGGCCCGAGGACTTCGATCTCATCGGCACGGAATTCCATCGCTGGATTCGCGATCGGGAAGGCTTGCTCGGCCTTGCCAAGTCCGCCGACTTCGCCAGATTCATCCAGCGCGACTTCAAGTTCTATACCGGCCAGTATCTGCGCGCGCGAACGGCCGGCGCGGAGCTCGTAGCCGGGCTGGAAGCGATCCACTTCAACGCCCAGCACAAGTTCACCCTCCAATACCCGGTGCTGCTCGCGCCCCTGCTACCGGACGATTCGGAAGCCGAAATTCTCCAAAAGCTCCGCATCGTCAGCACCTTCCTCGACATCCTCATCACCCGCCGCCTGTGGAACTGGCGCAGCATCGACTACTCGACGATGCAGTACGCCATGTTCACCGTCATCCGCGACATTCGCGGAAAATCCGCCGCCGACACCGCCGCTGTCCTCGGCCAACGCCTAGCCGATGATGAGGAGACGTTCGCCAGGAATGATCGCTTCGCATTGCACGGAATGAATGGGCGGGTGATTCACCGCCTGCTCGCGCGCATGACGGACTACGTGGAGACCCGCTCCGGCCTCGCCTCCCGCTACGCCGAGTACATGGCCCAGGGCAAGAAACGCTATGAGATCGAGCATGTCTGGGCCAATCATCCGGAGCGGCAAAAGGACGAGTTCGCCCACCCGAGCGACTTTGCCGCCGCACGCAACCGCATCGGCGGCCTGCTCCTGCTGCCCAAGAGCTTCAACGCGAGCTACGGTGACCTGCCCTACGAGGACAAACTCCCGCACTACTTCGGCCAGAATCTCCTCGCCCGCTCGCTGCATCCGAACTGCTATGAGAACAATCCGGGCTTCCTACGCTTCATCGACGAAACTGGCCTGCCGTTCAAGCCGATGACCGCCTTCCACGCTACCGAAATGGAAGACCGTAGCCAGCTCTACCTCAGGCTGGCCGAGCACATCTGGAACCCCGATCGCCTCACGGAGACCGCGGCGACATGATCGACGGCCTCAAGCCCTATCCGGCGATGAAGAATTCCGGCGTGCCTTGGTTGGGGCAGGTTCCGAAGCACTGGCAGGTCGTACCCGCATTGGCGGTGTACAGGCCACGCCAAGTCAAGAATGCCGGCTTGATTGAATCGTCCGTCCTCTCGCTGAGCTACGGCCGGATCATTGTTAAAGCACCCGAAAAATTACGGGGCCTGGTGCCCGAATCATTCGAGACTTACCAGATCGTCGAGCCGGGCAACATTATCGTTCGTACTACGGATCTGCAGAACGACCGAACGAGTCTGCGGATTGGGCATGCGCACGATCACGGCATCATCACTGCCGCATACATGTGCCTGGAGACAAAGCCGATCGTGCTCAATGAGTTCGGCTATCAGTATCTCAACGCCTACGACCTTCTGAAGATTATTTATGGGTTTGGCTCCGGGCTGAGACAGAATCTTGATTTCAGCGACATCAAGCGCATGCCGGTGTTGGTGCCGCCCCGAGACGAACAAGCCGCCATCGTCCGCTTCCTCGACCACGCGGACCGGCGGATTCGGCGGTACATCCGCGCCAAGCAGAAGCTGATCAAGCTGCTGGAGGAGCAGAAGCAGGCCATCATCCACCGCGCCGTCACCCGCGGCCTCGACCCCAAGGTCCGCCTCAAGCCCTCCGGTGTGGAGTGGCTGGGGGATGTGCCGGAGCATTGGGAGGTTCAGCGGCTTGGACGGATTGCGCGCGTGTTCAACGGCACCACGCCGAGTCGCATGAAGGCAGAGTATTGGTCCAACGGGACGGTTCCGTGGTTGTCGAGCGGAAAGGTCAATGACTACTTCATAACGAGTGCATCGGAGTTGGTGACCGAGCGGGCGCTGCATGAGTGTTCGATCTCACTCGTACCGAAGGGGGCGGTCGTCATTGGGCTTGTGGGCCAGGGGAAGACACGTGGCAAGTCCGCACTCTTGGGCATTGACACGTGCATCAACCAGAACTTGGCGGCGATTGTCCCGTGCGCTGGAGTCAGCGGTGCCCATTTGCATCACTTCTTGACCGCCTTCTACGAAACTCTGCGAGAGTTCGGGCGTGGAGGAAACCAGGAAGCGCTTAACTGCGAGATCGTCGCCAACTGGCGCCTGGCCATTCCTCCAGTCGATGAACAGACGGCAATTTGCGACTCCGTGCGGCACGAAGTTCTTGGAATTCAGGCGTCAGAGCAACGCGTCCGCCGCGTGATCGAGGTGCTGCAGGAATACCGCTCCCGCCTGATCACCGACGTGGTCACGGGCAAGCTCGACGTGCGCGGGGCGGCGGCGCGCCTGCCTGACGAAGGCGACGAACCCGAACCGCTCGACGACACGGCTGCCGACACGGAAGAAGAGTTCTTGGCCGACGATTCCGACACCGCGCCCGAGGAGTTCGAAGCGTGACCGTGCCGGCGCGGCCGAAGCTCTATCACATCGCGCATGTGGACCGCCTGCCGGCTATCGTGGCGGACCAGTGCCTGTGGTGTGACCGCGAGGTCGTGCGCCGCGCGCCAGCCGGCACCACTATCGGCATGAACAGCATCAAGCAGCGCCGGCTGAACGAGTTGCGCCTCGCCAGCCGTCCGGACTTGTACGTCGGCGATTGCGTGCCCTTCTATTTCTGTCCGCGCTCGGTGATGCTCTTCCTCATTCACAGGGCAAACCATGCCGAACTCGCTTATCGCGGCGGCCAGGGGCCGATCGTGCATTTCGAACTGGATCTGCACGCCGTGGTGAATTGGGCGCATGTGCATAACCGCCGGTGGGCCTTCACCCTGTCGAACGCGGGCGGGCGCTACTTCGAGGATCGCTGCGACCTCGCGCAACTGGGCGAGATCGATTGGAATGCCGTGCTGGCAAGCCAATGGCAGCAGTGCAAGGAGGGCAAGCAGGCGGAGTTCCTGATGGAGTCGAGCGTTCCCTGGCATCTGGTGGAGCGCATCGGGGTGCTGACGCGGGCGACCTATGCGGCGGCGGCGAATGCGTTGCCGGCGAACGGGCACCGTCCCTTGGTCGAAGTGCGGCCCGAGTGGTATTACTGAAGGGGGAGGGGCGACGATGATCGAATACACGCATGGCGACATCCTGAAGTGCGAAGCGGAAGCCCTCGTCAACACCGTCAATTGCGTGGGGGTGATGGGGCGCGGCATCGCCTTGCAGTTCCGCAAGGCCCATCCCGCAAACTTCGAGGCCTATGCGGCCGCCTGCAAGCTCGAGGAAGTGCAACCGGGCCGCATGTTCGTGTTCGAGACCGGCTATCTGACCCCGCCGCGCGTCATCATCAACTTTCCGACCAAGCGCCATTGGCGGGGGAAGAGCCGCATCGAGGACATCGAAGCCGGTTTGAAGGCGCTGGTCGAAACGATAAGCGCGTATGGCATCCGCTCGATTGCGGTGCCGCCGCTGGGCAGCGGTCTGGGTGGCCTGGATTGGGATAAGGAAGTCCGGCCGCTGGTGGATGCGGCGCTGCGGCCGCTGGAGAACGTACGGGTGCTCGTCTTCGAACCGAAGGGCGCGCCGGCTTCCGACACCATGCAGCACCGGCGGGAGCCGCCAAAGATGACCGCCGGGCGCGCCGCCTTGGTGGAGTTGATGCATCGTTACCTCGGCGGCTTGCTCGACCCCTTCGTGACCCTGCTCGAAGTTCACAAGCTGATGTACTTCATGCAGGAAGCCGGCGAACCGCTCAGGCTGCGCTACAAGCAGGCGCCGTATGGACCCTATGCGGAAAACCTTCGCCATGTGCTCAACGAAATCGAAGGGCATCTGATTGCGGGCTATGCCGATGGCGGCGACGCGCCCGACAAGCAGTTGAGTCTGGTGCCGGGCGCGGAGCAGGAAGCGTCGGCTTTCCTTGGCGCACACGCGTCGACTCGCGAACGCTTCGACCGGGTGTCGGCGCTGGTGGAGGGATTCGAGACACCGTTCGGCCTGGAACTGTTGTCCACCGTGCATTGGGTCATGAAGCGCGAGCGGTCGGGCTCACTGAGCGATCTTGTCGCGTCGACCTATGCCTGGAACGAGCGCAAGCGGCAATTCACGCCCCGACAGATCGGTATCGCGGCGGAGGTGCTGGCGACGAAAGGATGGGTCGCCGAACCGTCGGCCATGGGTCGTTGATCTGGAGGAACGCCCGTGGCAACGGATACCTCCGAGCGCGGCCTTGAACGCCTGATCTGCGCGGCGCTCACCGGCGCGCCCTGTGATCCGGGCGCGCCGGTCAACACGGCACAGGAACGCCCGGCGACCTATGCCGCAGGGTGGCGCTGCGGGATTCCGGAGGATTATGACCGCGAGTACTGCGTGGACCTCGTACAACTCGCGGCCTTCCTGCGCGAAACCCAGCCGGAGACGGCCGAGGCGCTCGACCTCGGCGACGACGGTCCGACTCGGAGGAAGTTTCTCGCGCGGCTGCAGGGCGAGGTGAGCAAGCGCGGCACCATCGACGTGCTGCGTCACGGGATCAAGCATGGGCCGCATCACATCGACCTCTTTTACGGCACGCCCTCGCCGGGCAACGCGAAGGCGGCCGAACTCAACAAGTCCAACCGCTTCAGTGTTACGCGACAGCTACGCTACAGCCGCGACGAGATGCAGCGCGCGCTGGATCTGGGCTTGTGCATCAATGGCCTGCCGGTGGCCACCTTCGAACTCAAGAACAGCCTGACCAAGCAAACCGTCGACGATGCCGTGCAGCAGTACCAGCGTGATCGCGACCCGCGCGAGAAATTGTTCGAATTCGGGCGCTGCGTTGCGCATTTCGCCGTGGATGACCACGAGGTGCGCTTCTGCACCCACCTGAAAGGCAAGGGCTCGTGGTTCCTGCCCTTCAACCAGGGCTGGAACGACGGCGCCGGCAATCCGCCCAACCCGAACGGGCTGAAGACCGACTACCTGTGGAAGAACATCCTGACGCGCGCCGGGCTGACAGACATCCTGGAGAATTACGCGCAGGTCATCGAAACCCGGGACGAAAAGACCGGCAGGAAGAAGGCCGTGCAGGTCTGGCCGCGCTTCCACCAGCTTGACGTAGTGCGCCGGCTGCTCGCCGACGCGCAGGCGAATGGCGCGGGCCGGCGCTACCTGGTCCAGCACTCCGCCGGCAGTGGCAAGTCGAATTCGATCGCCTGGCTCGCGCACCAGCTCATCGGGCTAAAGAGGGACGAAGAGGAAGGGGCGACGATCTTCGATTCGATCATCGTCGTCACTGACCGGCGCATCCTTGACCAGCAGATCCGCGACACGATCAAGCAGTTCGCGCAGGTGGGCGCGACGGTAGGGCACGCGGAGCACTCCGGCGACCTGCGGCGTTTCATCGCCGAGGGCAAGAAGATCATCGTCACCACGGTGCAGAAATTTCCGTTCGTCCTCGACGAGATCGGCGCCGAGCATCGCGGGCGCAGATTTGCAATCGTCATCGACGAGGCACATTCAAGCCAGGGCGGAAAGACTTCGGCTGCGATGAGCGAAGCGCTCGGCGATCCAGAGGACGAAATCAACGACGTCCTCGAAAAACGCATGCAGGCGCGCAAGATGCTCGACAACGCCAGCTACTTCGCCTTCACCGCCACGCCCAAGAACAAGACGCTGGAAATCTTCGGCGAACCCGATCCGCAGCCCGATGGCCCGGTGAAGCACCGGCCGTTCCACAGCTACACCATGAAGCAGGCCATCCAGGAGGGCTTCATCCTGGACGTGCTTGAGCATTACACACCGGTGGACAGCTACTACAAGCTGGTCAAGAAAGTCGAAGGTGACCCTGAATTCGATACCAAGCGAGCGAAGAAGAAGCTGCGCCGCTATGTGGAAAGCCACGACCACGCGATCCGGCTGAAGGCCGAAATCATGGTGGATCACTTCCACGAGCAGGTGATCGCACTCAACAAGATCGGCGGCGAGGCGCGCGCGATGGTAGTGACCAGTGGCATCGAGCGGGCGATCCAGTACTTCCATTCCATCCACGATTATCTGGTCGAGCGCAAGAGTCGATTCCGGGCCATCGTCGCCTTCTCCGGTGAGCATGAGTTCGGCGGCGCGAAGGTGACGGAAGCTTCGCTCAACGGCTTTCCGTCGAGCCGCATCGCCGACATGATCCAGGAGGATCCGTATCGCTTCCTGATCTGCGCCGACAAGTTCCAGACCGGCTATGACGAGCCCCTATTGCACACGATGTACGTGGACAAGCAGCTCTCGGGCATCAAGGCGGTGCAGACGCTGTCGCGCCTGAATCGAGCCCACCCGAAGAAGCATGACGTGTTCGTGCTCGACTTCATGAACGACGCCGACGCGATCCAGCAGGCGTTCGCCGACTACTACCGCGCGACCATCCTGTCGCAGGAGACCGATCCGAACAAGCTGCACGACCTGAAGGCGGAAATCGACCGGTATCAGGTCTACGGGCCGGCGCAGGTGGACGAGTTTGTAGCGCTGTATTTGGCTGGCGAGGACCGCGACCGGCTCGACCCGATCCTCGATGCCTGTGTCGCCGACTACCGCGAGCGGCTGGACGAAGACGGCCAAGTGGAATTCAAGGGCAAGGCCAAAGCCTTCCTGCGCACGTACGGGTTTCTGTCGTCCATCCTCCCGTACACCAATGCCGAATGGGAGAAGCTGTCGATCTTCCTCACCTTCCTCGTGCCTAAACTGCCGGCGCCCGTCGAGGAGGATCTGTCGAAGGGCATCCTCGAAGCCATCGACATGGATAGCTACCGCGTGGAGAAGCAGGCGGCAGTCAAGATCCAACTTCCCGATGCCGACGCCGAGATCGAGCCTTTACCTACGACGGGCGGCGGACGCAAGCCGGAACCCGAGCTGGATCGACTCTCGAATATCCTCAAGGCATTCAACGACCAGTTCGGCAACGTCTCCTGGTCCGACGCCGACCGCGTACACAAACTGATCACGGAAGACATCCCGAACCGCGTGGCGGCGGACAAGGCGTACCGAAACGCGCGTCAGAACTCCGACAAGCAAAATGCACGCATCGAGCATGACAAGGCGCTTGCGCGTGTCATGACTGCAGTATTGAAGGACGACACCGAATTGTTCAAGCAGTTCATGGACAATGAGTCGTTTCGGCGCTGGCTGACAGATACGGTATTCGGGCTGACGTACGAGGCGTCAGGGGCCGATGCGTGAGTAGCTGATGAGGCAGATGGTCCCGCGGGATGTCAGCGATTTCTAGCTGAGTGGCAGGTAACCGCTCAATCGCCGACCGGCCGAGGCGGCGTGATCAAGGTAGGCTCTGGTTGAGGAGTTCTTGGTTACCCTCCGGTCTGGGCGACTGGTTCGCTTAGGAACCTGCCGCTCGACCAGCGGTTCGGCGATCGTCCGTTGAGGGTCGAGACGACTCATTGACGACAGGCAGCTATCGGGAAGCGAACCTTTGACGTCGGCTTTCGGGCGACCAACCGGACGAGTCGTCGGTCGGCACCCGACCCGAAGCCGCCCGTCGAACT
>JAGRFZ010000024.1:0-28823 GCA_020445785.1 Rhodocyclaceae bacterium
GCCGATGTGCTGGGTAATGCCACCGACTTCGCCAGCCGCCACCTTGGACGTTCGGATGTAGTCGAGCAGCGAGGTCTTGCCATGGTCGACGTGGCCCATCACCGTGACCACCGGAGCGCGGGTTTCGAGCGGCGCGTCCGACGTCTCCTCCGCGGTCTCGAGGAAAGCGTCCGGATCGTCGAGCTTGGCGGCCATGGCCTTGTGGCCCATCTCCTCGACGACGATCATCGCCGTTTCCTGGTCGAGCACCTGGTTGATGGTGACCATACTACCCATCTTCATCATCGCCTTGATGACTTCGGTCGCCTTGATCGCCATCTTGTGGGCCAGATCGGCAACGGAGATCGTCTCCGGCACATGGACCTCGCGTACGATCGGCTCGGTCGGCGCCTGGAAGGCCTGTTGGTCGCGCTGGCCACCGCCACCGCCGCCACGCCCCCGGCCACCGCGCGGACCGCCCTTCCAGGCGCCGCCCACGTCGGAGCCGCGAGTCTTCAGGCCACCGCGACGGCGCGATGCGTCGTCCTGCCAGCCTCCGCCGCGCTTGGCGTCCTTGCGGTCCTTGGCAGGCGGCTTGTCCGGCTTGTGCAAAGTGCCCGAAGTACTCTTGGTCTTGGCCTCCGCGGCTTGCTTGCGCGAGGCCTCCTCTTCGGCACGCCGCGCTTCGGCAGCGGCACGTGCACGAGCCTCCCGCTCTTGCTTCTCCTTGAGGTCGGCAGCCTGTCGGGCGGCCAGTTCGGCCGCGCGTTGGCGTTCGCGTTCGCGCGCCGCCAGTTCTTCCTCGCCGAGCACGTCACGCATGGTCAGGCGTGTGCTCTCCGTGGCTTCCGTCTCGACCGGCGCCTGCTCCACCGCGGCCTCCGGCTCGGGCTGGACTTCCTCCACCGGCGCGGCGACCTGTTCGGCTTCGATCGGCGTCGCTTCGGCCACCACTTCCACCTCGACCGGCGCTTCCGGTTCGGGCGCAGGTTCCGGCTCGGGTTCCGGAGGGGTCTGGCCCGCCCCATCGGCTGTGGCGGCGGCCGCCGCAGCGGTGGCCGCCTCGAGTTCGGCCTCCGCCTCCGCTTCGGCGAGCAATTCGTCGCGCTTGACGAAGACCCGCTTCTTGCGGACCTCGACTTGCACGGTGCGCGCCCGTCCGGTGGAATCGGTCGCCTTGATTTCGCTCGTCTGCTTGCGCGTCAGCGTGATCTTGGCCTTGGGCGCGGTCTCGCCGTGGGCCCGTCGCAGGTATTCGAGCAATCGCGCCTTGTCCTGCTCCGAGAGCAGATCTTCCGCGCCCTGTTTGTCGACGCCGGCTTTCTGGAGTTGCTCGAGCAGGACGGATGCCGGCATGCGCAATTCGCCGGCGAACTGGGTGACACTCATCTGATCCATTCGCTTACCTCCGTCATTGCTCGAACCAGTGCGCCCGCGCCACGGTAATCAAGGCGCGCGCCCGCTCTTCGTCAATTCCCGCGATTTCGACGAGTTCGTCGACGGCCAGGTCGGCCAGATCATCCCGGGTACGGATTTCCTGTTGTGCCAGCGTGGCCGCCAGCGGCTTGTCCATGCCCTCGAGCGAAAGCAGGTCCTCGGAAACGTTTTCCAACTGCTCTTCGGTGACGATCGCCTCGGTCAGCAGGACGTTTCGCGCACGGTTGCGCAACTCATCCACGGTGGCTTCGTCGAAGGCTTCGATCTCGAGCATTTCGGCCAGCGGCACATAGGCGACCTCTTCAATCGAGGAAAAGCCTTCGTCGATCAGGATGTCGGCCACTTCGTCATCGACGTCCAGCCGTGCCATGAAGAGCTCGCGAATCTGGCCGCGCTCCTCCTCGACCTTCTGTGCCGACTCTTCCTCGGTCATCAGGTTGATCTGCCAGGCGGAGAGTTCGGACGCCAGCTTGACGTTCTGGCCGTTGCGCCCGATCGCGATCGCGAGATTATTCTCGTCAACGACCACGTCCATCGCATGAGTTTCCTCATCCACGACGATCGAAGAGACTTCGGCCGGCTGCAGCGCAGCAATCACGAATTGCGCCGCATCCGGCGCCCACAGCACGATGTCGATGTTCTCGCCGCCGATCTCGTTGCGCACTGCCGTCACCCGCGATCCGCGCAGACCGACACAAGTGCCGATCGGGTCCACCCGCGGATCGTTCGACTTGACCGCGATCTTGGCCCGCAGGCCCGGGTCGCGGGCACAGCCCTTGATTTCGAGCAGGCCGTCCTCGATCTCCGGCACCTCGAGTTCGAACAGCTTGACCAGAAATTCCGGCGCGGTGCGCGAGAGGATCAGCTGCGGCCCGCGGGCACCCCGATCGATGCGTAACAGGAAGGCCTTGACCCGGTCGCCGACCCGCAGGTTCTCGCGCGGAATCATCTGGTCACGCGGGATCACCGCTTCGAGGCGGCCGACCTCGATGATCGCGTTACCCCGCTCCATGCGCTTGATGCTGCCGGAGACCAGATGCTCCTTGCGCTCGAGAAAGTCGTTCAGGACCTGCTCGCGCTCGGCATCGCGGATGCGCTGGAGGATCACCTGCTTCGCCGCCTGGGCACCGATCCGACCGAAATCGATCGGCTCGAGCGGCTCCTCGACGAATTCGCCGACCTCGATGTCACCCACCTCCTCGCGGGCATCGATCAGGCCGATTTCCGCTTCGTCGTTGGTCACTTCCTCGTCGGGCAGCACCTTCCAGCGACGGAAGGACTCGTAGTCGCCGGTCTCGCGGTCGATCGATACGCGCACGTCGGCGTCATCGTGGATGCGCTTCTTGGTCGCGGATGCGAGTGCCGATTCGAGCGATGCAAAGACGATGTCCCTGGCAACGTTCTTTTCCCGCGCCAAGGCATCCACAAGCAGCAAGATCTCGCGGCTCATCGTTCAGTTCTCCACATCCGTACTTTCAAAACTGCGGGACCAGCCGCGCCTTCTCGACCTGATCGAACTCGAAAGCGAGTTCGCCTGCCTCGGTGTCGAGCCGCACCGTGCCATCGGCCAGACCGAGCAGCACGCCCTTGAAATTTCTTTGATTTCCGATCGGCATTCGGGTCCGCAATTGAATTGGGCTGCCAGCGAAACGCTCGAAATCGCTGGCTTTCTTGAGAGGTCGGTCGAGCCCCGGCGAGGACACCTCGAGGCGGTCGTAATCGACGCCCTCGACCTCGAACACCCGCGTCAATTGGTTACTGACAGCGGCGCAGTCATCCACCGTGATGCCCTTCTCCTGGTCGATGAAGACGCGCAGCAGTCGCGATTTCGGCGAGGTTTCGAAATCGACCAGTTCGAAGCCCATTCCGTTCACCACCTGTTCGACGATTGCCGCCACGTCCATTTGCGAACCCACAAATAAAAAATGGGCTTGACGCCCATTCCTGTTGTATCCAACCGGAAAAACGTGCCTAGTGGAAAACCCATCCACCAAAGCCAGCGGAGTATATCAGCGCCCCTATGGCCGCGCAAATGCCAGATGGCGTTTCTGCGCGTTCGAGGAGGGAGGCTCAGCCGCGCTTGCGGACCGCCTTGCGCCGCCCGGCAACGGCTTCGGGCGGCACCGGCATGCCGGCCAGACGGCACACCTCGGGCACCCCCATCTCCTCCCAATGGCCGCGCCGGAGCCGGGGCGACATCGTGACCGGGCCATAGCGCACGCGCATCAATCGGCTGACGGTGAGGCCGAGTGCCTCGAACATGCGGCGCACTTCCCGATTGCGTCCTTCCGAGATGGTGACTCGGTACCAGTGATTGGCACCCTCGCCGCCGCCATCGTCGATGGTGTTGAAGCGGGCCGGCCCGTCCTCGAGCTCGATCCCCTGTTTCAGGGCCTCGATCTGCTCGTCGTCGAGGCGGCCCAGCAGCCGCGCCGCATACTCGCGTTCGATCTGATAGCGCGGATGCATCAGGCGGTTGGCCAGCGAGCCGTCATTGGTAAACAGCAGCAGTCCGGACGTATTGATGTCGAGACGCCCGACTGCGATCCAGCGGCCCCGGCGCAACTTGGGCAAGCGATCGAACACGCTGACCCGCCCCTCCGGGTCATCGCGCGAGACGATCTCCCCCTCGGGCTTGTGATAAGCCAGCACCCGCGGCACGCGGATACTGAACTGCAGATTCACGAGCTTGCCGTTGACCCGCACCTTGTCGGTCGGCCCGACCTTCTGGCCGACGCCGGCCGGCAACCCATTCACCGAGATGCGCCCGGCGACGATCATTTCCTCGATCTCGCGGCGGGAGGCGATGCCGGTCTGGGCCAGGATCTTGTGCAGGCGTTCCGGTTCGGCGAACTCGGTGGGCAGCTTACGTCCACCGCGACCACGCCTCCCGCCGGCAGCGCCAGGACCGGATGCCTTACTCGGCTTGTTCGGCGGGCCGTTCGGCCGGCGGGGTGTGCGGAAGGTCGACAAGATCCATGATCCTTTCAATTTCGGTCAATGGCGGCAGCTCGGTCAATGAGCGCAGCCCCATTTCGTCGAGAAAGCGGCGGGTGGTGGCGAACAAGGCGGGCCGCCCGGGTACGTCGCGGTGGCCGACCACGTCGATCCAGCCACGCGATTCGAGGGCCCGGATCACGCCCTGGGAAACCGAGACGCCCCGAATCTCTTCGATGTCGCCACGGGTCACCGGTTGCCGGTAGGCGATGATCGCCAGGGTCTCCAGCACCGCGCGCGAGTACTTCGGCGCCCGCTCCTGCTTGAGACGATCCAGATACGGCTGGAATTCCGGGCGGGTGCGGAAGCGCCATCCACCGGCGACCTGCATCAGTTCGACGCCGCGGCCCTGCCAGTCGGTGCGCAATTCGTCGAGCAGGCGGCGAACGGTGTCCGGGCCGGGATCCTGATCGAACAGCAATCGCAGCGTACCGATCGGAAGCGGAGTCTGGGCACCCAGCAGCGCAGTCTCCAGCACCCGCTTCCAGTCCTCAGGATTCGCCGCTTGCATGCGGGCAGAGCCTCAGATAGATCGGCGCGAAGGCTTCGCTCTGGGTGAGCTCCACCAGCCGCTCCTTGACCAACTCGAGTATCGCGAGAAAGCTCACCACCAATCCCGGTGCACCGAGGGCACGATCGAACAGGGCGTCGAAGACCACGAAGCCGCCGCCGCCCAGGCGCCGCAGAATGCTGCTCATGTGCTCTCGCACCGAGAGTTCCTCGCGCTGTACCGTATGGTGCCGATTGAGACGCGCATTGCGTACGATCTTGAGCCACGCCAACTGCAGATCGTGGAGGCTGACCTCGGGCAGGCGCTCGACGACCTTCTCGGCCACCAGCACACCGACCCACTCGAAATCCCGGCCGACCCTCGGGTTGGCGTCGAGCTTGGCGGCGGCGAGCTTCATCTGCTCGTACTCGAGCAGACGCCGCACCAACTCCGCGCGCGGGTCGGCATCCTCATCGTCGGTGGCCCGCGGTGGCCGCGGCAACAGCATCCGCGACTTGATCTCGAGCAGCATCGCCGCCATCAGCAGATATTCGGCAGCGAGCTCGAGGTTGCTGGTCCGCATCGCCTCGACGTATTCGAGATACTGCGCCGTCAGCGGCGCCATCGGGATGTCGAGGATGTCGATGTTGGCTTTGCGGATCAGGTAGAGCAGCAGATCGAGCGGCCCTTCGAAGGCGTCGAGGATGATCTCGAGCGCATCCGGCGGAATATACAGGTCGAGCGGCAGCGACAGCATCGGCTCGCCGTACAGGCGCGCCACCGCGGCGATCTGTTCCGGGGTGTCGACGGGCGGCAGGTCGAGCGGGAGGTTCACCCGTAGTTCAATCCCATCGCTTCGCGAACGTCGCGCATGGTCTCCTGCGCGAGCTTGCGGGCGCGCTCGCAGCCGTCGGCGATGATGTTGCGCAGCAGGCCCGGATCTTCCACGTAGGGCTGGGCGCGCTCGCGCATCTGCTCCTGCTCGGCGACCACCGCGTCGATCACCGGCTGCTTGCACTCGACACAGCCGATGCCGGCGCTGCGACATCCTTCCTGCACCCAGCCTCGCACCGAGTCGTCGGAGTAGATCTGGTGGAACTGCCACACCGGACACTTTTCCGGTTCCCCCGGATCGGTCCGCCGAACCCGCGCAGGATCGGTCTGCATGGTCCGGATCTTCTTCGTGATGCTGTCGGCCTCTTCACGCAGGTAGATCGTATTGTTGTAGGACTTGGACATCTTCTGGCCGTCGAGTCCGGGCATTCTGGACGCTACCGTGAGCAAGGCATCCGGCTCGGCGAGAATCATCTTGCCGCCGCCTTCGAGGTAGCCGTACAGGCGCTCGCGATCGCCGAGGCTCAGGTTCTGGGTCTCCTCCAGCAGTGCCTGGGCCTGCTCGAGCGCCGCTTCCTCCCCCTCCTGCTGGAAGCGTACGCGCAACTCTTCGTACATCCTCGCGCGCTTCGATCCGAGCTTGCGGATGGCATCGCGGGCCTTGTCCTCGAACCCCGGCTCCTTGCCGTAGAGGTGATTGAAGCGGCGCGCGACCTCCCGCGTGAGCTCGACGTGGGGCACCTGATCCTCGCCGACCGGGACCTTGTCGGCGCGATAGATCAGGATGTCGGCCGACTGCAGCAGCGGATAGCCGAGAAAGCCGTAGGTCGACAAGTCCTTGTCGGTGAGCTTTTCCTGCTGGTCCTTGTAGGTCGGCACCCGCTCCAGCCAGCCGAGCGGGCACATCATCGACAGCAGCAGGTGCAGTTCGGCGTGTTCCGGCACCCGCGACTGGATGAACAGGGTCGCCTGGGCCGGATCGACGCCGGCGGCGAGCCAGTCGATCAGCATGTCCCAGACGCTCTCGCCGATCAGCCGCGGATCGTCGTAGTTGGTGGTCAGCGCATGCCAGTCGGCGGCGAAGAACAGGCAGGGGTACTCCACCTGCAGT
Source organism: Rhodocyclaceae bacterium (assembly GCA_020445785.1). Lineage (GTDB taxonomy): Bacteria > Pseudomonadota > Gammaproteobacteria > Burkholderiales > Rhodocyclaceae > Cognatazoarcus. The sequence continues at coordinate 6,849 of JAGRFZ010000024.1, forward strand.
TTCACCCAGTTCTGCAGCACGCCATGGTAGTGGCCGAGGTGAAGCCTTCCGGTCGGGCGCATGCCGGAGAGAACGCGTTCAGCGTACATTGCTTGTCTTACAGTCCGAATACGAGGGCGAGAGCATACCGGAACAGGGCCACCAGCGGTCCGAGGACCGCGCCCAGAACCCCGGTGAACAGCAGCAGCAGCAGGATCGGAAAGCCGAAGGGCTCGAGTTTCGCATAGCTCACGGCAAGGCGGCCGGGCAACAGACTGACCGCGATGCGGCCGCCGTCGAGCGGTGGAACCGGCAGCAGGTTGAGAATCATCAGGATGGCGTTGATCTGCATGCCGGCATCGGCCATCTTCAGCATCGGCAGCGCGTAGTCGCTGCCGGCGAGTTGCCGTCCGAGCAGGAACACCAGCGCCCAACCGATCGCCATCGCGAGATTGGCCAGCGGCCCGGCTGCCGCCACCCACAGCATGTCCGCCTTGGGGCGCCGCAGGCGGCCGAAGCTGACCGGAACCGGCTTGGCCCAGCCGAACAGCATGCCGCCGGCGCTCAGCGCGAGAATCAGGCCCGGCACCAGCAGTGTACCGACCGGATCGATGTGGCGAAGGGGATTGAGCGTGATGCGGCCCGCCTGCTCCGCGGTCGGATCGCCGAAGTGCCTGGCCACATAGCCGTGCGCCGCCTCGTGCAGCGTGATCGCGAGCAATACCGGCAGGGCCCAGATGGCCAGCGTCGAAATCAGTTCATCCATCGGCGCGTCGGAGCAAAGATTCCTATTCTACCAAAGCAGGCGTTCACTCCGGCTCGAGCCCGAACGGTTCCAGCGCCCCCCTTCCGGCCCGCACCAGAGCGGGCGCACCGCCGGTGAGATCGATCACGGTCGTGGCTTCCGCACCACAGATGCCCGCCTCGATCACCAGGTCCACCTGCTTGCCGAGCCGTTCACGGATCTCTTCCGCATCCGACAGCGGCAGATCCTCGCCCGGCAACAACAGGGTCGAAGTCAGCAGCGGACCATCGAGTTCGGCCAGCAGCGCCTCGACCACCGGGTGTTCCGGAACCCGCAGGCCAAGAGTCTTGCGCTTCGGGTGCAGCACGCGGCGGGGCAGTTCGCGCGTGCCTTCGAGGATGAAGGTGTAGGGGCCCGGCGTGGTCGCCTTGAGCAGGCGATACTGGGCGTTGTCGACCCGCGCGAACTGGGCGATCTCGGACAGATCGCGGCACATCAGGGTGAAATGGTGGCGATCGTCTACGCCGCGAATGCGCCGGATCCGATCCAGTAGCTGGGCCTCGCCGACCTGACAGGCGAGCGCGTAGGCCGAGTCGGTCGGCAGTGCCACCAATCCGCGTTGGCGGACGATGTCGGCCGCCTGCCGGATCAGCCGCGGCTGCGGCTGCTGCGGGTGGAGCGAGAAGTACTGGGCCATTCGTGCAGGCGGTCGACGTCGCGGCCGCGATTCAGCAAAAACGCGACCATACCGGAACCAGATCCTGCGGCAAGGGGTTGCAGCAGCCGAGATCCACCGGTCCTTCCCCGACCCCGTGAAAATCCGAGGCCCGCGACGCCAGCAGGCCGCGCCGCCTGGCAACCCGCGCGAAGCGGCGCATCTCCTCCTCGGTATGGGCGCCACCGACCACCTCGACACCCTCCCCGCCTGCCGCCTGGAAGCAATCGAGCAGGGTGTCGAGCTGGCTGCCGGAGAGGCGGTAGCGAGCGGGATGAGCCAGCACCGCGACGCCGCCGGCGGCAGTGATCCAACCCACTGCCTCGTCCACCTCGGCCCAACGGTGGGGGACGAATCCGGGCTTGCCGGTGGCCAGATAGTGATCGAACACGGTGCGCACGTCGGGCATCAGGCCGCAGGCGACGATATGGCGCGCAAAATGGGCCCGGCTGACCAATTCTGGATTGCGCGCCAAGCGTCGTGCCCCGGCGAGGGCATCCGGCACGCCACAGCGGGCCAGTTCGTCGGCGATGCGTGCTGCGCGCCCGGCCCGCCCGGCGCGCAGCACGGCCAGGGCTTCGGCCAGTGGCCGGTGCCGGTGGTCGATGCCGAGGCCGACGATGTGGATCGTCTCGCCCCCAAAACTGGTCGACACCTCGACACCCGGAAGCAGCCGCAACGGGCTGCCCCGGGCGGCAGCGAGCGCCTCGTCGATGCCGTCGATTTCGTCGTGGTCCGTCAGCGCCAGCAGATCGACGCCGTTGGCGAGGGCCCGTGCCACCAGTTCGGTGGGCGTGAGGTGGCCATCGGATCGAATCGAGTGGCAATGCAGATCGGGGTTCTCGAAGGCAGTCATCCGGCGGCTCCGACCCTGCGGAAAGGCACGAAGCGTTCGATCGCAGCGGCCACCGCGGCCGGCACGTTGCGATGCAGGTTGTGGCCGGTGTCGGCCAGCTTCTCTTCCCGCAGGTCGCCGAAACAGGCGCGGCCCTCGGCATCGGCTTCGTCGTCGACGCCGAGCCGTCGCCGCAGGTCGTCTTCCGCAGGCACCAGGGACAGCACCGGCGCCCGCACCCGACGCCAGCAGGCCATCGCCTCGCTGCGACGGTAGAGCACCGGATTGACATCGCGGTGCCGCGGGTCGCCGTGGCCGACGAAACCTCCGGTCGCGTCCTCGTGCAGCATCTCGGTGGCCAGAAACCCGGCCTGGACGGGCTGCAGTCGCGGATCTTCCCGCAACAGGCGATCGACGAGGGTGTTGCGCGAGTCGTAGCGTCGCGGCGTGTCGTCGCGCGCGATCTGGTCGAGCCACTTGCGATAGCGTCCTGGCGCCTCGTCGGAAGGTCGGTCGCCGAGGCCGAAGGCATCGAGCAATACCACCCGCGCCACTTGCCGTGGCCGAACCCCGGCATACAGCGCTGCGATGTTGCCGCCCATGCTGTGGCCCACCAGATTCAGCGGCGATTCGATCTCCGCCAGCCGCCCCAGTGCATCGAGGTCGGCCAGATAGTCCGGAAACCAGTAGCCACCCGGCGCCCGCGCACTGCGACCGAAGCCACGCCAGTCGGGCGCGATCACGTGCCACGCCTGGCGCAGTTGGTCGACCACGAACTGAAAGCTTGCGGACACGTCCATCCAGCCGTGCAGCATGAGCAATTGGGGGGCACCGGCCGGGCCCCACTCGCGCAGGTGGTAGCGCAGTCCGCGGATATCGACATATCGGCTTCGGCTCGGTGTCATCGCGTCATCTTAGCGCGGTCGGCGCGCTTGCCCGAAGGCGGCGGCCGGTGCTATCGTCCGACCAACCTGCGGGAGAGTGCTGATCACAGCCGCCGAAGGCGCAACCCCCGGAACCGCTCAGGCAAACGGACCGCAGGACGAAACAAGAATCTGGAGAGCGGCGGCATCGGAGTCGCCCACCGAAGGGGCACGCGGCTGCGGGCTGCAATCTCTCAGGTACAAGGGACAGATGGGGACGGGCCGCAGCCACGGCGCGTCCCCTTTTTGTTTGTCTCGATTTCGCAGCTGCAGCCGAGGATCAGTGCCATGTCCAAGCAGACCCCGCTTCATCGCGCCCACATCGACGCCGGTGCGCGCATGGTGGATTTCGCGGGCTGGGAGATGCCGGTCAACTACGGATCCCAGATCGAAGAGCACCATGCCGTCCGTCGTCAGGCGGGCATGTTCGACGTCTCGCACATGCTCGCCCTCGATCTGCGGGGGGCCGACGCCAAGAAGTTCCTGCGCACCCTGTTGGCCAACGATGTCGCCAAGCTGGCCACGCCGGGCAAGGCACTGTACGCCTGCATGCTCAATCCTGCGGGGGGCGTCGTCGACGACCTGATCGTCTACCATTTCGCCGAGGATCGATTCCGGCTGGTGGTCAACGCCGGCACCGCCGACAAGGATCTGGCATGGATCCAGGAGCGAATCGACCGGGACGCGGCCGACGTCGATCTGGCGCCACGCCGCGACCTGGCCATGATCGCGGTGCAGGGCCCCCAGGCGCGACAGCGCTGCTGGCAGGCGATCGCCGGGAGCCAAGCGGCCAGCGATGGGCTCGCCCCCTTTCACGCGACCGAATTCGACGACTTGCTGATCGCCCGAACCGGATACACCGGCGAGGACGGCTTCGAGTTGGCGCTGCCGTCGGCACGGGCACCCGGCCTGTGGCGTGCGCTCATGCAGGCCGGGGTGGTCCCGTGCGGCTTGGGCGCGCGCGACACCCTCCGCCTCGAAGCCGGCATGAATCTATATGGCCAGGACATGGACGAGGATACTTCGCCACTGGACGCGGGACTGGGCTGGACCATCGATTTCAAGGACGAGGGACGGCATTTCGTCGGTCGCGAGCCCCTCGAGAACAATGGTGCGCGGCGGCGCATGCTGGGTCTGGTGCTCGAGGACAAAGGCGTGCTGCGGGCCCACATGAAGGTCACGACCGAACACGGCGAAGGCCTCACCACCAGCGGCAGCTTTTCACCGACACTGCAAAAGGCCATCGCCTTTGCCCGGCTTCCCCTGGCGGTGGCGCCGGGCGAACAGGTGCAGGTGGACATCCGCGGCCGCCCGGCCGAGGCCCGCACCGTCAAGCTGCCCTTCGTGCGCAAAGGGCAGTGTCTCGTCTGAGCCGCCCCCTCACGGGCCGCGAGGCCCAAATCGAACGACCCCATCGGAGAGCAAGCATGAGCACGGTACCCGCCGACCTCAAATACACCAAGTCCCATGAATGGATCCGCACGGAAGCCGACGGCACCCTGACGATCGGCATCACCGACCATGCCCAGGAGGCGCTGGGCGACATCGTCTTCCTGGAACTGCCGGAGGCCGGCCGATCGGTCACGGCCGGAGAGGCGGTGGCGGTGATCGAATCGGTCAAGGCGGCATCGGACATCTATGCGCCACTCGACGGAGAGATCGTCGACAGCAATGCCGCTGCGGTCGATGCGCCCGAGACGATCAACACCGACGCCTACGCGAACTGGCTGTTCAAGCTCCGTCCGGCGGACGGCGCCGCTGTCGAGGCATTGCTCGACAGCACCGCCTACGAGGCCGAGATCGCCAAGGCCTGAGCCGCAATCGCCCGCCGCCCACCTCGACATCCCGAACCCCATGCCCCATTCCATGCTGTATGCAAGTCTCGAGGATCTCGAGCACCGCGACGCGTTCATCGACCGGCATATCGGCCCGGACGCGGACGAACAGGCCACCATGCTCGAGGCCGTCGGCGTGGCCGACATCGATCAATTGATCGCCGAAACGGTACCGGAAAGCATCCGCCTGCGCGAACCGATGGCGCTGCCGGATCCGTGCCCGGAACCACAGGCGCTGGCCGCCCTCGAGGCCATCGCCGGCAGGAACGAAATCCGCCGCAGCATGATCGGCATGGGCTACTACGACACGGTGACGCCTGCCGTGATCCTGCGCAACGTGTTCGAAAATCCCGGCTGGTATACGGCGTACACGCCCTACCAGGCGGAGATCGCTCAGGGCCGGCTCGAAGCACTGCTGAATTTCCAGCAGATGGTCATCGACCTCACCGGCTTCGAGCTCGCCAACGCGTCCCTGCTCGACGAAGCGACCGCTGCCGCGGAAGCGATGGCCATGGCGCGGCGCATCTCCAAGAGCCCGGCCAACAGCTTCTTCGTCGACGCCGACGCCTTTCCCCAGACCATCGATGTGCTGCGCACGCGCGCCCACTACTTCGGCTTCGAACTGATCGTCGGCGACGCCAGCGAGGCAGCGGCGAAGCCGGTCTTCGGTGCCCTGCTGCAATTTCCCGACCAGCAGGGTCGGGTGCGAGACCACGCGCCGGCACTGGCGGCGCTCAAGGCGCAAGGGGCCGTCAGCGCAATTGCCAGCGACCTGATGGCACTGGTGCTGTTGAAGCCACCGGCCGAGTCGGGCGCCGACATCTGCCTCGGCTCCGCCCAGCGCTTCGGCGTGCCGATGGGCTACGGCGGCCCCCACGCTGCCTTCTTCGCGACCCGCCAGGCCAACGCGCGGGCCATGCCGGGACGGATCATCGGCGTGTCGAAGGACGCGGCCGGTCGCGTCGCGCTGCGCATGGCGCTACAGACCCGCGAGCAGCACATCCGCCGCGAGAAGGCCAACTCCAACATCTGCACCTCGCAGGTCCTGCTGGCCAACATTGCCGGACTGTACGCAGTCTGGCACGGACCGCGGGGGCTCGCCCGAATCGCCTCACGCATCCACCGCCTGGCGCGAATCGTCGCGGAGGGCGCTTGCGAGGCCGGGTTCGAAGTCGCCCACGAGGCCTTCTTCGACACCGTCCATATCCGCACCGGCGACCGAACCGACGCGCTCTTGGCGGCGGCCGGCGCGGCCGGCTTCAATCTGCGTCGCGTCGCCGACGATTGCCTCGGCATCTCCTGCGACGAGACCACCAGCCGAGCGGAGGTGGCCGCCCTGCTGTGCGTTCTCGGCGCCCAGTCCGACGTCACCGCCCTCGACGGCCGCGTGAGCGGCACGCCTTCGTCCGGGCTCGGGACCCTTCCCGACGCCCTGTGCCGAACCTCGCCCATCCTCGGCCACCCGGTGTTCAACTGCCACCATACCGAGCACGAGATGCTGCGCTATCTGAAGCGCCTGCAGAACAAGGATCTGACCCTCGATCATTCGATGATCTCGCTCGGCTCATGCACCATGAAGCTCAATGCGAGCAGCGAGATGATGCCGGTGAGCTGGCCCGCCTTCGCGCGCATGCATCCGTTCGCACCGATCGAGCAGGCGCGGGGCTATCTCGAGATGATCGACGGTCTCGCCGAATATCTGCGGGCAATCACCGGCTTCGACGCCGTGTCGATGCAACCCAACTCCGGCGCCCAAGGCGAGTACGCGGGCCTCGTCGCGATCCGTCGCTACCACGACAGCCGTGGCGACGGCGCACGCGACGTCTGCCTCATCCCCCGTTCGGCTCACGGCACCAATCCGGCCACTGCGCAGATGTGCGGCATGCGGGTGGTGGTGGTCGATTGCGACGAGGACGGCAACGTCGCGCTCGACGATCTGCGAGCCAAGGCCGAATCCCACGCCGAGCGGCTGGCATGCCTGATGATCACCTATCCCTCGACCCACGGCGTCTTCGAGGAGGAGATCCGCGCGATCTGCGACGAGGTGCACCGCCACGGCGGGCAGGTGTATATGGACGGCGCCAATCTCAATGCCCAGGTCGGCCTGACTTCGCCCGCCGAAATCGGCGCCGACGTCTCCCACATGAACCTGCACAAGACCTTCTGCATCCCGCACGGCGGCGGCGGGCCGGGCATGGGGCCGATCGGCCTCAAGGCGCATCTCGCCCCGTTCATGCCGGATCACGTGGTTTCGAGCGGGGATGACGAAGATCGTCCGAACGCGGGCCAAGGCGCGGTGTCGGCCGCGGCCTTCGGTTCGGCAAGCATCCTGCCGATCTCGTGGATGTACATCACCATGATGGGCGGCATCGGCCTGCGGCGGGCGACCGAGATCGCGATCCTCAACGCCAACTACTTGGCGAGCCGGCTCACCCGACATTTTCCGGTGCTCTACACCGGACGCAGGGGGCGGGTTGCCCACGAATGCATCATCGACATCCGGCCGATCAAGGCAGCCTGCGGCATCACGGAAGTGGACATCGCCAAACGGCTGATGGACTACGGCTTCCATGCGCCGACGATGTCGTTCCCGGTGCCGGGGACGATGATGATCGAACCCACCGAGAGCGAATCCAAGGACGAACTGGACCGTTTCGTCGACGCCATGGCAGCCATCCGCGACGAGATTCGCCAGGTCGAGTCGGGCACTTGGCCGGAGGACGACAACCCCTTGCGCAACGCGCCCCACACCCAGGACGCGCTGGTCGGCGACTGGCACCACCCCTACCCGCGGGCGCTGGCGGTCTTCCCGCTGCCGTGGGTCGGCGCCAACAAGTTCTGGCCGGCAGTCGCGCGCATCGACGACGTTCACGGCGACCGCAACCTGTTCTGTGCCTGCGTGCCGGTCGACGAATACGCCTGAGCGTCCTCGACCGACTGCCGCACCAGGCGGAACCGGCGTAACGGGTGTGTGGAGAGGCCGACTTGCGTCCTTTCGGCAAGCGTATACGCTAGAGGCCGACCCTTTCGCGGCCAAGGCCGGAGTCCAAGGCGAAACCGCTGGCAACGATGCATCCATGAAGCGCCCCGCACTAATCCTGACGATCTGCTGGCTGGCAGTCGGCCTCGCCTCGGTCTGGCTGGCTGCCGGCCTCGTACACAAACGGGACCGGCTCGAGCAGGCAGCCACCGAACGTGTCATGGCGCTGGCCCGCCTGGTCGCAAAGCATGTCGGCAGCATGATGGACGCCACCGATCTGATCCTCGCCACCAGCGCCGACGAACTCGGCGGCCGACTACCCGGCCGGGGCAATCAGGCCGCTGCGGCCGACGCCCACGTCATACTGAAGACCGCCGCCTCGCGCACCTCTGCGGTGGATGATCTGATGCTCACCGGGCCCGACGGCACGCTGCTCGCCAGTTCCAGCGAGACTGCGGTGCGGGGCACGATGAAAGGTGAGTCCTATTTCGAACTGCTGCGGGCGGATCCTGCGGCCGACAGCATGGCGACCACGATTCGAGGACGCCACAGCGGCCGTTGGGGGCTGCTGCTTGCCCGCGCGCTGCGCAATGGCGAAGGCAGGTTGCTGGGCGTCCTGGCGGCCCACGTCGGCCTCGAAAATACCTTCCTCAGCTTCTACCGCTCGCTGGGCTTGCCCGACGGCGCGTCGATCGCCGTGTGGAACCGGCAGGGCACCCTGTTGCTGCGCCATCCCTTCATCGAGAGCAAGATTGGTGCGCAGGCAGACCTGCCGCAGCTCGCGCCCCTGCTCGAAGGCCGTGTGCGGGAGACCACCCTCGTCGAAGCGTCGCCCGTCGATGGCGAAAGCCGCAATGCGGCGGTGCGCTGGGTCGAGCGCCACCCGCTGATCGTCAGCGTTTCGGAGCGGCGCGACGACTATCTCGCGCCGTGGCGCGCCGACGTCTGGCGCACCACCCTCGTCGTCGGTCTGATGCTTGCCGCCTGTGTCGGCCTGCACCTGATGCTGCGCCAGCGCCTTCAGGCCGAGCAGCGTTTCGGCCAGTTGCTCGACGGCGCACCGATCGGCGTGGTCTGCTTCGACCGGGACCGCCATGGCGTGATCCGCCCCTTCGCGGCCAATCGCCACGCGCAGACTTTGTTGCCCGCCCTCGCCGGCGGCGACCACGTGCTCGCCGCGTTGGCGCTGCCCGGCGTCGAGCCCGCACTGCAGCGGCTCGACGGCGACGAGCGCCCCTGGCGAGCGACCGAGGTGGCGGTCGATACCGCCACCGGACCGCGACGCCTCGATCTTCAGCTGTTTCCCATCGGCCCCGGCGAGGCCGGCCTGCTGATCACCGACGCCAGCGAGCGCCATCGTCATCGGCATGTGCACGAGCGGGAGATCGCGCGCATGGCGGCGGCGCTCGAAGACGCCGACTTCGGAGTCCGCGAATGGGACGTCGCCGGCGGGCGCATGCACTACTCGCGCCGCTGGCTGCAGCAGCTCGGCTACGAGCCGGGCGGCGTCGACGACAGCCTCGAGGCCTGGGAGTCCCTGGTGCATCCGTCCGACCTGGGCCGCTGCCGCCAGGAACTCGAACGTCACGTCTCCGGGCTCAGCTCCACCTACCGCAGCGAACACCGGATGCGACGGCGCAACGGCGACTTCGTCTGGGTGCGTGAGCGTGGGCGCCTGGTCGCGCGCAGTGACGAGGGACGACCTTTGCGGATGGTCCTGAGCCAGACCGACATCACCGCGCTGCGCCAGCTCGAGGACAAGCTCGCCCTGTGGGGCCGGGTGTTCACCGAGGCACCGGAAGGCGTCCTGGTCACCGATGCCGACGCCAACATCATCGACGTCAACGACGCCTACTGTGCGGCCACGGGCTACTCGCGCAAGGAATTGATCGGCGCCAACCCGAGAATCCTGGCGTCCGGCCATCAGGATGGCGCCTTCTATCGAGAGATGTGGTCGCAGGTGCTCGAGCAGGGCATATGGCAGGGCGAACTTCGCAATCGCCGGGCCGACGGCAGCCTTTTCGTGCAGCAGACCCGGATCGTCACGATCCACGACCGGGACGGACACACGGCCTACTACATCGGCTTCACCCACGACATCTCCGAGTTGCGGGACAACCAGCAGCGGCTTGCCCACCTCAGCCGCCACGATGCCCTCACCCGCCTGCCCAACCGCTTGCAGCTCACCGAACTGATGAGCCTCGCAATCGCCATGGCCCAGCGCAACAACCAGTTGCTCGCCGTGTGCGTGCTCGACATCGACCATTTCAAGCCGATCAACGAGCGCTTCGGCGCGGAGGAAGGCGACAAGCTGCTGATCGAGGTTGCCGAGCGACTCGAATCGGGCCTGCAACCCGGCGACACCCTGGCCCGCATGGGTGGCGACGAATTCGTGCTGCTGCTGGCCGGCATCGAATCCCCCGAGCATTGCGACCACCGGGTGGGCGAATTCCTCGCCCGGCTGCGGCTGCCCTTCGAGCGACCTGCCGGCGTCGTGCGCCTGACGGCCTCGGTCGGTGCGACCCTCTACCCCTTCGACGGTGGCGACCCCGACACCCTGCTGCGCCACGCCGATCAGGCGCTGTATTCCGCCAAGCAGGGCGGCCGCGACGCCTGCCACCTGTTCGACACCGAGCAGGACCGGCGGCTCAGCATCCATCGCCGTGCCGTCAGCGAGGTGCGGGCGGCGCTCGAGAAGGGCCAGTTGCGGCTGCACTATCAGCCAAAGGTACGCTTTTCCGACGGCAAGGTGATCGGCGTCGAGGCGCTGTTGCGCTGGCAGCACGCGGAGCGCGGGCTGCTGATGCCGGCAGATTTCATCTCGCGCATCAATGACGAGGATCTGCTGGTCTCGATCGGCGAGTGGTGTCTGGAGACGGCGATCGTCCAGGCCGCCGAATGGCACGCGGCGGGCCGCTCGATTCCGGTGTCGGTGAACGTCACGGCAGGCCAGATCCTCGGTGCCGAATTTGCGACCAAGCTCGAAGCACTGCTCGAGCGCCACCCAGGCTTCCCACCGCATCTGCTCGAGGTCGAGATCCTCGAATCTGCGGCGTTGGCCGACCTGCCGCGCGTGGTCAAGCTGATGGAGCGGTGCGCCCAGCGCGGCGTCAGCTTCGCTCTCGACGATTTCGGTACCGGCTATGCCTCGCTGACCTATCTCAAGCACCTGCCGGCAGCCACCCTCAAGATCGACCAATCTTTCGTGCGCGACATCCTCGACGATCCGGAACATCGCGCCATCGTCGAAGGGGTGCTCGGACTGACCCGGGTGTTCGGCCGAACCGCCATTGCCGAGGGCGTCGAGTCGATCGAGCACGGCGAGGCCCTGATCCTTCTTGGCGCCACCCACGGTCAGGGCTACGCCATCGCCGGGGCCTTGCGTGCGGACGAACTCCCCACCTGGATCGGCGAGTGGCGAAATCCGCCGGAGTGGACCCGCGCCTGCTGGCGCTATCGAAACCTGTCGTCCGAATCCCGCGCCAAGGGCTGATCGCAGCCTCGGTCGCCGACGCGCCCCGTATCGATCTGGTCGCTGCGCGACGCACCGGCCGAGAAGCTGCGACACAGCCGGAGGAACGCTCGCGTCGCCTCGCTCTGGTACTTTTCCCGGTGCCACACGAAATGGAAGTGGCGGGCGAGGTCGAGCGCGGGCACTTCGACCGGTGCCAGGGTGCCACGCCGAAATGCTTCCCGGAGCGCCAGTCGCGAGATACAGCCGATCCCCAGCCCGGATTCCACCGCACGCTTGATCGCCTCCGTGTGTTCCAGTTCGAGTCGCACCGCCAAGCTCGCGTCGAGGTGCCGGGTGGCATGATCGAAGGTCTCGCGGGTTCCGGAGCCGCGTTCGCGCAGTATCCACGTCTCGCCGGCCAACTCGTCTACGGCAACCTCGCGCCCGGCCAGGCGGTGCGAAGGCGCGCAGAACACCACCAACTCATCGGCGATCCATTGTTCGACCGCCAATTCCGGTGCGCGGCACTGGCCTTCGATGAGTCCGAGGTCCAGTTCGAACTTCTGCAACTGCTCGACGATGCGCGCGGTGTTATGCACTTCGAGCCGGGCGCGACATTCCGGGTGGATGCGCAGATACTCGGCAACGATCAAGGTCGCGAGGTAATTGCCGATGGTCAGCGTGGCGCCGAGGCAAAGGGCCCCGAACACCGTGCGGCCCCGCAGCAAGGTTTCGAGTTCTTCGGCACGGTCGAGCAGTTCGACCGCGCGCGGCAACACCAGCCGACCACTTTCGTTGAGCAACACCGACTTGCCGACGCGGTCGAACAGGGGACGATCGAACTGTCGTTCCAGCTCCGACAGCGCCGAACTTGCCGCCGATTGGGACATCGAGAGCGCGCGCGCAGCACGGGACACGTTCTCGTTGCGGGCGACCTCGACAAACACCTGGATCTGACGGAGGCTGAGTCTCATATTCGCAATACCGATTACTTCAACCGATATTATCCATTTTTCCGCTATACACTGCTTCCCTACAATGGGCCCCTGTACAGCCAATCGAGGCGAGCCCGTCCATGAGTAACCTGAGCACCGAACGTGTTTTGCACGTGCACCACTGGAACGAATCCCTCTTCAGTTTCCGTACCACCCGCAACCCCGGCCTTCGCTTCGAGAATGGCCAATTCGTGATGATCGGGCTCGAAGTGGACGGCCGTCCTCTGACCCGGGCCTATTCGATTGCCAGCCCGAACTACGAGGAACATCTCGAGTTCTTCAGCATCAAGGTGCCGGACGGCCCCTTGACGTCCCGCCTCCAGCATCTGCAGACGGGCGACGAGATCGTCGTCAGCAAGAAACCGACCGGGACGCTGGTGTTGCACGACGTCCGACCCGGAAGAAACCTCTTCCTGCTGTCCACCGGTACCGGGCTGGCGCCATTCATGAGCATCGTGCACGACCCGGAACTCTATGAGCGATTCGACAAAGTGGTGCTGGTGCACGGCGTGCGACAGGTCTCCGAGTTGGCCTACGCCGAGACCCTCACCCGGGATCTGCCGGCCAACGAGTATTTCGGCGACGATGTCAGCACCAAGATGGTGTACTACCCCACCGTGACCCGCGAACCCTTCCGCAATCGCGGTCGGCTGACCGATCTGATCGACAGCGGCAAGCTGTTCGAGGACATCGGCCTGCCGCCCCTCGACCCCGCCCACGACCGAGCGATGATCTGTGGCAGCCCGGCCATGCTGGACGATTGCCGCGCGCTGCTGGATGCGCGCGGCTTCGAGATGTCGCCACGTATCGGCACGCCGGGCGACTACGTCATCGAGCGCGCCTTCGTCGAACGCTGACGCTGCGGCTTGCGGCCGCCGTTGCACTGCCGGACAATCCGGTTCCCGAGCCCCGCTGCGCTCATGCCGTGAGCCGTTCCATCGACACCCGTCCCGAAGCCCGCCTGCGCATCGACAAGTGGCTGTGGGCCGCGCGCTTCTTCAAGACACGCTCGCTCGCCTGCCAGGCGGTGGATGCCGGGCATGTGCGCCTCAACGGTGCGCCGGTCAAGCCCGCCCGTGATGTCCGCCCCGGCGATCGCCTCGACCTCACCATTGGCGAAACGCGCTGGATCGTCGACGTGCTCGGCATCAATGCCTACCGTCGCCCCGCGGCCGAGGCCCGCGAACTGTACCGGGAAACCGCCGAAAGCGAAGCCCGGCGCGCGGCGGAGCGCGAAACCCGCCGGCTTGCGCCGGCGCCGGGCAGCGACATGCGTGGCCGCCCCACCAAGAAGGCGCGGCGCCAGATCCACCGTTTCGGCAGCGGTCAGGACGACTGATGCCTCACGGCCGGCTCGCGAGGTAGGCCTGCCACCATGCGTCCAACTCGGGGAAATGCGTTGCGCGGTCGCGCTGCAGTTGATCTTCGAGTCGCCCCAGGCCGCGCCGCTGGGGCTCGTCCAGTTGCTCCGGCAGACATGGCTCGAGGGTCACCACCAGATCCCCGGCATCGTCGAGCGAACCACCCCGGCCCGGATACCCCTTGCCTGCCAGACGCAATTCTCTGCCCGCGATCTGGTCCGGATCGAGGTCGATCAGCACAGGGCCGAGCGGCGCGGCGATCGAAACGCGCCCTCCCGCCATCAGGCGCAGCATGCTGACCGGCTGGCTCGACAAGATGTCTCGCCCGTCCAGGCGAAACAGCCCGTCGTCCACCAGCCGGATGGTCAGGAACAAGGTGCCGGCAGAACCGTTCGCAAGCTCGTGGCCAAGCCCCTTGAGGCGCAGCACTTCGCCGGGCAGCATGCCGGCACCGACGTGAATCGCGACCGTCTTGTCGGCAACGACTTCGCCGCTGCCGGCACAGCTGTCGCAGGTGGCGCGCTGGACGTAGCCCCGACCGCTGCAGATATGGCACTTCTCCAGGCCGTGGGCGGTACGCACCTTGCCGCTGCCGTGGCAAAAATCGCACAGGCGGGTATGGGACAGCGCGACGCTGCCTTCGCCGTCGCATGCCTCGCAATGCCGCTGCCGACGAATCACGAACGGCTTGTCACAACCCAGCATCGCCTCCACCAGACTCAAATCCAGCGTCTCGTGGCGGTCGCCGGCCGTAGGCTCCGCATCGGCTTCGCCCCCGTTGTCGACTTCCGCGACATCGGGGTCACCCGTCAACCAATCAAAGGCTGCACGGATCTCCCGAAAGCGCTCGGTGGCCGCCGGGTCGGCGTTGCGATCCGGATGCCAGCGCATGGCCAGCCGCCGGAAAGCCCGGCGGATGGTCGCGAGGTCGGCATCTTCGGCCACTTCGAGAATCCCGTGGGGATCGAACAATCTTTCTGACACAGTGTCGCTAGCGGCAGTTACGGATCAGCGCAGCATGATGCCACGGCTGGCCCCGGTCGTCCTCGTCATCGTGTGGGTGGCGGTTCGGCCAGGCGCTGCACCATGGCGTGCACCGCCGCGACCTGCGGGCCGGCGCGTTCGGCATAGCGACCGTCGGTATAGCCCCACCAATCCCAGCAGCCGCGCGGGTTGAAGATCCAGTGGAAACCGTCGGTGAACCCACTGGCCGGCCGCACTTGTGGGAACAACACCACCAACCGGTTAGTCCAGGCCCATTCCAGGTAGCCGGCATTGTCGACGAAGCGCGAACCGATCTGCGCGGTGGTCTGGCGACAGCCATGGAAGACGACGTGCACACGACAACCGCCCTCGCTGCATTCTGGCGGCACCAACAGATAGCCGACTTCCGCCATCCCGGCTGATTCCGGATTCGCTCCCAGATACGGGCGCTGGTCGAAGCTTCGCACGGCGGAAGCCGGTGGTTCACGCGGCGGCGCCAACGGACCATGCAGAAAGTTCAGCAGTTCGCCGGCGGCGTCGAGATCCCCGCAGCGGTTGAGAAAGGGCGGTCCGGACGCACCGCAGGGATTGGCTTCGGGGTCCTCGACCGTAATCATGGCGTGACCGGCCGCAGCCAAGGTCACGAGGCGGACGTCCTGCGCCCGCATCAAGCCCTGGTAGAGCGCGACCAGGGTCTCCACCACCGGGCGTTCGACGGTCTTGTCGCGGCCGCCGGAAAAGACCCACGCCCTGTCCCCATCGAGCCCGTCGATCCGATCGATCAGCCCTGCCCTCGCCTTCTCTTCGATGCGCTGGCGAAAGCGCGCGGCATCCGGCATCGGACTCCAGAACCGCGGCGCCATGCAGCGCGTCAGCGCGCGCCAGATCGACCCCTCGGCGCAGTCATAGGGGCCAGCAGCGAGGACGCCGACACCGGCGACGCTGGTCGAGTGCGCCACGTGGTACTGGACGGCCATGTAACCGCCGGAAGAAACGCCGGAAACGGTGGTCTCGTCGCGAACGGTTCCGAGCGCCGGCAGCGGATCCGCCGCATCGGCGACACCGACCAACAGGCATGCCATCATGGTAACGATCGGCCGCCACCGGCGCCCACCCGCGGCATCCGGCGCCGGCGGAGGGATGGCGCCGGTGAGGGCGGCGGGAACGGCCGATGGCGGGGGCATGCGAAGATCCGGTCGGGGCACAGGCCCCAGTATATCGCCCGCCGTCGAGGGCCCGCGCCCGCCCGCCGCCGTGGGGCTACGCGACCGCAAAAAAAAGGGGAATGGGCGTATTTGCCCATTCCCACCAACGGATCCGATGCTCGACGGACCCGGCACCTCACAACTTTGTCAAAAAAGGGTGCCGCACCGACCTCGCCGGTGCGGCGCCAAGAGGCAATTCGGCAGCCACGCCAGGCGACTCACCCGGCCGGCGACGGCGCGGCCACGCACCCTCAGCGTCGGCGCTCGACCCGCAGCAGGTTGTCGACACGCCGCACGCCGTCCACGTCCGAGGCGAGATCCAGGGCACGCCGGATTTCACGTTCGCCGATCACCGTGCCGGCAAGGCTGACCACGCCATCACTGGTGTCGACGTCGATCCGTGCGCCCAGCAGGCCCGGGTCCGACATCAGCGCGGCGGCCACCTTGCCGTTGATAGCCGCATCCACGGCGGTATCGCCGACACGGCGCAGTCCGGCCTCGTCGGCCGCCTGGGCCGCCGTGCCGACCGCAAACGCAAGCGCGGTGGTCGACAGGATTCCAGCGATTGCGCTGCGTCTCGTCACGATGGCTCCTCCAGGGGACTTCGCCCTGCTCTTTTGACCCGACGATCACTAAGCCAAGTTCGTGCCAGCAAAAAAACCGCTTTTCTTTCAGAGAGATGAAGAATCCGGCCGGGTCCGGAAGACGCCGAATGACAAGGAGTTGTCGGGCTACCACGACAGCCCCCCGCAGGGGCGGCACAAGCCGTTGATTCGTATGGTGGTCCTACTGTCGCCCAGGTCCGACAGAATCGCCGGTGGCGCGAAACATGGCCGGCACCAGATCATATCGCTGCAGCAGGCGATAGAACTCGGTGCGGTTTCGCTGGGCCAACCGAGCTGCGTCCGAGACATTGCCGTCCGTCAATTTCAAAAGCTGGATCAGATAGTTGCGCTCGAATCGCGCCTTCGCCTCTGCGTACGAAAGTTCATCCATGCGGCGCACCCGAAGGGCGCGATCGACCAGGGTGCGCGGCACCAGCGGCGATGTCGCCAGGGCACAAACCTGTTCGACCACGTTGAACAACTGCCGCACGTTGCCCGGCCACGGCGCAGCGACCAGCGCATCGAGGGCTTCGGGTGCAAAGCCGTTGACGTCCTTGCCGTACTTCCTGGCCAGCAGGGAAAGGAAATGGCCGGCCAACAAAGGGATGTCCTCCCGCCGCGCCGACAACGGCGGCAGGTACAGGCTGACCACGTTGAGCCGGTAATAGAGATCTTCGCGGAACTGGCCTTCGCCCATCGCCAGATCGAGGTCGCGGTGGGTCGCCGACAGGATGCGCACGTCGATACTGCGAGCCTGGGTCGCGCCCACCGGCCGTACGGCACGTTCCTGCAACACCCGCAGCAGCTTGACCTGAAGCGCCAGCGGCATGTCGCCGATCTCGTCGAGAAACAAGGTGCCGCCATGCGCCGCCAAAAACAGGCCGTCACGATTGCTGGCCGCACCGGTGAAGGCGCCCTTGACGTGCCCGAACAGTTCGGATTCCAGCAACTGCTCGGGAATCGCGCCGCAGTTGATCGCCACGAACGGTCGCTCGGCGCGGGGACTCGCCCGGTGGATCGCACGCGCCAGCAATTCCTTGCCGGTGCCGCTGTCGCCGCGAATCAAGACGCTGGCGTCCGAGGCAGCCACCATGTGGGCTTCGGCAAGCAGTTCGCGCATGGCGCTGCTGCGGCTGACGATCTCTGCCCGCCATCGCTCGTCGCCGCACGCACTGCCCTGCCTTTGCGGCGACAACGAGAGCGCATGCTCGATCTTTTCGCGCAGCAACTGGCTGTCGAAGGGTTTCGTCAAATAGGCGAACACGCCTTTTCCGATCGCCTCCACCGCATCGGGAATCGTCCCATGGGCGGTCAGCAGGATGACCGGCAGCGACGGATGCTGGCGCCGGATGTCGGCGAACAGGCTGAGGCCGTCGCGGTCCGGCAGGCGCACATCGCTGACCACGACGTCGGGTCGCTGACTCGCGAGCTGGGCCTCGGCCGCGGCCGCACTCGCGGCGGTACTGACCTCGTAGCCGCTGGCGGCGAGCCGCATCGTCAGCAACCGCAAGAGATCCGGGTCGTCGTCCACCACCAGGACGCGCGCGCCGGCGTGGCTGCTTTCTGCCGCGTTCATTGTTCGTTGCCTCGCATCGGTACGGGAGGCGCCGGTCGTCCCGGCAGGCTCCGCTCGATCTCGGCCAGGGCATCGATCTTGTCCTGCAGGGCGCTCGCCTTCTCCCGGAGAGCGTCGATTTCGGCACCGGCCTCGCTCGCTTTGAGCTCGGCTTCGCGTGCGCTGCTGCCGAGCTTCTCGGTCTGGGTCTCCAGCTTGAGGCGCTCGGCATATTGGTCCGACAACAGCCGTGCCAGTGGCTGCAGGGCGACTGCCTGGGGACTGTCGGAACGGGCGATGCCGTCGAGCAGGCCCAGAGCCCGGACCAGATCACTGCGCCGATGACCCAACAGGATGGCCAGACGCAGGGCGTCGAGCGGATCGCTCACGCGTCCCCGCAAGGCGTCGCGCTCGCGCTCGAGCCGGCTTGCGGACATCCCGCGAGAATTGCGATAGAACGCCAGTATCGCCCGCAGATTGACGTCGCCGGCCGCCAGCGGCGACGCCTGCTCGACCACCACCACCGGCTCGGCATTGGGCATGGCGTCGCCCCCGCGCCCGGCGGACCGCTGCAGAGAGCACGCGGAGAGCGCCCACACACCCGCGAGCAGCATGGCGGCGCGTCGACGCTCAACGTTCATAAGGCAACTCGATCCTGAAGTGGCAGCCCAGGCTGGCCGGTACCAGCACGACGCTGCCCCCGTGGGCGTGGGCATATTCACGAACGATGGACAGACCGATGCCGGTTCCGTTCTCGCGTCCCTCGGGTTGCAGGCTGCCGCGAAAGAAGGGGTCGAAGATGCGTTCGGCGTCCTCCGGCTCGACACCGGGCCCTTCGTCAATGCAGTCGAGCCAGAGGCGCTTGCCCTTGCGTTTCGCGATCAGTCGTATCAGCGATCCTTCGGGACTGAACGCGATGGCGTTGGCGAGCAGGTTCGAAAGCATCAGGGAAACCTTCTGGATATCCACCTCGATGGCGTCGGCATGGCCTTCGATCGACACCTCCAACCGCCGCTGCTGGATCTGCAGCGCCTGCTCCTCGGCCACCGACCGCAGCAGCGAGACCGGCTCGACGGTGCCGAAGCTCAACCGGCGGGCATCGAAGGCTGCCGCATTGACACCGAGCAGCGCCTCGATCCGGGTCTGCAGTGTCGCGCAGTTGTGCTTCAGAATGGCGACGACTTCCCGCTGCGGCTCGACCAGCGGCCCGAGCACGCGGTCATCGAGCAAGGATACGCCCTCGCGCATGGCGGCGAGCGGCGTCTTCAACTCGTGGGATACGTGCCGCAATACGCGCACCCGGTCCGATTCCAGTTCGTTCAGGCGCTCGCGCAGCCATTCCAGCCGCTCCCCGACCTGCCGCAGATCCCGAGGGCCGCCGACCTTGACGGGGCGGTCGGAGTAGCCGTCACCCAGCGCGACGATCGCCTTCTCCAGGCGCGACAGCGAGCGGACCAGCCAGGCGCCGAAGGCGATCGCCAGCACGACGCTGACCAGAACGGCGGCGGATACCTGGCTCGCCACCAGCGCGCGATTCGCGTCGAGCGCGTCGAACAATGTCTGGTTGTGCGCCTCGATCGCCTCGCGCGCGGCCCCGGAGACCACGCCAGCGATCGCAGCGAGCCGGTTCAGCTCGGCGAACAAGGCGGCCTCTTCTCCTGCGGCGGTCAGAATCCCCTCGACGCGACCCGCGCTGGCCCGCCAGTCGGCGAGCGACGGCTGGATCGACGTGAGATCGATCGTCACCAGGCCATCGAGACCGTCGATCGCCTCCACCGCTTCGGTCCGGCTCGCCACGAACCGCTCGAACAGCGCGGGTTCCCCCAGCAGTCGATATTGTCGTGCGCTGCGCGTCATGTCGACTGCGCGCTCACCGAGCAATTGGACGACGCGGGACAAGCGTAGGGCGTCACCTGCGGCACCCCGGCTCCGGCTCGCGAAGTCTTCGAGCACCGAGAGACCCTGCATCGCGGCGGCGGTGAGCACGGCGACGATCAGGAGGAACGCGAGAAGCAGGTACTGACGAAAGGAAGGACTTGGCATCGACACCAAGCGGTGGGTGCGGAGGTAAACCGGGAGGAGTGTAGGCAAAGGCCCCGGAACTCGCAAAGTTACGAAATGCAACGACTTGGCATGTCCCGGGTGTCGGGGAACGGCGACACCCGCCAAACCCGCACGGCACAACGGTTTCCGGGCACATCCCGAGACCCAGTGTCGCCTGTTGGCGACAATTCGAACCGTGATGCCGTTCACGATTGCTCGGCGCCGCGCGACAAGACACTGATTCTGTGAAATATTCCCTTGCTGGCACGGCGCTTGCCATTGTTCGCCGGCGGCGTCCGCGACCGCAGACATCTCACAGCAAGAGGAAGGCTCATGTTCAACAAGCAGAATCTCTTTGCGAAGCCCGGTGGCTCCACCAGCCCCGAGCGTCGCCCGAATTACCCGAACAATCTGGGCAACCGCGGCAGCTCGGTGCTGTCCGGCGCCACCGCAAGCAGTCCGAGCAACAGCCTTTCCAGCGACAACCAAGACGCCAACGACAGCACCGAGAAGGAAAACATGACCGACAACGCCACCGCCACGCCCGAAGCCGAGTCCAGCGGCAGCCAGCTCATCGTCGGCCCGGATGTCAAGCTCAAGGGGGCCGAGATCCTCGATTGCGACACCCTGGTGGTCGAAGGCCGGGTCGAAGCGACGATGGACAGCCGCGTCATCAAGATCGCCGAAAAAGGCTCCTTCTCCGGCAAGGTCTGCATCGACGTGGCCGAAGTCCATGGCGATTTCGACGGCGAACTCACCGCCCGCAAGCAACTCGTGATTCACGCCACCGGCAAGGTCAGCGGCGTCATCCGCTACGGCAAGATCCTGATCGAGGAAGGCGGCATCGTCAGCGGTGATGTCCAGTCGATGAACGCCGAGGAAGCCGCCAAGACCGCGCGCGTCCAGCCGCTGGTCGCCAACAAGGCCTGAATCGGCGAAGCCCTGGGGGTCACGACATGAATGCAAGCCTGGTTGCGGCCCCCCTGGCCGGAAGCAAGAGAAGCTTCTGGTCGCGATGGATCGGTAGCGATGAGGCGCCGCCTGCGGTGCCTCGATCCGATCCCATGGCCGGTCTCGATTTCGAGGTGGCGAGCGGCGGGCTGCCGGCGGCGTCGGCCCTCGCCAAGCGACGCTACCAGCAACGCGGACTGGGTACCGTCGGCGTCGGCGGCACCGGTGATCGAGTGCCGGGCATCACCGTTCTGGCCAAGCACGGGGCCCATCTGTGGGCCACCCTGCGGCTCGGCCTCGATTCGATTGCCGGCCTGCAGGCGGACACCCATTACCGTCAGGAAATCGACCGCCTACGGGGCAGCTCGCGCCATATCGCGGAAGTCACCCGGCTGGCCATCGACGCACCCTGCCCGCCCGGCGCCATGCTGATGGAGATGTTCCGCCAGGCGGTACGGCAACTTCGCCACCAAGCGCCGATCACCGATCTGGTGATCGAGGTCAATCCACGACACGCCCGCTTTTACGTTCAGCGCTTCGGCTTCATCCAGATCGGCGACGAGCGCATCTGCAGCCGGGTCGGCGCCCCGGCGGTACTGCTGCATCGGCCCATCTCCTCGGCGGATCTCGCCACCTGGCTGGCTGACTGAGATACGCCGGCGAGGCACGTCGGGCCCGGCCTCGGGTATGCTTGCGCACTGCCCTCAACCAAGCAGACAGCAAGTTCATGGCCCAGTACGTGATGTCGATGCTCCGCGTGAGCAAGGTCGTGCCGCCCAAGCGGCAGATCATCAAGGATATTTCCCTGTC
>JAGRFZ010000024.1:28844-70065 GCA_020445785.1 Rhodocyclaceae bacterium
GCCTGCTCGGCCTCAATGGCGCCGGAAAATCCACCGTCCTGCGGATCATGGCGAAGGCCGACACCGAGTACGACGGCGAGGTCCAGCACCTGGCCGGCGTGTCGATCGGCTATCTCCCGCAGGAACCGGACCTGGACCCGGAAAAGTCCGTGCGCGAGGAAGTCGAGGCGGGGCTCGGAGAGATCGTCGAGGCACGGCAGAAGCTCGACGAAATCTACGCCGCCTACGCCGAACCCGACGCCGATTTCGATGCGCTCGCCGAGCAGCAGGCCCGGTACGAGGCGGTGCTCGCTGCCGCCGGCTCCGACCTCGACAACCAGATGGAAATCGCCGCCGACGCACTGCGCCTACCCCCATGGGACGCGAACATCGGCCACTTGTCCGGCGGCGAGAAGCGCCGTGTCGCGCTGTGCAAGCTGTTGCTGTGCAAGCCCGACATGCTGTTGCTCGACGAGCCGACGAACCACCTCGATGCCGAATCGGTCGAGTGGCTCGAGCAGTTTCTGGTGCGCTTCCCGGGAACCGTCGTCGCCGTCACGCACGACCGATATTTTCTCGACAATGCCGCGGAGTGGATTCTCGAGTTGGACCGGGGTCACGGTATTCCCTGGAAGGGTAACTACTCGTCCTGGCTCGAGCAGAAGGGCGAACGACTGGCACAGGAGCAGAAGCAGGAGGCCGCCCATCTCAAGGCCATGAAGCAGGAACTCGACTGGGTCCGCTCCAATCCCAAGGCACGGCAGGCCAAGAGCAAGGCACGACTCTCCCGCTACGAGGAAATGAGCAGCGTCGAGTACCAGCGTCGCAACGAGACCCAGGAAATCTTCATTCCGCCGGGCGAACGACTCGGCGACAAGGTCATCGAGTTCGACCAAGTGAGCAAGGCCTTCAGCGACAAGCTCTTGATGGACAAAGTTTCGTTCAGCGTGCCCGCGGGAGCCATCGTCGGCATCATCGGCCCCAACGGCGCCGGCAAGTCCACCCTCTTCAAGATGATTCAAGGACGCGAAGAGCCGGATTCCGGGGCGATCGAAGTGGGCCCGACGGTCAAGCTCGCCGCGGTGGATCAGTCGCGCCAAGGCCTGGCCAACGACAAGACCGTGTTCGAGGCGATTTCCGATGGTGCCGACGTGTTGACCGTCGGCAGGTTCGAGATGCCGAGCCGCGCCTATATCGGTCGCTTCAATTTCAAGGGATCGGATCAGCAGAAGCTCGTCGGCAATCTCTCCGGCGGCGAGCGCGGGCGCCTGCATCTGGCCAAGACCCTGATTTCCGGCGGGAACGTGCTGCTGCTCGACGAACCGTCCAACGATCTCGACGTCGAGACCTTGCGGGCCCTCGAGGACGCCCTGCTCGAGTTTGCCGGCTGCGCCCTGATCGTCAGCCACGATCGCTGGTTTCTCGACCGTATCTGCACCCATATCCTGGCCGCCGAAGGCGACTCGCAATGGACGTTCTTCGCCGGCAACTACCAGGAATACGAAGAAGACAAGAAGAAGCGTCTCGGCGAGGAAGCCGCCCGGCCGAAGCGCATCCGCTATCGCCCGATCAGTCGATGAATCAGGCCGACGGGCCGCCGCCCGAGGCGGTCCTGCCGGCATGACCGGCGACATGGGCCAGCAACGAGGCGTCTGCCCCTTCGACGTGGCTTTGGAGCGCTGCCGCAAAGCGGACGAGTGCGTCTCCGACCGGTTTGTCCGATGCTGCCAGCGCCTGCAGGCACTCGATCTCGTCCTGCAGCCGCCGGTGCTCGGCGCAGTGGGCAGGCCCATCGGGATATCGATGCCGCGCCATGGCCCGCTCTTCGCGCTCGAAATGGCGCTGCGAGAAGTCGGCCAGTGCCTGCAGAAATTCCGACGTGTCGCGCGCCTCGGCCACGACCGCAGCGAGCGCCCGCAACAATTGTCGCTGAATCGCATGCTCGCTATGCACCGCTTCCGCCAGGCACGGTGCCCCGGTCGCAGGGTCGGCATCGCCGTCCGCGCGGCGGGAATGCTCCATCGGCGATTCTGCGGGCCGCCGGAAAGTGTCCTGATCGGAGGTCATGGCGCGTGACTATCCATTGAAAATGCCCACCAGCAGGTTCTGCAATCGGGCCAGCAGGCCACGACGCGGCGGCGGTGGTGGCGCGTCGTCATCGACCTCGGGCAGCATCGTCGGCGGTGGCGCGACCGCCGCCTGCTCCGATTCGGCCACGATTTCACGCACCGCGTGCGGAATCGGGCCCTCCACCAGGGTGACGTAGGCAGCCTCGGCACAGGCCTGCAGCATGACGATTCGTTCGGGCGGGATCTCACCGCACGCACCGGCCTCCTGCGGATGCATCGACATGGGATTGGGGTGGGTGACGTAGGCATGGGCACGCTCGACCAAGGCCATTTCGTCGACCCGAGGCACCGCCAGGCTGGGCAACGCGAGATCCTGCATCAACATCTCGAAACTGCGCAGCCGTGTCGTCCGGACGATTCCGCTGATGGCTTCGAGGGAGGCGAATCGATCGGGATCATGGTTCGACGCCGCCAGCAGATGGAAGGTCGGCAGCTCATGGAACAGGGCGAGGGTGCCCACCCTTGCCGCATTCAGCCCGGGCGAGGCCCGGGCCAGTTCCTCGGCAAACTGGGAAACGGAAATCGAGTGCAGCAGCAGGCTCTCGGCGACCAGGCGCGCCGCCCGGCCGCGGATGCCCCGCACCATCTGCAGCATCGCCACGTGGGAGGCCACCGCACGCACTTCGGCCATGCCGAGCACCATGATCGCGACCGAGACCGACTCGGCCGGTTCGGCACGGCGGTAGGCGGCACTGTTGGCGAGACGGAGCAGGGCCGCCGCGACCATCGGCTCGGACGCCACCATGCGTTCGATGACGGTCTCGGCGATGCGCGCGTCCTCGGTTGCGTTGCGGATCGAGACCGCCGCGCGCACGCTGGAGGGAATGAAGAAGGCATCGTCGGCAATCGGGACCATTCTCCGATTTACGGCGATGCCAGCGGCAAGTTGAATGTTAGCGCACGGCGCCTACTGGCGCCGCCGCCCCGCCCGCCGACAACCGGAGGCGGACGGGGCGAGACGAATCAGTCGCCCTCGGGCCCGTCGTGGCAGTCGTAGCAGCCCACCTGCTGGCCGGGCTGGTAGCTTACCTGGCGGCCTTCCGCGCTGAAGCTGCGGGCAACCTTGACCGCGGAGAGGGGACCACCGCGGTAGTCGGCCCCGTGGCAGTAGGCGCACTGCTGATGATCGTCCTCCGCGACATCCTCGTGGCGATCGACCCAGCGGCTGCCCACCGTGTGCATGCCGTGAGGACCACCGTCTGCGGTGTCCGGCATGCTGCTATGGCAGGCGGTGCACTCGCCGATGGTGCCCTCGCGCCCCTGGACGTCCAGCGCCAGCAGGTTGTCATTGCGGTGGGAACTCGGGTACTCGGCGTGGGTTGCGCCGTGACAGGCCTCGCACTGCAGGTCGCCATGGCCCTTGCTGAAGCGATAGAGGTCGAAGCCCGCGGCCGGCACGTCCTGGTTGGTGGCGTAGCGGGTATCCGCCCACACCTTGAGTTGTCCGTCCGCCGTCAGCGCATCGGTCTCGCGCTGGCCGTCGTGATGGCAGCTCTGGCAGTTGGGTTGCTCGAGCCAACCGACACGGCCTTCGCGCCCGACGTCGGCCATCTGGCCATGACAGTTCTGGCATTGCATGGCCAGGGAGCCGTCATCGTTCAGCGCATTGCCCATGACGCCGCGCAGGCAGCGGGTCTCGGAGCCTGGGTGGCACTGGTAGCAGGCGCTGCGATTGTCGCTGTCGCCCAGCGCCTGGCCGGTTATCGGATCCAGCGCCGAATCATGCTGCGCGTGCATCGCCTGGGTGAGCGGGCTGATGCCGGCGACGCCGGTTCCCGGCAGTGCGTTGGAACCATGGCAGCTCGCGCACAGAATCGCGCGGCCACCATTGGCCGTGGCGAGGAGTCCGTCCGGCGAGTAGCCGAGCGCATCCAGCGCTTGCGCAAAGTCCGGATTGCCACCTTGCTCCTGATCGTGCAGCGCAAGGATGTTGAGACGGTACTCGCGCTCGGGGTCCGGATCCTGCAGCCAGCCGGCATCGGGACGCGCGTCGTCGGCGCTGCCCGGGCTATGGCAGCCGACACAGGTCATCTCGTCCGATACCGGCAGCACTACCCGCGCCTCGGCGAGCAGATTGCCCTGGCCATCGCGGGCGGCGAGGCGCACCAAGGGGTAGAAATTCTTGGCGTTGGCGTCGTCGTACGGCGTGATCGGGATGCCGTCGGCGACGAACATGCCCGCTTGCGCGTCTACACGCATCGTCTGGGGCGTCGATTCGGCCGTGCGGAAGCCCGCCAAGCCCTCACCCGCGGGCAGATTGACACCGAAGTAGTCGGCGACGTAATCCCAAAAATTGGTCTTGCCCACCGATGAACTGTTGATCGAGCCTTCCGGATCGGCCATCGCCTCGAAGGTGACCGTGACGCCCTCGCTGACGACACCGCTGCCACCGCGATCGATCAGTTGTGCACGCAGGTTGTTGAACGGCGGCAGAATCGAGAACACCGAGTAGTCGGCGTCCATGCAGTGCATGCCGAGATCGTTCCAGCCGAGGAGCGTGTAGCCGTTGCCGCCGCCTCCGCCGCCACCATCACCGTCTCCCCCACCACCATCACCGTCATCTTCGTCGCTGCGCACGACGACCGGAATCGACAGGGAAGACTCGGCATCACGTACGCGAATGACCGCAGTGCCCTCTTCCCCGGTTTCGACGCGAATCTCGCTGCCGCGCAGCTTTGCCTGGATAACATCATCGTCCGACGTGCGGACCCGCAGGCGACCCTCGACGCCGAGCAACTGAATGGTGGCCTTCTGGTCCCGGGTGAGATCCAGCGAATCCGGCACCGCGGACAACTCGGCCAAGGCGAGCGGCGGCAGCAGGGCGAGTGAAACAAGGATCGGCAGACTGCGCCGCCGGACGGTATGTCGATTCATTCGAACCTCCCGATTGACAGATGTGGGACACACTGAGGCGCTGAGACCATTCTTGCGTGATGGTTATCGGCATTCTTGCGGAAGAATTTCCCACGTCAATCGAGGCATGGACGAACGGTAGTATTCTCAAACATCCCGATACACTAATAATCGAACCCTAAGCCTATGCCGTCCGCTTGCCCGGACTCGACAGGCGAGCGGGTGGTACCGCCATGCGATGGGCGCCGGGCGGCCGGTACAGGAAGCGGGACTCCGCCCGCTCCCCCGGTACAATCCGCGCATGCAAGCACTCGTCGCAATGCGCGCTCGGCGGCCGGCCGCAGTGATCGCACCATGAAACTCGTCGCACTCCTCGGCGGCCTCGTCCTGGCGGCGCTAGTGCTGCCATTCCTGGTGTCCGGCGGCAAGGCGCCGGGAGACCCCACACACCTGCCGTGGCAGGTCGAGGCGCTCGGCGACGGACGCAGCCGGGTCTTCGGCCTGACTCTGCCGACCAGCACCCTGGCCGATGCGAGGCGCTTGCACGGCGGCGACGTCACGCTCGGCCTGATCCGGGATGGCGGCGGCACCTTGACCCTCGAGGCCTACCACCCGAGCGCACGCCTGGGCTTCGTCACCGGCAAGTTGATCCTGACCCTGGCCGACGCGCCGGAACGGCTCGCAGCAATGGCGCAAAGGGCTGTCGATGCCGAAGCCACCCGCAGCGGATCGATGCGGTTCACCCTGTCGGCGACCGACACACGCGAGGCAGACCGACTGCCGATCGCCGGCATCACCCTCATTCCGTCAGTCGACCTCCAGCCCGAGGTCGTCATCGAGCGCTTTGGCGAACCCGTCGGCCGAATCGCCTCGGACGATGGCGTCGTGCACCTTCTGTATCCCGAGCGCGGCCTCGATCTTCTGCTCGTCTCCGACGGTCGCGAGGTACTGCAATACGTCGCGCCGGCCGATTTCGCCGAGTTGATCGCACCGCTGGCCGCGGCATCCGGCGACCCTGCTCAATAGTGGGGCGGCACCTCGTCGGAACTTCCCGGCGCAGGGGTCTCGGTCGCCATCGACGATACCCGGCCAGCGAGTTCGGCGAGTTGCCGTTGGAGGCGAAGCAACTGCTCCTGCTGTCGGTAGACGGTCATGTTCAGGGTGTCGAGCAAGTCCTCGGTGTGCAGCAGCCGGGTCTCGAGTCGGTGGATGCGTTCTTCTTCCATCGTGACGGGTCCTACGGAGTGGCGTGGCATTATACGGAGCCGTTGGAACCGAGCTGCGCCCCCGATGACGACGCCCGCCCCCGCCTTCCGCCGCTGGATTCCGATCGCCGCCCTGCTGGCTGCCCTGCTGGTGACGACGCCGCTACGCGCGGAGGAACTCGCACGTCTTCTGGCACGCATCGAGGCTGCCTACGGCGCTGCCGGCGAAGTCACGGCGATCCGCCAGCACGGCCGCACGGTCAGCAGACTGCGCGGCGACGGCGCGATGGAGCGGTGGTGGGCTGCGCCCGATCGATTCCGCATCCGACTCGCCTACCCCGGCGGCACCGAAACCCGCCTGATGATCGGAACTCGTGCCTGGCAAGGCCTGCAGCCGAAGGGCGGCCCTTACCTGCAGGCCATGCGTTTGCAGGCGGCACGCAGCCGACTGCCGTGGAACCTGTTCGGATCGGACCGGGTGACTTTGCTCGGCAGCCGGTCCGACGGCGATGGCCGCACCGTCCACACGCTGGCACTGGCGCTCCAGCCACCCTTGCAACTGCTGGTGGACGTGGACGCAGAGAATGGCCACTTGCTGCGATCGATCGGCAGCGGCATCGGCGACATGCAGTTCATCACCGAATATCGGGATTTTCGGCGCATCGGGTCCCATCTGGTGGCGACCCGGGAGGAGCACTATGCGATGGGCCGCCACATCGGACATTCGATCATCCTCGGCCTCGATTTTCCGAGTGGCACGGCCGACGAGGCATTCCGACCGCCCGAATGAATCCTGGTGACCCGCCGCCGACCGTGCCCCGCACCGGCCGGCGCACGGCGCTTGCGGCCCCTGTCGCACGACCCCATCATGAGACCACGATCAACCCCAAGGCATTTTCGATGACCCCGAGGAAACCCCTTCTATGCCTGTTCGGGCTGCTGTTCGCCACCAGCGCCGCAGCCGCGCCACCACCGGGACATCCGGCGCCCGACGACGCCCTGCGCCTGATGCGACCGTCGGGCGAACCCCAGCAGGCACCGCTGCACCGAAGCGGGCGGGTCGTGCAGCACATGGATGCCAATCAATACACCTATATCCAAGTGGATGAGAACGGCCGGCAGACCTGGCTGGCGGCACCGCGCACGCCGATCGTCGACGGCAGCCGGATCCGCTTCCCCGATGGCGTGGTCATGCGGGATTTCTACAGCAAGTTGCTGAAGCGCAGCTTCGGCGCCGTGATCTTCGTGCGTGGCGTCGAATCCGGTGGTGTTTGAAGCACGGCGCGGGCGATGGGCGCCACCGGGTTGAGGGCATCGTCTTTGCCGGCCCCCGACGCGCGCCTCGCGATGCTTCGGCTGACCGAGCAGGCGCGCCGAATCCGCCATCGCTTGCCCGCCCAGCGCACTCAGCCGGGTGCCGCCCGTCGCACCTGGCCATGGATTCGCGCAACCTTGGCGAACGAACTCGAGACCGCGTTCGTCCATAGCCTGAATGCCCTCTGTGCCCTGCACGAAGTCGCCGTCGACGCCGGACCGATCGCCTCGGTCGGCCTGGTCCGGCAGCGCGTCACGGCGATGGCGGACTGCATCGAACACGCCCTGAGCCTGCACCGGGATGTCGCCGCTGCGCTCGGCAACGAAAGCCGACAACGCGACGCGGTACTCGAGATCATCGAAACGCCGCTGCTGCAGATCGCGGGGTTCTTCGACGCCATGCACGAGGCGCTGCTGGGACCGATCGAGCCACGCCCGGGCTGTCGCGCGGAGGTCCAGGTCGAACTGTCGATCGCGCTCGATTTCGGCGCTCAGCTGTCGGCTGCCGAATCCCGCGCCGGCGGCGCGTCCCCCACGCACTGATCTCGTTCGAGCATGCATTGACGGCTGTCCGGCGACTCCAGACTGATCCGGCCGAGGGCGCCGCTACGGTAATCCTGCAGCAGGATGCGAGCCGCCTTTTCGAGATCGAGCCGCCCTCCCCGCAGGCGACATCCGCGACGTTCGGCGATCCGTTCCACCAGCGCGATGCCATCCGCGACGTCGGCGACCCGGTAGCGCGCCATCACGGCATCGCGGTAGCGCCCGAGCAACAGGTCGCCGAGCACCGCCGCCACTTCCTCGTCGATCACCGCGTTGCGGCCGATGGCGTGGCTGGCTGCCAGCATGAATCCGTCGAGGTCGTGCTCGATCTTGGGCCACATCAGCCCCGGGGTGTCCGTCAGGCGCCGCCCGCGCCCGAGTTCGAGGCTCTGCTGCTGCCGCGTCACCGCCGGCTCGTCGCCCACCTTGCAGATCCGCCGCCGCGCGAGGGCATTGGTCAAGGTCGACTTGCCGACATTGGGGATCCCGAGCACCATCATGCGCAGCGGCTTCGTACCGTCGTTGCGATGGGGCGCCAGTTGCTGGCACAGGTCGGGAACCCTCGCGGCGTCGCCGGCGATGCGGCACGAGACGGCGTGCGCCTTGACCCCCGGCTGCCGGTTGTAGCATGCGAGCCAGGCCTCGGTTACGCCCGGGTCGGCGAGATCGGCCTTGTTCAGCAGCTTGAGGCGTGGACGGCTACGGGCGCCGCACAACTCGGCAATCATCGGATTGCTGCTGGCTTCCGGCAGACGGGCATCCACCACCTCGATCACGACATCGACGCGAGCCAGCGCTTCCGCGGCTTGGCGGCGCGCGGCGTTCATATGTCCGGGAAACCACTGGATGGGCATCGCAGTCCAAGTGCTGGTAAGTTCGGGCGGATTATCCTAGAAACCGCCCCGCGAGGTGCAGTAGCTTCGCGGCGCGCATCGCGGGCGCCGACGGCGGCAACCCCGCCGCAAGC
This sequence comes from Rhodocyclaceae bacterium, assembly GCA_020445785.1. Lineage (GTDB taxonomy): Bacteria > Pseudomonadota > Gammaproteobacteria > Burkholderiales > Rhodocyclaceae > Cognatazoarcus. Next base: position 37,835 of record JAGRFZ010000024.1, read on the forward strand.
CGGCAAGCCGGCGCCCTGCCGTCGCCCCGGCAGTGACGCCCGTCCCGCCATCGACCGTGCCTTGGATGGCCGCTTCCCACGAGAACCCGCATGAAATCGACCATTCTCCCGCTTCTCCTGTTCGTCGCCCTGGCCCCGGCCGCCACCGCCCAGAGCGTCGTGCCGGATCTCGACCAGCAGGGGCGCAGCGGCGACATCGCCCGACGGGTCCAGGAAAAGGCGGCCCGCCAGTTCGACCAAGCCGACAGCGACAAGGACGGGCACCTGACGGCCGAGGAAGTGGCGTCCGTCTCGCCGTTCAAGGCCCGCGCCTTCGACCAGTTCGACAAGAACGGCGACGGCCGCCTCGACTGGCCGGAGTTCGTCGGACACGAGCGCTGGCGCAAGTAGTCACCGCCATCGGCAGAATTTCGCACGATTCCTGTACACAGCGCGGGAAAAGCGTGTATCGTGACGCCGCGGTCGTATCAAGCAGCGTGTCCTTGGTGGTTTCTGCGGGAAGCGGCATCCATGTCGCGCCCGGTCTGATGTCTCCGGCTTAAGTTCTTGATCGATGCTGCCGAACGGGCTCGGCCCGATTTGTCTGTTTTTATAGGAAAGCATGTCACATGAGTACTCAAACCGGCATCGTTAAGTGGTTCAACGATTCCAAGGGCTTCGGCTTCATCACCCCGGACCAGGGCGGTGAGGATGTCTTCGCGCATTTCCGCGAGATCCAGATCACCGGCTTCAAGACGCTGGCAGAGAACCAGCGCGTCGAATTCGAAGTGCGTCAGGGCCCCAAGGGGCTGCAGGCGGCGAATATCCGCCCGCTGTAACAGCAAGCAAGACGAAAGCACGAACGCGGCTCCGGCCGCGTTTTTTCGTGCACCGCCGCCGCGCCGCCCGCAGAACCGACGCACCACGCAACACCCGGTGCGGTCTAGAATGCGGACTGGTCGGAACAGGAGGCATCATCGTGTGCCCCGTAAAGGACGTGAGAATCCCGAAGTACCCCGAGTGCTGGGAGAGCTGCGGCTCTTGCGCGAGCGGTGAAATCTTTGTTCAGAGCGTGCTCGTTTCGGTCGGCGAACGCGTGGCCCGCGACGACACCCTGATCGTGCTCGAAACCGGGAAAGTCGCGCTCGAACTCCCCTGCCCCGACGACGGCGAGATCGTCGAGGTCTGCGTCGAAGAGAACGACCCGGTGGACGAAGGCGATCTGATCGTCCGCGTCAATACCGGCTGAGGGCCGGCCCGGGGCGCGCCTCATCCCAGGCGCTGGGGATGGATCTCCAGCATGCGATCGCCACCGGACAGCCAGACGGTGCCGTCCTGGATGCTTGCCTGCAGTTCCATGCTGCGCGAGACGAGGTCGCACAGGGCGGTCGATTCCTCCGCGCCGATCGACAGGATTTCCAGTTTCTCGAGCCGGCGTAGCGCCGCTTCCTGCGCCTGCCACCAGGGCCCGAACGCCCGCCCGCCGTAGGCCAACAGAACCACCCGCTCGGCGCGCGAGCAAGCCTTGCGCAGAATGCGCTCGTCGGGCAGACCGACCTCGATCCACAGCGCGATGCTGCCATCGTAGTGGTGCAGCCACAGCGCGGCTTCGTCGTCGGACGACAGGCCGCGCCCGAAGCTCAGGCGCGGATCGGCATGGAGCGCAAAGGCGAGCAAGCGCACCATCATCCGTTCGTCGGTCTCGGACGGATGGCGCGCGATCGTCAGGGCGTGCTCGGCATAGTAGTGACGATCCATGTCGGAGACCTGGAGCAAGGCCTTGAAGACGGTCGACTTGAGGGCCATGACTCAGTCCGCCTCGCCACCCTTGGCCGACTTGCGCAGCCGGGTGTACTTTTCCCGCGAGCCGTGAGCCAGTACCACCGGATAGCGCCGCGCATTGCCCGCGAGCTTTTGCCAGGTGGCCGCGGCCAGATCGATACCTGCCCGCTCGGCGATCAACAGCAGGTAGAGCAGCACGTCGGCACACTCTTCGCCCAGGGCGTGTCGGCCTTCGTGCCCACTGGCCAGCCGCTCGACCTCGTCGTCGTCCAGCCACTGGGTATGTTCGAGCAATTCCGCAGCCTCGAGGTTGAGGGACGTGATCAGCTTTCGCAAGGTATGGAATTGGGCCCAGTCACGCTCGTCACGAAATGCCAGCACGGCTCGGCTCAGGTCGGAAATTCGATCGCTGTGCATCGACAGTCCAGGTTCGCGGTTCAGGTTCGCGACTATAGCGCCAGAACGCCCACGCCGCAGCCGACTGCCGGACGAGCCGAGACCGGCCGGCCGTCATTCCGGCCGCGAGGCCGCGGCGCCGGCAGGCTGGTAGAATTGCGCGTTGATCCATACGTCGAGCAAGGCCGTGTCCCGTTCTCTCGTGCTCACCATCATCGGCGATGATCGCCCCGGACTCGTCGGCAGCCTGGCCGGCATCATCAGTGCGCGCGGGGGCAATTGGCTCGAGTCGTCGCTGGCCCACCTCGCCGGAAAGTTCGCAGGCGTGGTGCGCATCGAGATCCCCGACGGTTCCGCCGACGATTTTCTCGCGGCGCTCGCCGCGCTTCCCGATTTGCGGGTGCTGGTGGAAAGCGCGAGCAAGCCTGCCGAATCGGCAGGCAGTCGCCGCTTCGCTCTTTCGCTGGTCGGCCACGACCGCATCGGCATCGTCTCCGAACTGAGCGCGGTGCTGGCACGCCACTCGATCAATGTCGAAAAGCTCACCACTCGAACGGCCAGCGCGCCGATGTCATCCGAGATGTTGTTTCACGCCGAGGCCGAACTCCTGGCGGAAGCCGGCTTCGACAGTGCCCGGCTGCAGGAGGAGTTGGAGCGGATCTCGGCCGATCTGATGGTGGATGTCACGCTGGTGGACGCCTGACGACGCCACCGGCCGGGCTCAACGCCGCCGACCGGCGAGAAAGTCCGCCACCGCGTCGTCGTGTTCGCTGGACGTGTGGGTGAGCGCCTGATAGGCGGCAGACAGTTCGAGTACGGTTTCGAGGCTCGCGTGCTGCGCTTCGCGCATCAGGCGCTTGGTCATGCGCAGCGCGCCCCCGGGATTGGCGGCAATGCGCCCGGCCAGGAGATGGGCTTCCTCGAGCAGCCGTTCCGGCTTGGTGACATGATTGACGAGTCCGATTTCCCGAGCCATACGCGCATCGATCATGTCGCCGGTGAAAGACAGTTCGGCGGCGCGCGAATAGCCGAGTATGCGCTGCAGGAACCACGCACCACCATCGCCCGGAATCAGGCCCAGACGGACGAAGCTCTCCGCGAAGCGCGCATTCTCGGAGGCGATTCGGATATCCGCCATGCACGCGAGGTCGCAGCCGGCGCCGATCGCCGGACCATTGACGGCGGCAATGGTCGGGACGTCGAGCCGCCAGAATGCCATCGGGATGCGCTGGATTCCGCGCCGGTAGTTTTCTCGGATCTGCGCCGGCGAACCCGCCGCCAGTCCCTTCTTTTCGTGAAAATCCTTGACATTGCCACCCGCGCAGAATGCGCTGCCGGCTCCGGTCAGGACGACCACCTTCACCGAATCGTCGCGTTGCACGCGGCGGCAAGCGTCCGCCAGATCGTCCCATTGCCCAGGATCGGTCAGGGCATTGCGCTGATCCGGCCGATTCAGGGTAAGCGTGACGATGGCATCTCGCTGCTCGTACTGCACGAACTCCGACACGATGACCTCCTTTGACGATCGAGCTTGATTGCTAACACATTTCGCGTTATCTGTCTTGATTCGGGCGATCGAGTCGCGACCGAACGCTCGCTTCGTCGCAGGCGCCGATTCCGCACCGTCTCATCAGCCAGCAGAAAAAGGGGGGAACCATGTCCAACACCCGGTCGGGACGCCAGCCCGTTCGCAAACAGGCACCCAAGCACGCCGCGGAGAACCAACCGAGCGACGAAGCACCGGAAGTCTACGACAAGCAGTCGACACCGTCGCAAAAAGCCCAGGCGGCAGCCGAGATCCTGCAGATCAGCCATTCCCCGATGGCCACCGCCGTGGCCGAAGCACCCCACGGCAGTTGGGAGGACAGCGGCCGGGCGCCGCTGCCGGAATGCTATCCCTACCGCGAACGGATGCGGCGGAAGGAATACGAAGAACGCAAGGCGGAATTGCAGATCGAGCTGCTCAAGGTACAAAGCTGGGTCAAGCAGACAGGCCAGCGAATGGTACTGCTGTTCGAAGGACGCGACGCAGCCGGCAAGGGCGGAACCATCAAGCGTTACATGGAACACCTCAATCCTCGCGGCGCGCGCGTCGTGGCGCTCGAGAAACCGTCCGACGTCGAGCGTGGCCAGTGGTACTTCCAGCGTTACATCGCGAACCTGCCGACCGCCGGCGAAATCGTCTTCTTCGACCGTTCCTGGTACAACCGGGCCGGCGTCGAGCGGGTCATGGGCTTCTGCTCGCCGCAGGAGTATCTGGAATTCATGCGGCAGACTCCCCAGATCGAGCGCATGTTTGTCAACAGCGGTATCCGCCTCTTCAAGTTCTGGTTTTCGGTCAGCCGGGAGGAGCAGTTGCGACGCTTCATCTCCCGCCGCGACGATCCACTCAAGCACTGGAAGTTGTCGCCGATCGACATCCAGTCCCTCGACCGCTGGGAGGACTACACCGAAGCCAAGAAGGCCATGTTCTTTCATACGGACACGGCCGACGCGCCGTGGACGGTGATCAAGTCCGACGACAAGAAGCGCGCGCGATTGAACTGCATGCGCCATTTCCTGTCGAAGCTGGACTATCCGGACAAAGACCCCGTCGTCGCCCGCGAGCCCGACCCGTTGCTGGTCGGCAGTGCCGCGATGCTGATGGAGAGCGACGAAGTGGCCATTGACCGGTTCGATTAGGGCCTGTTGCCGGCGACCCCGCCCCCCCGGAGTCATGCGCCGGCAGCCGTCGGGCCCGAGTCCCCCCCGTGTCTGCACTGCAGGGCCCCTGGTGCAGGGCGGCACGGGGTGAGGGCGCCTTTCGGAATTGCGACCGAGGTGCTGCGCCGACGGCAGCACTGCCTCCACGATTCGGCCGGCGTTTCTTCGTGCAGTCGCGACGTGCGTTCGACCGAATCCGATCTCGCGCTCCGGCCCTCGGCTCGCGACGACCGTGCAAGCCTGACGGGCGCCTAGAGCACGGGCGCGAGCAGGTTGGCCGCGCGCGTCGCGAGCCGATTCAGGAAGGTGCGACGATTGACCATATCGAGGGAGACCTCGCTGCTGGCGCGCATGTCTTCGGCCAGCATCGCGCCGACGCTGGCGACGAATTCGGCATCATCCGAAAACGCAGCAATCTCGAAGTTGATCAGAATCGAGCGATGATCGAGATTGACCGAACCGACACTGGCCATGACTTCGTCCACGACGAAGGCCTTGGTGTGCAGCATGCTCTTGCGATAGCGAAAGACGCGAGCGCCGGCCCGTACCATTTCCGCCTGATAGAGCTGTGAGGCCATTCGCACCACCCGATGGTCGGCCTTCAGCGGCACCACGATGCGCACATCCACCCCACGCAATACGGCCAACCGCAGCGCCTGGACCACCGGGTCGGTCGGCACGAAATAGGGGTTGGCGATCCAGATCCGCTGGCGCGCGGCGTTGAACGAGGACAGCAGTGAAACCGTGCACTGGGGCTGTTCGTCCGCCGGTCCCGTCGCCCAGATCAGGGCTCTCGCCCGGCCCGCGGCCTGGGGCAGCTCGAAATCCATCTCCGGCAACGCACGTCGCGCCCAGTACCAGTCCTTGACGAAGGTGATGGCGGCGCTCATCGCGGCAGGGCCATCGATGCGCACGTGGGCATCGCGCCAGGGCGCACGCCGACCACCCTCGTAGTAGTCGTCCGAGACGTTGATGCCGCCGAGAAAGGCCGTACGGCCATCGATGACGACAATCTTGCGATGATTGCGGAAATTGATGCGGAAGCGGTTGCCGCGACCGCGGGTGGTGTCGAACTGGCTGCAGCCGATGCCCGCCGCGCTCATCTTCGCCAGAAAGCGGCGTGGCAGGCTGGAGCCGATGGGATCGTACATGAAGCTCACATCGACACCGGCCCGCGCGCGCTCGATCAAGGCCTCGGCCAATCTCGAGCCGGTGCGGTCGGCATTGAAGATGTAGTACTCGACCAGGATGTAGCGGCGGGCCGCGGCGATCGCCGTGAGGATTGCATCGAAGGTCGCGGGGCCGCCCACCAGCAGTCCGATGCGATTGCCACCGAGAAATCCCGTATCGGATAGCTTGCAGGCGAGGAAATGCAGGCCGTGCAGCGCCGGCTGCGGGGTGTCTTCGAAATCTCGCAGCCGCTCGAGCGGTTTGAATTCCTGTCGGGCACGCGCCGTGACCATGGCACGACGGCTGGTATAGCCCTCGAAACGCGTGCGGCCGAACACCCAGTACAGGGGTAGCGTCACGATCGGCAACGCGAGCAACGCGATCACCCAGCCGAGGGCACCCTGTGCGGTGCGCGTCACCATGATCGCGCGAATCGCACTCATCAGCGCCAGGGCATAGACCACCGCCGTCGCCAGCAGCAACCAGTTCTCGCCGGAACCGAGAAGCCGATCGATCGCCTCCACCATGCCGGCCTAGCCTCGTTCGGAACGCCGCACCCAGCGCTCGAGCAGTCGCTGCAGATCGCCCAACGAGAACGGCTTGGTCAGGAAGTCGTCCATGCCGGCATCCCGTGCCGCCGCCCGGTCCGAATCCATTGCGCCGGCAGTCATCGCGACGATCGGGATCCGCGACGCCGTCCCCGCCTCCAGTTCCCGAATGGCGCGGGTCGCGTGGTATCCATCCATTTCGGGCATGTGGCAGTCCATCAGGACCAGATCGAAACGGGACCGCTCGAAGGCCGCGACCGCTTCCTTGCCGTCGGCGGCGATCTCGAACGTGCAGCCCAACTTGGTCATCATGCGGCGGGCCAATGCCTGGTTCACCGGATGATCCTCTGCGATCAGCAGGTGCGCGCCGATCTGCGCGAGCTTGGGGTCCGCCACCGTGTCGTCGCTGGGCGGGGCACAGGGCTCCAGCGCAATCTCGAAGCTGAATTCGGTTCCCGAACCCGGCACACTGCGCACAGCGATCCGCCCCCCCATCGCGTCGACCAGGCGGCGCGAAATGGCCAGACCCAGCCCGGTGCCGCCGTGGCGCCGTTGGATCGAGCCGTCGGCCTGCACGAACGGCTCGAAGATCCGTTCCAATGCGTCCGCTGCGATCCCGACGCCGGTATCCTCGATCGCGACCTGCAACCGACCGTCGGCACCCTCAGCCCGGCACACGCGGACCGTCACACGACCCTCCTCGGTGAACTTGACGGCGTTGCCGACCAGATTGTTCAACACCTGGCGCAGGCGGTCGGCATCGCCCAACACCCACATCGGGACCCCCGCATCGATCTCCATGCGCAGTTCGACCGCACGCTCGCATGCCCGCGACGAGAGCAATGCGATGCACTCCGACACCAGCTCCCGCAAGTCGAGCGGTTCCGAGCGCAGCCGCGTGCGGTCGGCTTCGAGTCTCGAGAAATCGAGGATGTCGTTGATCACCGCAAGCAGACCACTGGCCGAGGTGTGGATCGCGTCCACCCGTTCACGAACCTCGTCGTCGATATCCTCCCTCAGCAGCAACTCTGCCATGCCGATCACGCCGTGCATCGGCGTCCGCAGTTCATGGCTGATGCTGGCCACGAAGTCCGACTTGCTCCGATTGGCCGCTTCCGAACGTTCCAGCGCTTCCGACAGTTCGTGCTGGCTGCGGCGACTGTCGTCATCGTAGCCGCGCAAGCGCGTTCCCATGGCGTTGAAGGCGCGCTGCAAGTCGCCCACCTCGTCGCCACCGGTCTCGCTCACGCGGGACGCGAAGTCTCCGGAGCAGACCGCCCGCGCCGCTGCCGACAGCTCGGCGAGCGGCGCCACGACGCGCCGCTGCAACAAGCGGGCCAGTGCCAGCACCAGCACCACCAGCACCGCCATCCGGAGCACCGCCAGACCTTCGTCGATCCCCTGCCAGCGGGCGGTACGCTCCTCCGAGAGTTCCACGGCACGCGCTGCGAACGCTGCCATGCGCTCTCGCAACGCCCGGATGCCCACCTCGTAGGCGTACACCGCCCGCACCGCCGCAGAGCGATCCGCAATGTCTCCGCGGCGCTCCAGCGGCGCCAGTGCATCCGACAATTGCTCGATCATGGCCGCCTGCCGACTTCTGAGCGCCGAGGCCAGGCGCCGCAACCCGTCGGCTTCGAGATCCCTTCGGCGTAGCTGATCGAGCCGGGCACGGGCTTCGGCGAGCGCCTCTCGCGCCTCGTCGGCGTAGTCGTCGCTGTCGGCGAGAAAGGCCGATGCGCCCTCGCCCGCGGCCCGCACCATGTAGGCATCCAGTTCCGCGTTCATGGTCACTTCCTGCGTCCACGCGACGGCCTGCTCGATGGTGGCATCGACGCGACGTCCGGCGATGATGCCGAGCGCTTCGAGCACCACAATGATGCCCAGCACGAACGCGGAAACGACGATTACCCGACTGCGCAGCATCCGCTGCCCTCCGAATGGCGGATGTTTGAGAGAATACGTAAGAATAGGCATTCGGCCCAAGTGACTTTGTCATCGTCGCCGGGCGATCCGGTCGCCTCGTGCGCTCGGCGCCGCAACCGATGACGAACGCGTGACGGCCGATTCGAGAGGGAATCTGTGACACAGGAAAAACCACCGACTGGCCGCCAGCCCGGCGGCAGCCCGGGCGGCGGGGATACGCCCGTCGGCGACGACAATCGAACCCGCATCGTTCCGCCCCGCCCGACCGTTCCCGCGGGGGAGACGTTCGCGGCCGGCGCGGACCCGCAGGACGACAACCGCACGCGCATCGCGACGCCGCGCCACGGCAGCCCGGCCTCGACGATCCCCGGCGGCCCGATGCCGCGGGAAAAGTCCGAAGTACGACAGGTCGGGCGCTACCGAATTCTCGAACTGCTCGGTCGCGGGGGCATGGCGACCGTCTTCAAGGCGCACGATCCGGGCATCGATCGGATCATCGCGATCAAGTTCTTGCATGCCTCGCTGTGCGAGGACGAAGAGTACCGCACCCGCTTCCTGCGCGAGGCACGGGCTGCGGGCATGCTCACCCACCCCAATATCGCGACCATCTACGATGTCGGCGAAATCGAGGGAAGGCCGTATATCGCGATGGAGCTGCTCGAGGGCGAGCCACTCAACGATCTGATGGCGCAAGGCGCCGAGTTTTCGATCAAGGAAGTGCTCGAGATCGGCATCCAGCTCGCCAGTGCCCTCGACTACGCCCACGCCAAGGGCGTCGTCCATCGCGACATCAAGCCGGCCAATATCATCGTCAGCAAGAAACGCAACTCGATCAAGGTCGCCGACTTCGGCATCGCCCACCTCGAGTCCGCGTCGCGAACCCAGCACACCCGCATCGGCGACGTCATCGGCACCCCCCAGTACATGTCGCCGGAGCAGGCCATGGGCGGCAAGATCGACGGCCGCTCGGACCTGTTCTCGGTGGGCATCGTGCTCTATCAACTGGTCACCGGTCAGAAGCCCTTCGAGGCGGACACCATCGTCGCCCTGATGATGAAGATCGCCAAGGAGAATCCACCGACCATCCAGAAGCTGCGGCCAGAGGCGCCGCCGGCGCTGCGCCGCCTGATCGAGCGCTGCCTGTCGAAGCAGCCGGACCGGCGATTCCAGTCCGGCAAGGACCTTCGCGAAGCCCTGATCAAGCTCATCCGCACACTCGACGAAGAAGCCGTGGAACGGCCGCGCATCGTGCCCCTGCGTGTCAAATGGACGCTGATGATGGCGCTCTTCGTCGCAACCGTGATGGGCGTGACCGCGAGCATCGTGACCCAGCGCCAGAACCAGGCGCTGATCGCCCAGGTCATCGACTACGGTGCCTCGCTGTCCCGCTTCATGGCGACCCAGAGCGCTGTCCCGGTGCTCTCGGAAGATTGGATTTCGCTCGAGATCTTTGTTCAGGAGGTCATGCGCAGCCAGGATTTCCAGAGCCTGACGGTAGCCGACCGCTCGGGCATCGTCCGCGCCAGCAGCAACCCGAACCTGCTCGACGAGGTCTATCAGCGCCCCGAGGGCGAATCTCTCGACAATCCCGGCGGCACCGTGCGGGTCCAGCGCCATCTCGTCGATGGCGAGACGGTGATCGATTTCGAGGCGCCGATCACCTTCCAGAGCAAGGAAATCGGTCGGATTGCGCTGGGCATTCCCGAGGCGCCCCTGTCGCGCGTATCGCGCCTGGCGATCGGGCTGATGATCGCGCTGGTGCTGGCGACCATTGCCGCCGTGGCTGCCGGCACCTGGATTCTCGCCAACTGGTTCTCGCGACCGATCCGGCTCCTCGAGGAGTCGATGCGGGAAATCGGCGCAGGCCGCCTCGACCATCGTATCGGTGAGCGGCGCAAGGACGAATTTGGGCTCCTCTACCAATCCTTCGACGACATGGCCGCGGCATTGGAGGAGCAGTCGCAGCCGAACACGGGGGCCGCCACAGCCCCCGCGAACGGTGAGCCGGAAACCGAACTGGCGCCGGAACTCGGCGATCCGAAGCCGAACGGCGGCGGGGCCGCATCATGAACCGGGGCCGGATGCTGCCGACCCGCCTGCTGGCGGCGGCGGCGGCCCTTCTGCTCGTCGCCTGCGCTGGCCCCGCACCGGGACCGACGCGCAGCGATGCGGGGGCGGCCGTGGCGCCAGCCAACGGCGAAGTGCTCGCCCGCAACGAACGCTTCGTCCTTTATCGCGCACGCGGCTCCGACGACTTGCGCGGCATCGCCGCCCGCTTCCTGTCCGACGCCGACAAATGGTGGCGCATCGCCGACTACAACGAGGGAATCCGTCTGCGTGCCGGAACCATCGTCGTCGTTCCGCTCGAGCCCCCCAAGCCCGGCGGCGTCGATACCCGGCAGTTCCAGACCGTGCCGATCCTGTGCTACCACCGCTTCGGCCCGGGCACGAGCAAGATGATCGTTTCGGCCGCCAACTTCGCGCGACAGATGCAATGGCTGGCCGACAACGACTACCGGGTGATCCCGCTGTCGGAACTGGCAGCCTTCCTCGAGGGTCACGCCGACCTGCCGAAACGAGCGGTGGCAATCACCATCGACGACGGCTACCGCACGGTCTACGAGCATGCCTATCCGATCCTGCGCAAGCACGGATTTCCGGCGACGGTGTTCCTCTATACCGATTTCGTCGGTGCAGGTGATGCCCTCGACTGGAAGCAGATGCGCGAAATGGTCGATAGCGGCCTGGTCGACATCCAGGCCCACTCGAAGAGCCACAGCAACCTCATTCAACGCGCACCCGGCGAAGACGCCAAAGCCTACGCCACGCGCATCGATCGCGAGATCGCAGCCCCGATCAAGGTCATCGAATCGCGCCTGCCGGTGGACGTGGCTCGCTTCGCGTTTCCGTACGGCGACGTCAATCAAGACGTTCTGGAGCACTTGGCCCGCCACGACTATGAACTGGGATTCACCGTCAATCCCGGTGGCAACGGCTTTTTCGCCGAGAAGTTCATGCTCCGGCGCACGATGATCTACGGGGACCACAGCCTCGCCGCGTTCAAGGCTCGGCTGGAGACCAGCCTTCCGGTTTCGAATCCATGAACGCCCGATTCATCGGGATGCTTCTTCTGCCGACGGGCGCCTTGCTGTCGGCCTGTGCCGGCAACCCGCCGACACCGGTCACCGATGCGGCTGCCGGTGTCAGTCGTGATGCCTCACCGTTCGAGCGGCGGCAGGAGCAGCGCGCACGGCAACTCGCGAAATCCGGCAGTCACCGGGAAGCCGCGCTGGCGTGGGAGGTGCTCAGCCTCTTCGACCCGAGCGAGCGGCGTTACCAGGACGAAATGCGATCGGCGCAGCGCCGCGCGGACGCCGAAGCTTCGAGCCAGCTCGGCAAGGCACGTCGTGCCCGCGCTGCCGGCAATGAACGCCAGGCCGTCCGCCACTACCTGCTGGCCCTCACCAACGACCCCGCCCTGGAACGCGCGTCGAAGGAGCTGCGCGATCTCGAGCGAACGCGCAATCGGCGCTACTTCCTCGGTCGTTCCACCCGACTGACCATTGGTCGGCCGGACGACTACCTGACGGAACCGCCGGCGCCATCGCGGCCACCGCCCAGACCGCCGGCACCGGTGCCTCAGGCGGTGGACATCGCACCCGACAGCAACGCCCTCGAGCACGCCGAACTGCTGCGACGGGACGGCGAGTTCACCGAGGCACTGGCGATGCTCACGCGCTATTTCGCGGCCAATCCGGATGATCGCGAGGCGCGCCGACAACTCGCGGAAACCTGGGAGGAATTCGGCGACAAGTCGCTGCGCAGTGGTCGCCTGCGGGCCGCCCTGCGGGCGTTCGAGCGCGCCAAGGGCTACGCCGGTGACGGCGGCGAAAAGCTCGGCGCCAAGATCGACGCGCTCAAACGCTCCCTCGGCGACGCCTCGTAGGCTCGTGGGACGCCCGGCGTCAGCGGAACGACTTGATGCGTTCCTGCAGCACCAGCGCCTTCTGCCGCTCGAGCTGGGCGATGTCATTGCCCGGATCGAAGGCCAGCAGTTCGTCCCACGCGTCGATCGAGCCCTGCAGATCTTGCCTGGCGAATGCCGCGCGCGCCCGACGCGTGTAGTCGGCGACGATCTCCTTGTGCATCAATTCGGCGTTGCTGCGCGCTTCGCTGTTGGCGGGGTCGAGCGAGTAGGCGGACTGGAACGCCTCGTAGGCGGCCAAGTTGTGGCCCTGGGCCTGCTCGCGCAATCCACGCTGGAACGCAAGGTCGGACGGGGTCGGTTCGGGCAGCAGGCGGGGCAGCGCCTCGACCGGCGCTTCGATCACCGCCGGCGGCTCATCCACCGTCGGCACCGCGACCACCTCCGGCTCGACCGGCGCAACCGGCTCTTCGGCGATCACCGGCTCGGCGGATTCGACCGGCACCTCCGTCGGCGCTGGCTGCGACGGTGTGGCGACTTCCTCGACCGGTGGCCGCACATCGGCCGCTCGTTCCGAGAGCTCGCGATCGCTCGCGCCGGGCTCGGGCGCCGGCTCCGGCGCTACCACTTCGACCGGTTCCGGCTCCGGCATGCGCGGCTCGGGCTTGGCCGGTTTCGAAGCCGGCCGCTGCGGCGCTGCCGGGCGGTCGCCCGGAATGCGGATGACTTGTCCCGCCGGAACCAGTCGCGGCACCTCGATGCCGTTGTAGCGCGCCAGGATGTAGAACTGGAAGATATCACCCATGTAGCGGCCGGCGATCTTCGACAGCGACTCCCCGGGCTTGACCGTATAACCGAATGAATCGGCGCCCAGCGCTTCGAAGGGATCCACGGTCAGCTGCTGCAGGAAGCTCTGGGCGAGCGCGTTGGCCGGATCGATCTCCAGCGCCCGCTCGATCTCGACCTGGGCCTCGTCGACCCGGCCCGCCTCAAGCAGGTCCGCCACCTTGAGCGCGACGCGCTGCGCCTGCTGCTGTTCGGCCGGCGTCGCGACCTTGGGCGGTGGCAGTTCCGCGGCGGGCGCCTCCGGGCTCGGCTCCGCCACCGTCTCCGGCGGGGGGGCCTCGGCCTCCTTCTGCGGCAGGGTCAGGCAGGCGCCGAGGCCGAGACAGGCCATCACCAGCAGGCGGCCGGAAAAACGAGCGATAACGGCTTCCGTCATGTGCAATCCAATCGACTCCCTCGAGCACCGAAAATTTCTTCGGTGCATCGTGCAAAGGCGTAAGCTTAGGGCAAACCGGCCTCTCTGCGCGAATCTCACAAGGACTGCAACAAGTTTTCCGGCCCCATCGGGGCCGTCGCGGTCGCGATCAGCGCCCGACGAAATGCGGCGCTCTCTTTTCCTTGAAGGCGCGTATCCCTTCGGCATAGTCGAGACTATCGTAGACCATCCGGCGCAGGCCCTGCACCTTTTCGAAGCCGCGCGGGCTGACCGGCTTGGCGCCGGCAAGCACGCGCAGCTGCTCCTTCATGCTGGCCACGCTCAACGGGGCATTGGCAGCGATCGTCTGCGCAAGGTCCCGGCAGAAACTTTCGAGTTCGTCCGCGCCGACCACATGGTTGATCATGCCCACGCGTTCGGCCCGCTCGGCGCTGATCGGCGATCCGGTAAACGCCAACTCCTTGACGATGCGCAAGCTGCCGGCGCTCATGAACGAGACCATGCCGCTGACGTTGTACGGCACGCCGAGGCGGGCCGGCGTCACCGCGAAGGTGGAATCGGGCACCGCCACCACGATGTCGCAGGCCAGGATGGTCTCGACCGCGCCTCCCCACACCGTCCCCTCGATCATCGCGATGATCGGCGCCGGGTGGGTTTCGATACTACGGACCAGATTGCGCAGTGGATCGTCCCAGCCCAGCGGGTCGCGCCGGCCCTCGGGCAGCTCCGCCACGTCGTGGCCGGCCGACCAGACCTTGGCGCCCGGCAGGGCGCGAAGAATCACCGCCCGCGCGCCCGCCGAGCGAAACTCCTCCAGGGCGGCGATGAGTTCCGCCACCAGTTCGCGACTCAGGGCGTTGTGCTTGCGAGGATGCGAGAGCACGATCGTACCGATCGCGTCTTTGAATTGGGTTTGAACCAGGGCCATTGCTGTGTCTCCAGATCTATAGTAGGGCGGTATTCGATCGACACCGATTCTTGAGGAGCCGCAGCGCCGGCACAATTGAGGAGATCCACGACTGCCGCGCACGGCATCCGCACTTTCCACTATGCCGTCCCCGTTGCCGACGCGCGCGCCTCGATCGCCCGTTCGCGTTCGAACCAATTGGCCAGATAGGTGCTCATGGCCCGCACCTTGGCCGACAGATGCCGGCGCGTCGGGTATACGACATTGATCGGCAGCGCAGGCGGCATCCATGGTTCGAGCACCGGCCGCAGGCGCCCATCGGCAATCAGCGGACCCAGAATGAAATCCGGTGCCATCGTCACACCACAGCCAGCGGCCGCCATCTCGGCCAGCAACACGCCGTTGTTCGCATGCAGGCGCCCGGCCACGCGAACTTCGAGCCGCTGCCCTTCGGCATCGCCGAAATGCCAGATGTTGCCGCTGGCAGCATAGGCGTATGTCAGACAGCGATGCTGCGACAGATCGTCCGGGGTCGCCGGGTTGCCGTGGCGCGCCAGATAATCGGGCGCCGCGGCCGCAATCAGCCGAGCCTGACCGATACGTCGTGCCACCAGATTGGTGCTGCCGATGCGCCCGACCCGAATCGCCACGTCGATGCCCTCTTCGATGAAGTCGACAACGCTCTCGGACAGCACCAGATCCAGTGACAGCTCGGGATAGGCTTCGCTGAAGGCCGCCAGCGCCGGCGCCAGCCGCAGGGTCGCGAGGGCGCCGGGTGCGGTGATCCGCAGCCGGCCACGCGGCACTGCGGCACCACCCGCAACGAGCGCCTCGGCCTCTTCGACGTCCGCCAGCAACTGGGTGCAGCGCTCGAAATAGGCGTAGCCCTCGTCGGTCGGACTGACCCGCCGGGTCGTGCGGTTCAACAGGCGTACGTTGAGATGCGCTTCGAGCTGCGCGACATGCCGAGACGCCGCCGAGGTCGATATCCCGAGTCGATCCGCAGCAGCGGCGAAGCCGCCGGCCTCGACCACGGTGCAGAACACCTTCATGCCTTCGAAGCGGTCCATACATTATCCCAATATTTGCAATACAGATTCGAATAATACCTCATTTATCTGCAATTCTGGGACAGATAAGCTTCACCCATCGCAGCAAGGGCTGCGTGAAACGAAAACCAAGGAGAGTTCAAATGAATGCCGACCAACAGAATCTGCAAGACTACGGAATCGCCATCCTGCGTATCGCCCTCGGCGCGATGTTCCTCGCCCACGGCCTCTTGAAAGTGTTCGTATTCACCCTGCCGGGTACCGCCGGGTTCTTCGAGTCGGTCGGATTCCCCGGCTTCGCCGCCTACATCGTCGCACCGGCCGAGATTCTCGCCGGCATCGCACTGCTCGTCGGCTTCCGTACCCGCCTGGTGGCGGCCGCCACGATCCCGCTGCTGCTCGGCGCCCTGAGCGTCCATGCAGGCAACGGCTGGGTCTTCAGCAACGAAAACGGCGGCTGGGAATATCCGGCCTACCTGGTGGTCGCCGCGATCGCTCAGGCCCTGCTCGGTGCGGGCGCTCTCTCGGTCGAACGGCTCGGCACCGGTGGCGTCGCAACCAAGCCCCAGAACGCCTGATTCCGCCCTTCACGCAACACATCGGGTCATCGCTCCGGCGCTGACCCGAAATGGAGTACACACACCATGACACGACAACCCGCCCTGTTCCTCTCCCACGGTTCGCCGATGACGGCGATCGACGCCGGCGAACTGGGCCAGTGCTGGCAAGCCCTGGCCGGACGCCTGATGCCGCCGGACGCGATCGTGATGGTGTCCGCCCACTGGATGACGGGGATTCCGATGCTGAGCGGAACATCGAATCCCGAAACCGTGCATGATTTCTACGGCTTTCCGGCCGAGCTCTATCAGCTTCGCTACCCGGCGCCGGGCGCCCCGGAACTGGCCCAGGAGATCAAGTCGCTGCTCTCCGACCAAGGCATCGCGGCGGCGGTCGATCCCCGCAGGGGTCTCGACCACGGTGCCTGGGTGCCCTTGCGCACCCTGTTCCCCGAAGCCCAGGTGCCGGTGCTGCAGCTCTCGGTTCAACCGGATCTCGGCGCCCGCCACCATTGGGCGGTGGGACGCGCCCTGGCTCCGCTGAGCGCGCGCAACGTGCTGGTGGTCGGCTCCGGCCACATGACCCACAATCTGCGCGACTACTTCGTCGACCACGGTAGGGCCGCACCGCAGACCCGGCTGTTCCGTGACTGGGCCCATCGCCAGTTGCTCGACGGCCGCATCGATGCCATTCTCGAGTGGCAGCACGAGGGGCCGCACGCCGCCGCCGCTCACCCCACGCCCGAGCATTTTCTACCGCTGTTCGTGGCCCTCGGCGCCGCCGGCGACGGTGCCGAGATCGAAGCCCTCGGCGGAGGCACCCTCGGCGGCGCACTCGCGGCCGACAACTACCTCTTCGCGCCGGCCTGATCCGCCGTCGCCGCGACCTCCCCGAGCACCGCGAGGAACCCGGCCAGCAAGGGTGAGGTCGCGTCGGGCGGCGACGCCACGGACAGCACGAACGAGGCGTCGGCGTCGGCGATCGGCACGTAACGTACCCGCGGCAGCCGGATGCACGAGAGAGGGGCCGGCAGCAGGGCCAGGCCGATGCCTGCGCCCACCAGCCCGACCTGGGTGGTGGCTTCACGCGCGGTCTGCACCACGCGCGGCTCGAAGCCGGCGTCGCGGCACAAGCGCCGCAGGATGTCCGGCAATCCGGTGCCGACCCCCTCGGGGAAGGTGATGAAGCCTTCGTCGGCCAACTCGGCGAAACGCACGGATTCCCGGTTCGCCAGAGGATGTGCGGCATTCACCACGAGGCACAAAGGATCGGCGCCGAGTTCCCGCACCGAGACCCCGCTCGGCAGCGCACCGCCGACGTAGCGCACCAGACCGACATCGAGCCGGCCGGCCGCGATCGCCACCAGTTGATCGGTCGTGAACATCTCCTTTAGTTGCAGTTCCACCGCCGGGTAACGCCGGCGATAGGCCACCAGCAGGTCCGGCAGGATCGACGTATAGGGCAGCGAAGAGGTGAAGCCGACCCGCAGGCTGCCGAGTTCGCCGCGGGCTGCCTGCCGGGCCTCGTCCACCGCCTCGCCCGCCGCGGCGAGGATCTCCCGCGCCCGCCGCAGGAAGCGGCTGCCGGCTTCCGTCAGGCTCACCCGGCGTTTGCTGCGCTCGAGCAGCCGGGCGCCGACCTCTTCTTCGAGGGCGCGGATCTGGATCGAGAGCGGCGGCTGCCCGATGTGCAGCCGCTCGGCTGCCCTTCGAAAGTTGAGCTCTTCGGCAACGGCGACGAAATAGCGAAGATGGCGCAGTTCCATTGATACTTCTCATGTATCAATCAAGCGATAAAAATATATTGGACACGATTTTTCGTCCACCCTATCGTGTATCCCACTGCCCACTCGCCGGCGTCCCACCCCCACCGAAAGAGCACGCATCGATGCCTACCGCCCCTGCCCCGCAGCGCCTCGAAGCCGGCACCGACGGATACCGCCGTGCCAACCTCGCGATGTTCGTCGCCGGATTCGCCTGCTTCGCGATGCTGTATGGCACCCAGCCGATGCTGCCGCTGCTGGTCGAGTACTTCGACGTGTCGCCGGCCACCGCCAGCCTCAGCGTTTCCGCCGGAACGATCGCGCTGGCGGCGATGCTGATCCCGGCCAGCCTGCTGTCGGACCGCTTCGGTCGCCAGCGGGTGATGCGCTGGTCTTTGGTCGCCGCGGCGGTGTTTGCCACCCTGTCCGCGCTGGTCACCGACTTTGCCCAGTTGCTGGTGCTGCGCGGGCTGCTCGGCCTCGCCATCGCCGGCGTCCCGGCGGCAGCGATGGCCTATCTCGGCGAAGAAATCGCGCCGAACGCGCAGGGACGCGCGATGGGGCTGTACATCGCCGGAAATGCCTTTGGCGGCATGAGCGGCCGTGTCGTCTCCGCCGCGCTGGCGGATTTCGGCGACTGGCGGATCGCGCTGGCCGGTCTCGGCCTGCTCGGCGTGCTTGCCGCGATGCTGTTCTGGCGCAATTTGCCGCCATCGCACAATTTCCGTGTCCGCAGTCTGGCCTTGTCGGCCCTTTGGCGCGATGTCGGCGCGATCTACTCCGACCGGGGCCTGCCGTGGCTGTTCGTCACCGCGTTCCTGCTGATGGGTGCCTTCGTCGGCTTCTACAACTTTCTCGGCTTCCGCCTGGTTGCCGCTCCGTTCGAACTGGCCCCGGTCTGGATCGGTGCGATTTTCCTGACCTACATGATCGGCAGCGCTGCCTCGGCCTGGGCCGGTCGGCTGGCGGATCGATACGGGCGACGCAACGTCCTGTGGGCCATGACCGCGATTGCGCTGGCCGGTCTGCTGACGACCCTGCTCGACCATCTGTGGCCGATCGCGCTCGGTCTGGCGCTATTCACCTTCGGCTTCTTCGGGGCCCACAGCATCGCCAGTGGCTGGGTCGGACGGCGGGCCGGAGAACGTCGTGCCCTCGGCGCGGCCATCTATCTGTCCAGCTATTACCTCGGCGGCAGCATCGTCGGCAGCGCCACCGGTCTGGCCTGGGCCGCCCACGCCTGGCCGGGTGTGGTCGGCCTGCTGACGGCCTGCATCATCGCCGTGCTGCTGGTATCGCTGCGCCTGAGGACGATCGCACCCACGCAGGCGGCCGAGCCGGTGCTGGCAGCGGCCTGATCAGCGTTGGCCGGCCAGTCGCCGGCGGATCTGCCGCAGGCGCTGTTTGACCCGCCGGGCATTGTCCGGCCCCATGCGCACCATGATCTTCTGTCCCGCCGACAAGGCTTCGAGTTCGGGATCGGCGAACTGGTAGATGACTTTCGGCTGAACCAGCGCGATCGGACCTTCGATTTCCGGCGAAGCCAGGAGGTGATCGATCGCGCCGACGAGCCGGTCGTTGAAATTGCCGCTGGGATAGCCGAGTTCCCGATAGGCCTCCTGGAAAACAGGATAGAGCGTCTTGTAGCCGGCGATCAGGGCATTGATGTCCACCGACTCCGCCAGCGCCACGAAGGGCTCGTAGCGGGCGGCATTGGCCGCCGCCAGGGTCGGCCCGCCGGCGCCTGATTCGACCACCGGCAGGCCCGACGCCGTGGCCACCGGCCACAACCGCACCGAGGCCTTTTCGCGCGACAGGTTGTCGACCGTGGCGACCACACGGCGTACGACGTCGGAGCCGGCCAACAGGCCTCGCGCGCGCTCCCCGACACTGGTGACCAGCCAGCTTTCGACCTGCCCCGCACTGTCGGCGAGCGTGGGCGGCCGGTCGGCGGGGGGCGGCGACGTCCCGGCTGCCGGCTGCGGCACGGCGGCGTCGACACCCTCGCCACTGAGCACCAAGCGATCGATCGGAAATTCGGGCTGGGTCGGCAGCAGGGCTTCGTCGCGCGGCGCGGCGGACGACGGCACCGACGCCGCCGGCGGCGCGGATGTCGGCAACTCGAGCCGCGGTGGCCGCGTCAAGAACCAGGCCAACGCCAGCACGCCGGCGACAGCGAGGATGCCAAGCACGAGTCTCATGTCGTCTCCCGACCGATGATGCGCCAGAGGGTACAACCGTTTCGCCTTCGGGGTCGCGCGAGTGCACGCTGTCACGGATTCCACACGGGAGGTTAAGATTCGCAAGTATGGAAACTCGCGCCAGCGGCAGCAGTCCGCGCTGAATGGACAGATTTCGAAAATGCCTCGGCGCACTCACCTGCCTCGTCGGCCTGCTTGCCGGTGCCCACGGGCAGGAGCCCCAGGCGGCACCGGTGGAAGTCGCGACCCTGAAACCCAGCGGCCGTGACCGCATCCTGGATCTGAGCGGCACGGTCACCGCCCAGCGCCGGGCCGAACTCTCGCCGCGGGTCAGCGGGCTGGTGGCGGCAATCGCCGCCGACGTCGGTGACCGCGTGCGCGCCGGCCAGTTGCTGCTCGAACTCGACGACGAACTGGCCCGCCTCGCACTGCGCCGAGATCAGGCCCAGCTCGAGGAAGCGCGGACCCGGGTACGCGAGGCACGCCGCCTGCATGGCGAAGCCCGTTCGCTGGTGGACAAGGCTTTCCTGCCAGAGACCCGCCTGCCGGCGAGCCAGGCAGAGGTCGATATCGCACTTGCCGCCGAACGGCGCATCGCGGCGCAGTCCCGTGAATCTGCCGAGCGCGTCACCCGTCACCGGGTCAGCGCGCCGTTCGGGGGCGTCATCGTGCGCCGGAGTACCGAACTGGGGGAATGGGTCGACACGGGGGATTCGGTGTTCGAGCTGGTGGCCACACGACCCCTGCGCATCGACGTCCAGGTGCCCCAGGAACGCTTCGGCGAACTCTCTCCGGAAACGCCGGTGCTGGTGATGCCCGACGCCCTGCCCGACCTCCGCCTGCCAGGGCGGATCGCCGCGCGCGTACCGGTCGGTGATGCCACTGCCCGCACCTTCCTCGTCCGGGTGCTGGTGGACGACGCCAATGATCGCATCGCACCCGGGATGTCCGCCCACGTCCAGTTTCGCCTTGCTGAGGGTGCCGGCAGCGTTGCCGTACCACGCGACGCCATACTGCGCCACGCAGACGGTCGCGCCGAAGTCTGGCTGGCCGCCAGCGAGGCCGACGGCATGGTCGTCGCCCGCCGCCGCGAGGTACGCGTCGGCCGCACCTTGGGCGAGCGCATCGAGGTGGCCGACGGACTCGTCGCCGGCCAGATGGTGGTGGTGCGGGGCAACGAGCGGCTGCGCGACGGCCAGCCGCTGCGGGTCGTCACGAAGCGATGAAGCCCATGGAGGCCTGAGCCGTGTTCGAGGCCGTCTTCAAGCGTGGCACCCTCCTCGCCGTCGGCATCCTGGTGGTCTGCATCTTCGGCATCATGGCGCTCCTGCGGGTGCCGGTGCAGATGATTCCCGATCTGGAAGTACGCACGATCTCGATCCGTACCAGTTGGCCGGGGGCGACACCACAGGACGTCGAGAAGGAGATCCTGATCGAGCAGGAGCGCTATCTGCGCAATGTCCCCGGTGTCCAGCGCATGCTTTCGGGCGCCAGCACGGGCAACGCCCGCGTCGAGCTCGAATTCCCGTTCGGCACCGACATCAACGACGCGCTGATCCGGGTCAGCAATGCCCTCTCCCAGGTTTCTTCGTACCCGGAGAACGTGGACGAGCCGCGTATCTTCACGAGTTCGTTCTCGTCCAACTCGTTCATGTTCTTCCGCGTCCAGCCGCTGCCAGGCAATCCCCGCGGGCTACGCATGGAGGAGATGAACGATTTTCTCGACGAGCGGGTGCGCACGCGCCTGGAGCGAATCGACGGAGTCTCGGAGGTGCGCATCTGGGGCGGCGTCGAGCGCCAGGCCCAGGTCTATGTCGAACCGCGGCTACTGGCGGAACGCGGGGTGACGCTGGCCGAAGTGCGCGATGCCCTGCGCGCCCGCAATCGCGATGTTTCCGGCGGCGACGTCGACAGCGGCAAGCGCCGCTATCTGCTGCGCACGGTGGGTCGCTTCGACGATGTCTCGCAGATCGAGGATCTGATCATCCGCCGTGACGGGGACGCCATCCTGCGCCTGCGCGACATCGGCCACGTCGAGATGGGCTTCGCCGAGATCCGCTCCAAGACCTACGTCAATGGCGAGCGTGCCGTGAACCTGTCGATACGGCGCGAACCCGGTTCCAACGTGATCGCCATCAAGGACGCCGTGCTGGCCGAAGTCGCGGTGATCAACGCCTCGGTGCTGGCGCCTGCCGGCATGGCCCTGAACGCCACCACCGACGACGTGCGCTACGTCGAGGCGGCGGTCGCCAATGTCTGGCAGAACCTGCTGATCGGCGCCGGGCTGGCCACCGCCGTGATGTACGTGTTCCTGCGCTCGCTGCCCGCGACGCTGATCGGCGTCGCCGGCATCCCGGTGTGCACGATTGCCAGCTTCCTCGGGCTGTTGCTGGCCGGACGCACGATCAACGTGGTCTCGCTGGCCGGCGTCGCCTTCGCGATCGGCATGACCCTGGACAACTCCATCGTCGTGCTCGAGAGCATCGAGCGCGAACTCGCCCGCGGCCGCAGGCGGCTCGAGGCCGCCCTGGTGGGGGTGCGCCAGGTCTGGAGCGCAGTGCTGGCCTCGACCTTGACCACGGTGTTGGTGTTTCTTCCGGTGCTGTTCGTCCGTGAAGAGGCCGGCCAGCTCTATTCGGACATCGCCGTGGCGCTGTCGGCGGCCATCCTGGTGTCGATGGCGGTCGCGCTGCTGGTCATTCCCACCGCCTTCGTCAGCTTCGAGTTCCGTGAGGACCGCCGCCATTCCGCGGCAGGCATCGCCCTCGGCAAGGCCGTCGTCGAATCCTCGGCATGGCTCACGGCCACCGGCGGACGACGCGCGCTCTGCCTGCTCCTCGTCGGCGGACTGACCCTGCTCGCCTTCGTCCGCCTGACGCCGCCCGCCGAATACCTGCCGGACGGCGAAGAACCGAAGAGCTTCTCGCTGATGTCCGCCCCCTCCGGCTACAGCATCCAAGAAATGAGCGAGGCCGCCGAACGGTTTCAGCAAAAGCTGCTGCCCGCGCTCGGCGACGACCCCGCCCGCTTCCTCGCCGGCGAGACCGACATCCCGGCGATCCGCTACATGCTGGTGATCGTCCAAAGCGAGCAGGTTCGGGTCATCGCCGAACCGGTGGATTGGGACACCCGCAACATCGAGGGTCTGATGGATGTCGTCGTGCGCGAGATCCGCGCAATTCCCGGCATGCGCGCGTTTTCGTCGCGCGGTTCGATCTTCGCCAGCAACTACGGCGGCACCAGGAGCGTCAACGTGGACATCTCGGGCGATCGGCTGACCGAGATCTTCGAGGTTGCCGAGCTGCTGCGCAGCCGGGCCGAGGCCTTGTTCGACAATCCCCGAATCCGTTCGAACCCCACCAGCCTTTCCCTCGGTCAACCGCTGATCGAGATCCACCCGCGCTGGCAACGCCTGGCGGAGCTCGGCATCGACAGCCGTGCCTTGGGCTACGCCGTCGCCGCGACCGCCGACGGCACCTACCTGGACGAGATCTTCCTCGGCGACGAGAAGATCGACATCTACCTGTACAGCAGCGACGGCCGCATCAGCCGCCTCGACCAGATCGGCGCAATGCCGGTGGTCGGGCGCGATGGGGCGGTGCTGCCCCTGGCCAGTGTCGCGGATGTGGTCGAAACCGTGGACACCGAGAACGTGCGCCGGGTCAACGGCCAGCGCACGGTCACGCTGTCGATCATCCCGCCACGCGAGGTTGCGCTCGAAACCGCGGTCGCCACGGTGCGCAACGAGTTGATCGACGCAGCCCGCAGCAGCGGCGACATTCCGGAAGCGATCCACGTCAAGCTCTCGGGTGCGAGCGACGCGCTCGACGCCACCCGTAGCGCTCTGGCCGGCAATTTCGTCGTCGCGGTGCTGCTGTGCTATCTGCTTCTCGTCGCGATCTTCTCCCACTGGGGCTATCCCTTCCTGATCATGACCACCGTGCCACTCGGCATCGGTGGCGGCATCGTCGGTCTGTGGCTGCTCAACGCCGCCGGCCAGGCGCTGCCGATGATCGGCCTGCCGCCGATCAGCCAGGCCTTCGACATGATCACGATGCTGGGCTTCCTGATCCTCGTCGGCACGGTGGTCAACAATCCGATCCTGATCGTCGAGCGCGCCATTCGAAATCTGCGCGAAGACGGCATGGCTGCGCGCGACGCGGTGCGTGACGCGGTGGCCTCGCGCCTGCGCCCGATCGCCATGTCCACCATCACCACCGTCTGCGGCCTCTCGCCCCTCGTGCTGGTGCCCGGTGCCGGCAGCGAGCTCTACCGGGGCCTCGGCGCCATCGTGCTGTTCGGCCTGGTGTTCACGATGCTCGTCACCCTCACCTTCCTTCCGGCGCTGCTGGTGTCGGTACTGTCGTGGCACGAATCCCGGCAGCGCCGCTGAATGCCCCCTGCGACTTTCCCGTGTGGTCGTTAGAATCTTGCTGTCTGCCCCACCCGGTATTCCCATGAACGAACGCCAATCCCTCTACCAGACACGCTATGGCGACGCCGACGTGCCTGTGCCGCAGGCCACGTCCGCGGTCATCGAACATCTGCTCAGCCACCGCTCGGTCCGCGCCTATCGGCCCGATCCGGTCAGTGACGACCAGCTCGCGGCAGTCATCGCTGCCGCCCAGTCGGCGGCCAGTTCGTCGAACCTGCATGCCTGGAGCGTGGTCGCCGTGCGCGACCCCGAGCGCAAGGCTGCGCTTGCCGAGTGCGCCGGTGGACAGGCCCACGTGCGGGAGGCACCGCTGCAACTGGTGTGGCTGGCCGATCTCGCCCGCCTGCATCGGGTGGCCGAACGCTGCGAACGCCCGGACGAGGCGCTCGACTACACCGAGATGCTGCTGGTCGCTGTCATCGACGCGGCGCTGGCCGCCCAGAACGCCGCCGTCGCGGCCGAATCCCTGGGCCTCTCGCTGGTGTACATCGGCGGCATGCGCAATCGGCCCGAAAAGGTCGCCGAGATCCTCGGCTTGCCGCCACGGGTGTTCGCGGTGTTCGGCATGTGCGTCGGCTACGCCGACGCGTCGAAGCCCGCCTCGATCAAGCCGCGTCCGCCCCAGTCGGTGGTACTGCACCACGAGCGCTATTCGCTCGAGCAGCAGGACGCGCCGCTCGTGGCCTACGACGAAGCGATGGCGCGCTTCTACGAGAGCCAGCACATGAATGTGCGGGGCACCTGGTCGGTACATTCGTCGAAACGGGTCGCCGGCCCCGCTTCGCTCACCGGCCGCGACCGGCTGGTGGAAGCGCTCGATAATCTCGGCTTCGCGCTGAAGTAGTCGAAGCGAGGCCGGCCCTCAGAACACCGACAGCCCGGTCCGCGCCGAGAACATTTCCAGGGCCTTCATGCCGAGCAGCGAGTTGCCGGTGTCGTCCAGGCCAGGCGACCACACACAGACGCTGAGGCGGTCCGGCACCACCGCGACGATGCCGCCGCCGACGCCACTCTTGCATGGCAGCCCGATGCGGAAGGCGAACTCGCCAGCCGCATCGTAGGTGCCGCAGGTCAGCATCAGCGCGTTCAACCGCCGCGCCTGACGTTCCGTCACCACGGCAGTGCCGTCCAGTGGGTGAGCGCCGTCGCGGCACAGGAACGCGGTTGCTCGGGCAAGCTGGAGGCAACTCATCGCCACCGAACACTGGTGAAAATACAGGTCGAGGACGGCATCGACCTCGTTATCGATCTTGCCGAAGCTGCGCATGAAATTGGCGAGCGCGACATTGCGATAGCCGGTGGCGGCCTCCGACGCCGCCACTTCCTCGTCGAAGGCGACCGCCTCGCCGCACAGGCTGCCGAGCAGGGCCAGCAGCGTGGCGCGCGCGTCGGGACAGGCACTGACCAGCCGATCGGCGATCGCGATCGCGCCGGCATTGATGAACGGATTGCGCGGCACCCCCTGCTCCCACTCGAGCTGCACCAGCGAATTGAACGGATTGCCCGACGGCTCCCGCCCGATCCGCTGCCACAGGGCGTCACCGACGTGGCGCATGGCCAGTGCCAGCGAGAACAGCTTGGAGATGCTCTGAATCGAAAACGGCGTATCGGCATCGCCGGCGGCGAACACCCGACCGTCGCCGGTGCACAATGCAATGCCGAACTGCGCCGGGTCGACGCGGGCCAGCGCAGGAATGTACGTCGCCACCCGTCCGCTGCCCCGCTCGATCGCCAACGCATCGACAATCTCGTCGACGATCGATTGATAGTCCACCGATCCCGATTCGCTCACATCGCTCTCCGATCACGACCGCCGGCACCACACGCCAACCGGGCCACGCCCGCTCGACCGCCGACATACTCTGATCCGTCATTTTAGCCTCCGTCGATAGGCTAAAATGATTCCGGCAGGCAGGCATTTCCCACCCAGGAAGAATATTCGGGTGCTGCATGCTGCCCCCCGGAATATGTCCAGCGGAGGTAAACATGCAGGACGTCGCCAAGCTGCTGCAGACAGTTTCCGGTATTTATTCGGCGCCCGGAAATCCCGACCGATGGCATGTCGCGATGGAAGAAGTCTGTGCACTGGTCGGTGCGCGCATGGGCGCCTATATGTTGATCAGTGCGGAAGATCAACGAACCGAGGGCCTGGCTTATTGTGGCGTCACCGACGAGCATGTCCAGCGCTACGCCGGCTACGGCGGACCGAGTACGGACATCCGCTTCAAGTACATCGATCGGCTGATCGCCGGCAAAGTGTTCCGCGATTTCGAATACGTGCCGAGCCGTGAGGAATACGATGCCAGCCCTTGGATCCAGTACCAGTTCGAGACGACCGGCACCTACTGGTGCATGACCGCACTGATCAGCACCCATCGCTTGTGGAACGATTTCATCAGCGTCAATCGCTTGAAGCGACTAGGCCCCACACCGACGCGCAGAAGCAGCACTTGCAGGACCTGCTCCCCCATCTGAGCAGGGCCGCGGAACTGCACCGGACCATGATCCGCCTGCAGGACCAGCACGGCGCCGTCATCCGGGTTCTGGACATGCTGCTGGTGGGCTTGGTCATTGCCGATGCCTCCGGCAGGGTGGTCGTCGCAAATCGTGCCGCGTGCGAGATCGCCGAGCAGACCGGCGCACTGAATGTCGGCACGACCGACGGCCGTCTCACGACCTGGCAGCCGATGCGCGACGAGGAACTCCGGAAGCTGCTCGCCGAGACGTCGCAGACCTCGAACGGAAACGGTCGCCATGAAGGCGGCACCGTCGTGCTCCCGAAGCGCAGCGGCACCGGCTGCTTGCTGCTCGAGGTACTGCCCCTCAATGACGAGGAACTGCCGGATGGCGACGGCGTCCGGGGTTCCGCCGTATTCGTTCTGGATCCGCATCATTCCCACGTGGTCTC
Source organism: Rhodocyclaceae bacterium (assembly GCA_020445785.1). Lineage (GTDB taxonomy): Bacteria > Pseudomonadota > Gammaproteobacteria > Burkholderiales > Rhodocyclaceae > Cognatazoarcus. The sequence goes on from JAGRFZ010000024.1 coordinate 65,306, forward strand.
GCTCGCGGGCCTGGCGAAGATATTCGAACTGACCGAAAGCGAACACCAGATCGCATCGGCCTTGGCCAATGGGGCGACACCGGGAGAAATCGCCGATCGACGCGGTCGTTCGCTGGAAACGGTCAGAAGTCAGATCAAGCGCGTGTTTTCCAAGACCGGCACCCGCTCCCAACTCGGACTGTTGCGACTCGCCGTCAAGGCGAACCCGCCTATCGCTGCCAAGCAAGGTGGCGAGCAGGGCGACATATCTCCGCCGGAGCCGTCGTGATCCGGACGGCCTGCCCGCTTCCCGCGCCGGCAAGCGGCCGGGACGGTGCCAGGACCGTACGGGGCAAACCAAAGCGGCTGACGCAATCACCCGGAAGGGTGAGTCGCCAGAGATTACATTTCAGCCCGAACGGAATGGATTGAGAATGCCATCTGTATGTAAATAATGGCCTTTATTTTCCGGGCATGCTTCGTGCCTCGTCTCCGCCGCACGGATTCAAAGAATTCGATCCGATCCAATGGCATCGTGCAAAGGAGACATACAGATGAACCTGAAACCAGTATTCGGCGTATTCGCTTCTTCGTGCCTGCTGCTTGGGGCCGGCGGCGCAATGGCCGAGATCATCACGCAGGGAAGTGTGAATCCGACAATCGTGGGCCCCGACGAAGTCACCGTTTCGGGGACGGGGCTGGCGGTGGGTGGCGATTTCACCGCCGCGGGCGACGGCGTCGTCGAAATCGCCAACGGCTCGAAGCTCACGGTCGACGCCAGCCCGACACCGGTGGCCGCCCCGTTCGTGAATCTGGCACCGCTGCCCGGCGCCAGCGGCCGATTGTCGGTCAGCGGCGGGTCGATCGGCGGCGTGCCGTCCACCCTGCGCATCGAGGGCGCCACAGCGGACAGCGGCGCCTTTCTCACGGTCGGCCGCGGCGGGAGCGGCCACTTGGTGGTCGATAGCGGCGGCTTGGTCGAGATCGACAGCCTGGGGGCCTCCCTCGGTCGCGGCATTCCCGGGCTCGGCTTTCCTGCGGGATTCAACATCGCACGCGACGCCGGCTCCATCGGACTCATCGAACTCTCCGGCACCGGTTCGGAGATGCGGGTCAGCAGCGATTTCGCGTTTGGTGCGATCGCCCGGGAAGGCGATGGCCGCATGGACATCCGCGACGGCGCCAGGCTGCTCTTCACGGGCATCAACAGCGATCTGAACGTCTCCAGCGACCGCGGCGTACCGCTCCCCGGCACCGGAGGCAGCCGGCACGGCGAGTTGCACGTGGCGACCGGTGGACAGATCTCCGGTCCGGTGTTTCTCAATGTCGGCGGATCGGTGGGCGGGACCGGCGCGCTCACACTCGACGGCAACGACTCACGCATTGCGCTGGCCGGGGCCTGTACCGCCGACTGTCCCGTCGGTTTCTCCTTTCCCGACCAGGGGGCATTTCTTGGAATCGGCGTCAACGAAGGCGAGGGCCATGTTGCAATCACAGGCGGCGCCGAGCTACGGATCGATTCCACCTCGGCCCCCGGCGCCGAGAACGTGGGATTCGCGCTCGGTGGCAGCTCCATTCTCGGCCCCCGCGGCGAAGGCCACCTGCTGGTCTCCGGTGCCGGGTCGGAGCTGCGGGTGATCGGCGACCAGGCCTTCTTCGCGATCGGCCGGCTGCAGCAAGGGACGGGATCGATGACGATCGAGAAGGGCGGCCGAGTCGTCGTCGAAAACGGCGACAGCGGCTCCCGCGGCTTCATCGGCGATCGCCCGGGCGCAAGCGGTACCGTGACGGTGGACGGCGAGAATTCGCTGTTCGACGCCGGCCGCTACCTCGGCGTAGGCGTGGACTCCGGCGGCGCCGAAGACCAGGGCAAAGGCACGCTCAAGTTGTCCGATGGCGGCACGGTGCTCGCAAACATCATCGAAGTCGCGGCAGGCGGCCAGATCATGGGCAACGGCATCATGGCGGCCAGCGATGCCGACAAGATCCAGGTGCGCATCGATGAATTCGGCAACATCGCGGCGGGACTGTCGGTCGGCGAACTGGTCATCGACGGGGATCTGGTGTTTGCCGGCGGATCGATGACGGTCGAGGCCGAGGGGCCCGGCCAGATCGACAAGGTCTTGGTCGCCGGTGATCTGCTGTTGCTGGATGGCTTCATCGACATCCTGGTGGGCTACGTGCCGCAGCCGGACGAGGCGTTGTCGTTCTTCGACGTGGGCGGCGTGTTCGAGTTCGACCCGGCCTTCGATGGCTTCCGGGTGTTCGCATCCCCGGGCTCGGGGCTGGCGGTCGGCACCGAGATTGCGATCGGCATCGGCAACGCCATCTTCACGGCGGTGGTCAGCACCGTTCCCGCGCCCTCGACTCTCGCGCTGGTTGTGCTCGCCCTCGCCGCGGGCGGCACCCTGCGACGGTGCGCGCGGCTCGATCGGCCCCATCCGACGACTGCCCACTGAGCGCGCTCGGCGCGACACGGCATCCATCGCCAATCCCAATCCGGGTTCGGGCGCCAGGCCGGCAAACGGCCCGCTCGGACCCGGCCAACGCGACGATCGCGCGCAGCCGGAAAGCGGCCACGAAAAGCCGTCCCAGGGGCAAACGATCGCACTCTGGGAGGCTCGTGGCGGAGCCGGCCAGAGCCGAGCCATAGGCCGAAGCGCGATCGACCTTCGTCGTGCCCTCACCGATGGCCGATCGCGACGCGCGCCGCTCAGGATCGGGGTTCGAGCAGCCAGGCCCGGTCAACGGCCGGCACCTTGCCCTTCAGGCCACCTGGAACGTCGCTGGTCGACAGTATCGACATCGCGTAGTCGGATTCGTAGAGGGTCCGCACTTCGGCCTCGTCCACCGAAAACGGCGGACCCTCGAGCCGGCTCTGGTCGTATTCGAAGGTCACCAGCAACTGCCGCGTGCCACCGGAGATCCGTCGCACGTGCGAAGCGTAGCGCGAGCGCATCGGCGGCGGCAACGCGACCAGCGCCGCCCGGTCATAGACCGCATCGACCGAGCCAAGTCGCGCTCGATCGAGTTCGAAGATATCGCCCAGGAAAACATCGATTCCTTCGGCTCGGTGATGGCGCAAACCGCCGACGGAAGTGACCTCCGGCGCCACGCCCAGCTCCTCGAACAGCTCACCGACCGCCAGCGGGCTCAACTCGATGCCGACAACCCGGATTCCACGACCCAGCAGCCAGGCGATATCCAGCGTCTTGCCGCACAAGGGCAGGAAGATGCGATCGCCGGCGCTCAGGCCGAGACGCTCGAAGTGCGATTCGAGCAAGGGGTTGACGGCCTTTTCGTGAAAGCCGATCTCACGCGCGTGCCATTTTCGATGCCAGAATTCCGCGTCCATCCGTTCGATTCCTCCGCTTCGCCTGTCGAACGAGCGGCAAAGGCCGCCCGACGATCCGCTCGCCGGTTGCGAAAAAACGCCCCGGCAGTTTCCTGCACGGGGCGATCGTCGTCCGCATGGGTGGCAGCCGAGGCTGCCGCCTGCACTTACACCTCGACGGTGTCGGCGACCTGCTTGAACTCTTCGATCTGGTCGAAGTTCATGTAGCGATAGACCTCACCGGCCTTGGCGCCGAGTGCCTCGACCTGGGCCATGTACTCGGACACGCTCGGGATCTTGCCCATCAGCGCGCATACCGCGGCCAACTCGGCCGAACCGAGATAGACCCGGGTGTCGATGCCGAGGCGGTTCGGGAAGTTGCGGGTCGAGGTGGACATCGCGGTCGAGCCCTTGCGGATCTGCGCCTGGTTGCCCATGCACAGCGAGCAGCCCGGCATCTCCATCCGCGCGCCGGACTTGCCGAGCACCGAATAGTAGCCTTCCTCGTTGAGGATCATCGCGTCCATCTTGGTCGGCGGGGCGATCCACAGCCGGGTCGGGATGTCGGACTTGCCTTCGAGCACCTTGCCGGCGGCGCGGAAATGGCCGATGTTGGTCATGCACGAGCCGATGAAGACCTCGTCGATCTTGTCGCCGGCGACTTCGGAGAGCAGCTTGACGTCGTCCGGGTCGTTCGGGCAGGCAACGATCGGCTCCTTGACGTCGGCCAGGTCGATCTCGATCACCGCGGCGTACTCGGCGTCGGCGTCACCGGCAAGCAGTTCGCCGTTGGCGATCCAGTCCTCCATCGCCTTGATGCGGCGGCCCAACGTGCGGGCGTCCTGGTAGCCATTGGCGATCATCCACTTCATCAGCGTGATGTTCGAGTTCATGTACTCGACGATCGGCGCCTTGTTCAGATGCACCGTGCAGCCGGCAGCGGAGCGTTCGGCCGAGGCGTCGGTGAGCTCGAAGGCCTGCTCGACCTTGAGGTCCGGCAGACCCTCGATCTCGAGGATGCGGCCCGAGAAGATGTTCTTCTTGCCTTTCTTCTCGACCGTCAGCAGGCCCTGGCGGATCGCGTACAGCGGGATCGCATTGACCAGGTCGCGCAGCGTCACGCCCGGCTGCATCGTGCCCTTGAAGCGCACCAGCACCGACTCCGGCATGTCGAGCGGCATCACGCCGGTGGCGGCGGCGAAGGCCACCAGGCCGGAGCCGGCCGGGAAAGAGATCCCGATCGGGAAGCGGGTGTGGGAATCGCCGCCGGTGCCGACCGTGTCGGGCAGCAGCAGGCGGTTGAGCCAGGAGTGGATGACACCGTCGCCCGGGCGCAGTGCGACGCCGCCACGCGTGCTGATGAAGCTCGGCAGCTCGCGGTGCATGCGCACGTCCACCAGCTTCGGGTAGGCGGCGGTATGACAGAACGACTGCATCGTCATGTCGG